>CAYYNA010000027.1:21617-24430 GCA_964472815.1 uncultured Roseivirgaceae bacterium
AGCAAACAATAAGAATACAAGCTTCAAGGAATGCCTAACACAAGGAATCGGTATTAACTATATGATCAGCATATTCGCGTTGATCATCACTAGTGTAGGAATTGCTCTACTCTGACTTTCGCAAGAAGATAAAATCACCTCCCTCATCTCCTGCTTGAGAAATCGGTCCGTACTGAGGAACCTGACCATTGGGACTGTTATTAATCACTGCCGTTTTAAAGTTGCGAAACAGCTGGTCAGCGGAAAGTAGTGGTGCTTCGTTATTGACGAGGTTCTTTATCAAGTACTCTATGAAAACGCTCTTGTCGGGAACTGTCTTGAGCGTGCCGCTAGTCATTGCTTTTCTACTTGGAAGTTTATACACCTCAAGGATCGCTCGGCTATTTTCAAAAACCGCTCGTTCCTTCAGTATGCCTCCACTGAAGCAAGCATCAGAAATCAACAAGGTGTGCTTTGACTTAATACCTCCTACATAATCCCGCAATGTACTATTAGATAGCCAGTAGGATTTAGAATCCATAGAGGCATCACTTGGTAGCCAGTAGCCCTGATTCAGCTGGGCATTCCAAATGCCATGCCCGGCGAAGAAGATCAATAAATGATCTTTTTCTGTAACTGATTCAGTCAGCCCATCCAAGGCTTTTATGATGTCCTCTCTTGATGGATCCTGCAAAACACTCACATCTTCCTCAGCGAAGGAATAGTGATTCATCAACACACCTGCTAAGTTCTTTGCATCACTTATTGGATTGTCCAAATCCTGGATACTTTCATTTTCGTAATCATTGATTCCGATAATCAATGCATAGTATTTTCTTTTACTCAGCTCGCGGATCAACGCTTGTCCTACATCATCTTGTTCAGCAATCTTTTTGGTCTCAGTAACTGAAGAGACAAGCTGAAGATTTGGCTGCTTTGGCTCTTGCTTGATCAGCGTAATGGAGCCAGAGCTGATATATGGGCAAGTGTTCAGTTTCGCATTCCCTCTCCATCTTCCCACAAGCGTTTGCTGACCACCGTTCCTTGTAAACGAAAGTTTGTTATCTGCCATGCAAATGGAGCCGCCACTTTTGTAAAGTACCTCCTCTCCAGTCAGTTCCAACCTCTGCCCGGATATCTTACCCGCCATTCGTACCTTCAAGGTATCTCCCTTGTCATTGTAGGAAAGCACCACGGCATCCACTTTGTCACCCTCCTGAGTGAGATCATATTCTAAGGTGGAGTACTTGTTTAAGAACGTCGCATTCCCAATCCACTTCCCAGTCACATTGATCGGCTGTGAATAAGAGCAGAAAACAATAAGAGAGGACAAGAGGGTTAGGTTGAAACGCATGATGTAAAGAGTAAACGAGATAACTTGGTTGGGTTTTAAATCAATCGATAGACCAAAGTGATTCTTCTATCAATTTGTAATCATCAAATAATTAATGGAACATTATTATGAATCAAAAGCTGCTTTGGGCAGCTTCTTCCTTGATTCGCTCCGCTTCTTCCTTTCCTAAATAATTGTCTATCAGAAAGTGGCCCAGATAAATCAGCGGTGTTAGCACAATTGCTACAGCAAACTTGTATATGTAATTGATAGTACCAACAGACAACACTTGGCTAAATTCCCAACGTGAGTCTGCTGGTGCAAGAATATAAAACGCCAGGCCCAAAACCACGAAGCTATCCACAAGTTGAGAAATCAAAGTAGATCCGGTAGCTCTCAACCAAATCATCTTTTCACCTGTAATCTTTCTCAGATTTTGAAATACCAGTACGTCCAGCAACTGACCAATGAGAAATGCAACGATGGAGCCCACAATGATTCCTAATCCCTGCGTGTAGATCTTGTTAAAAGCAAAATTCACATTGAATGGACCACCATCTGGTCCCGTACTGTTTACATCCATCCAAAAAGCTGCTGGGCTAAGTAAAGTCACCAGATAGATCATTAGAAAGGCGTATGAAATGCATCCCACAGCTATGAAACTGATCCTTCGTACTCCTCGCTTTCCGAAGTATTCATTGATGATATCGGTTGTAATGAAGACTACTGGCCAAATCATCACCCCTGCAGTTAAGTTGAAGTCAAGCGTATATCCGAGTATAGAAATATTTGCAGGACGGAAACCGAGCGTCTCCTCCAGTGAAAAGATCTTTACACCAATAAGCTCAGCCAAGATGGCATTGGTAAGAAAAATCGCTGCTAGAATAATGAAGAGTGCTTGTTTCTTATTTTTCATTTGGAGTAAATACGGTTCCTTCTATTGCTAACTCAGCATGCTCAAATACCATCCGTGCTTCCTCTAGTATCGGATCGAGTTCCCTGTACCTGGCCGAAAAATGTCCCAATAGCAACTTTCCAACCTTGGCATCTTTAGCAAATTGGGCTGCTTGGGCTGCCGTGGTGTGATAGGTTGCCCCTGCCCTTTCCTTCATATCATCAGCAAATGTTGCCTCGTGGTACATCATATCTACCCCTTCAATTAGAGACTTCAACACTGGCTTGTACCGAGTATCTGAGCAATAAGCATAACTGTAGGATGCTGCAGGATTTAGGGTCATCAGTTTATTCTCGAATTTGACAGACCCGTCTTCATGATAAACATCCTTCCCCTCTTTCAGATCAAGAATCTCCAACTTAGAGGGTTTAAGTTCAGCCAAGGCTTCCCTATTCATCCTACGCACCTTCGGCTTCTCCCTAAATAGGAATCCAGCACAAGGCACTCGGTGATCCATGGGTATAGTAGTTACATCAAAAGTTGGTTGATCCAAGACTACTTCAGAGCTGTCTGGAGTAAACTCACGGAAATCTATCTTAAACCCTA
>CAYYNA010000028.1:0-6205 GCA_964472815.1 uncultured Roseivirgaceae bacterium
CCATTCAAAAGGACAATGAGGAAATGAAATCTGATCTTGATTTCATCAAAAAGATGCTCAAAGGAAATAGCAATACAAGTACTGCTGAAGATGAGTAAACGCTTGCTTACTATATCGCTTCTGGCAATCGCTATTTGCTCCTCTGCGCAAAACCTGTATATCGGGGACAATGCACTTGTACACGTCTCTGAAGGAGCCAATCTGGAAATTGGAGGTAACCTTTGGAATAATGGCGCAATTCAAAACATTGGGACCATAACCCTTTTCGGCGATTGGCCGGTCAATAATAATTTTAATGGTCTTGAAGGTGATCTGGAATTTAAAGGAGGAGAAGATCAGATGATCACACCTCCTAAGCTTGAAATCAGTTCACTGACCGTCAACACCCTTGGGGCAATTACATTTCCCGGAGAAGAGTACATCATCCAAGATCGCATTGAGTTCAGATTTGGAACAATAGAAACCGGAAATTCCACACGCTTTATCCTTGGTGAAAATGCCAGTGTTGTTGGAGGTTCAAATGATTCATACTTCGAAGGATCGATCACCTCAAGAGGTAGTGGCATAAAGATCTTTCCAGTCGGGTCCAATGGTGTTTATTCCCCCATGACACTCTTAGATGTTTTTGGAAATGACGTGGAACTGGAGGCTTCCTTCACCCGCCCAAATCCTGTGGATCCAGAGCCAGGAGATAGTCTGCTTGGTGTCTCACATCGTGGTTATTGGGAATTGGAACTAGTAAATGGGGTAGCAGATGAGTCTGCCATTCAGCTAGAGTTTAGTGAAGAAGACCTTACTGACTTCAGAGTTCGCAATTTCATACGTCATATTTCAAATGAGCCTGCAATTGCTTTTGCCACAAATCTCACCAACCGTTGGCAATCACTTGGTGCTGAAGATATCACAGAGTCTGATTCTCTCACTTTCGGGACCATATTGGCTGAAAGGCCTGTGCCTCTAGACTCAGGACAAAAACTGTTTTTTGCGATTGGCTTAGCACCTAAAGTCCCAAGTCAGCCTTTCTATTATGTTCCTGAAGTATTCTCTCCGAGCGCACAAGATCCCGATAATCGGACATTCAAAGTGTTCGGAGAACGTGTTTCCAATCAAGATTTTAGCTTTCAAGTTTTTAACAGACTCGGAGCGGAGGTCTACTCCACTACTTCGTTCATTCAGGCTAATGAAAGAGGATGGGACGGCACCAATATCAACGGAGTGGAAGAGCCTTCCGGTGTATACTTTTATTCTTTAAGGATAAAGTATGATAATGGCTTAGTGATTGAAGAAAGTAAATCATTCTTTATGATAAGATGAGAAAGGTACCTATCATATTGCTTCTTATGAGTGGGTTGCTTGCCAAAGCCCAGGACTCGCAGTTTTCGCAGTATTATGCTGCCTCATTGTATCTAAATCCAGGTTTTAGTGGTATCTACAATGAGCCGGCCTTACATATGAATCACAAAAGGCAAGTGCAGACTTCCCAAGTAATTAATGAACTGACGCAGGTTTCACTGATTCTTCCGATCAAGTCAAAGCAGCCTAATGAGCGATCTATTGGTGGAGTGGGCATAATGGCCTTTAATGAAAAGTCCTTTGGAGGTGTTTTTCAGCGCAACTCCGTCTTCTTGAACTATGCACACAACTTCAAACTAGGCTTACTTGGTTCCTATCTCATTTCTGTTGGGGCACAAGTTGGGTATGATCTAAGAGAGCTTTCCTTCAGCAACTTGCAGTGGGGATCACAATACAACGCCTTCCTTGCAGGTTTTGATGAAACAAGGGCCATCCCAGTTACGGAGTTTGATGGTCAAATCCAAAGCTTTGTAGTAAATGGTGGAGTAATGTACTATTTCAATCCAGACCGAAATTACTTTTTATATAACTATAGCGGGTTTGTTGGAATTTCGGCTACTAACCTTAATCAGCCTAATACGTCCTTCAGCGTAGCAGAAGATGTTTCTGATCCTATTCTATTGAAGTACAATGGTGGAATTGAGTTTAAAATTGATAAGTTTTTTGTTACTCCTAGTTTGCTATTCCTCTACCTCAGCAGAAATTATCAGTACAATGCAGGGATTAATGTCATTTACTCTCCGCAGACCGGAAGGTACTCGGCAAGAGGCTCCACTCAGTTGCTGTTTGGAACCTGGTACCGCTTCAGGGACTCGTTTATTTTTATGGGCGGAGTGAGAGTTAATAATTTGACTGTTCGTGCAAGCTACGATCTAAACAGTGCCTTATTTGTTGAAAATAAGGATTTCAACCTTGCTCAAAATTCTGTGGAGCTTTCACTTCAGTACTACTTCAGTAATAAGAGATCTGTTAAGAAATTCTCAAATCCTCTTTTCTAATCCTTAGGATAGATAATCAGCTGGGACCCAGGCGTAAGTACCGTTGAAGACAGATTATTTTGCTCCATCAATAGCTCCTCCGGTACGCTAAATTTCTGTGCCACTTTCTCCAGCGAATCTCCCTTGAGGACTGTATAAACAAAATCAGCATTAGGGTTTACATCTGCTGGAACCACTAGATTATAATCCACTATAGGCCTTCCAGCTTTAATCCTTATTGGCTGGTATGCTTCTACATCTTCGATACCATTTATGAACCTGATGATGTATGGGTCCAGACCGAAGCTTTCTGAAATCGAATTGAGGGTGGCTCCAGGACGAACTAAGTAAAAGTTACCAAAGCTTCTTTCTTCCTTACCAATTAGTCTTATATCCAAGCGTCTGTTTAGCCGCCTTCCAAAAGGATTGTCATTGTCTGCAATAGGCTTACCAGCACCATGCCAGATTACTGAAATGTCCGACTGGTCAACTCCCTTTTGAAGAAGATAATCACGTGCTGAGTAGCCTCGGTCCTTACTTAATTTCAGGTTGAAATCTACAGACCCTGTGTTGTCGGTATGCGATTCGATTTCAATCTTTGTTCCAACGCTTCGATAAGCATTAACAATTTCGTCTAGTAGAATCGTCACCTCGGGTCTAAGTGCAAAGGAGCTAACATCAAAGAAGGCACGAGTTGCGCTAACAAAAACCTCTTTGTCTTTTCTACGCTTACCCTCAACATTAAACGCTGCTAGTCCAACACCTTCATTGGTAGACGACTTCATAAACCTGATATCGTACTTCCTTGGAGAAATAGTGAAATCGAAGAAACCATCTGAGTCTGTATACCCTTCGACAACAGTAGCATCATCATCAAAAGCAACAAGAGTAATAGGATAAGAGGATAGCGGCTTTTCAGAAAACTCGCCTACTAGCTGACCAGTAATGGTTATTTCTGAGTACCCTTCAATTTTATTGATTGGTAAGCTTATTCTCACTTCTCCTGATTCTTCAGTAGCAAGGATATCTTGAGTTCCTAGAAGCTGCTCCGGTTTATTCTCCTCCTCAACCTCTGCAGCAATAGAGATAATGTCTACAGGAACTTCATTGATATCTTTTGCTTCTACAGCAAGGTTCTCGGTAAGAATTCGCTCATTGTTAAACCTAAACTTCCTAATTCGGTCCATTAATGCTTCTTCTGAGGCGGTAAGTTGACTTCTCATTCTGCTGTCCTTTTCAGACAAGATGTATTTACCATTCCTCCTATCAAAAGCATCATCAAGCACCACTCGGTTAAAAAATGCTTTTCTTGCTTCAGAAAGGTTATTGTAGTGCGCAAAAGCAGCAGAGAGGAAACTCTTTTCAAAATCTTTGATTTCCTGGCCAGCCGCATTCTTGGACAAAATTGCTAGATGCACTCGTTCAGCTTTGGGTGTACGACCAAGTTCCGCCTCATCCCTTAATTTCTTCGCTCGATTGTAAAAGTTATCTTCTAGGTAGTCCAAGCCGATTAGATTATCAATAAGTCTCCTTTTGTCCATCGACAGGCTGGCATATTGTTGAAGGTCATCGTCAGAGAGTCTCGCCGTTGGATCACCACCGGTATCTAAGCCCGCAGAAGCAATAATCGATGATGGAGTCTCGAAGAAAATTCCTTGAGGTTCTGCCATGTAGGAGTCAAATGTGGTATTGACAAACCTTTCCAGCGCTCTTTTCTGCTCTTCAGTTAAATCTGGTCTAATCTGAAGAAGATTATTGACGGTTTCTTCTGCATCATCACTGATTGCAGACTGCAGCTCATCTTCGGTGAAGGTAGTCTCAGCAAGGTAGGTACTTGAATTGGCCAAATTTGTCATCAACTTCAAAAGCAACTTGTTCAGCTTATCTTGATCAGCAATGCTTTTTCCTTTGAACAGTGAGAGATCTTCTTCGCTGAGATTTTCCTCTAGCTGACTAGCATCAGATACCATGTAGGTAGTTGCTAATGAATTTAAGTACGTCTTTTCTTCATCGCTCAGACCGTCATAAAAATCACGCTCGGTTTGACCTACTGCATTTTGATCTTCATTACTTAAGGTGATAAGTCTTTCTCTAAGTGCTTGATTAACATCTTCTTCCTTGGACAGCTTCAGCTGATTATTTAAAAAGGCACGCTCTTTCATGCTCAACCTTAGTTGAAGCAAATTCTTCCTTTGCTTAATCATTGCCATGGCAATGGCATCCAAGCTCAAGCGTTCCACGTTGGAGAAAGAATTATAAGTCGGAGCAGCAGGCTTAAAGTTGTTTGCGTTCCGAACTCGCTCTGATACCAAGTAGTCAATCTTCTCACGTTCTTCCGTTTCAACGTCATTATAAAACTGAAAAACATCCTTAGATAAACTCACACTGTTTCCAAGACCTTGCTGTTCTAGATAAGATGATACAATATTGTCCACCTTTCTTCGCTTATCAACGCTCAATTGCTTGTAATAGAAATCATCCTCTGTGCGAATTGATTTCATCATGTTGGATGTCATCTTTTTAATCCGTGCGTTAACAATGCGATCAATTCGTTCTAGATCGTCGCTGCTTAGGGAGTTGTATACAGCGAGTTGACGAGTAGTTAGGATCACATCCACATCAGAAACTGAAGAAGACAGCTTTCTTGAAATTATCTGATTAATTATTTCGGTCTCGGTATTATCGAAATTGTAGTCGTCAGTAAAAAGAGAGTTTCTTCCTGCGATGGTACCTTCCCCCGAAACATCGTCTATAATGTCCTGCCTAGAATCTATGGTGAATTCCCAGATATCAAATTTTCCAATGGATTCACTATCATCTCTATTAGAAGACAGGTAGCCCTTGTTGTCTCCCAAAAAGAAGAACATATCATCTCTGTAAGAATTGAAAGGAATACCCGCATTGTAGATTTCCGCTGTTTCAAACTTTGCACCACGCGCTATGTAGATATCGTATCCCCCAAATCCCCTGTGGCCATTCGAGGCAAAAAACAAGGTCTTACTCTTTGCATCAAACATAGGAGATCTTTCATCTTCAGGAGTGTTTATCTCGCTACCCAAATGTATTGCTGGTCCCCAGTTGTCATTTCCTGCATCCAGACTCATCCAGATATCCATCCCACCGACAGTCCCCTCACGGTCTGAAGTGAAGAACAACGTATCACCTCCAAATGTCAAACTGGGATGCTTAGAATTTACATCGTACTCGTTGATGTTATGATTCAAGGCAATCGGTTCGGACCACCTGCCACCACTCAATTTTGATATATATATATGGCAAACACCATTTAGATCGTCACCGCAGTAGGTGTAGTAAAACTTCGTTCGGTCCCTGTTAAATGTACCTGAACCATCTCCTCCCTTTGAATTGATGACCTTATCAAATCGATCGTCAGAGTCTAGCTCTTGCCATCCACCGCTTTCACTTTTCCTGAATCGGTAGACATCAGCAAAGGACTCTCCATATTGCGGCTCAAGGAGACTCTCCTTTCCTTTTGCTCTCGCGGAGGAGAGCGTTACCAGATTATCGTCATAAATGGAATAGGCAGCATAATCACTGTACTCCGAATTAATGGGGATCTCCAAGATGCCAAACTCGCGATCTGGGTGGACCATGCTGATTTGGTTCAGTGCCATTTGACATCCATCGATTTCAACCTTGGCCTGTTTGTAATAATACTGGTACTTCTTATCCTGACTTAGCCCATTTTCTGAAAGGAACTTGCCAAACTTCTTGAAGTTTTTAAGCGCAGCGTCGTATTGACCACTGTACTTCTGCATCAGTGCATAGTAGTAAGGGGCAAGTGGATATCTAATATCAGGATCTTGACCCGCTTGCTCATAGTAATATTGCGCACTCTGGTAATCCTGCATCAT
>CAYYNA010000028.1:6305-21770 GCA_964472815.1 uncultured Roseivirgaceae bacterium
TACCTCTCTTTCATTTCAAGTTGAGCATGTCTAAACGAAGCTTCTATTTGATCAGTTTCTTTAAACCGTTGATAGAATATCTCTATAAACTCTCTTTTTTCTGTTTCATTAACTTCCGAAATGCTGGTAATTACATTTCTAGCTCCAGCAACCGAAAACGCTCTTATTAGTCCAAAAAAGCCATCGCCACCCTCAATAATAGCTTTCTCAAGTTCAACGGATGATAAAAATACTAACCTAGTACGTTCCAATTCAAGTTTCATTATCTCAGAAACAGTCAGCACTCCATCGTTTTCAGGAATCGAAGGTATGCTTTTTTGATATTTTTTGTATGAATCAGATACTCCAGATAAAAATATGCCAGAATTGAATGACGCATCGGATAATGCCGTCTTATTCTCAATAAATGTCTTACTACTTTCTAGAAATATTGGAGCCGACACATGAAGAATCGTGGGGTTGTAAGCCGATCTCAACCTGAACTCATTGGCATCCTCATTTTGGTAAGTGACAGTTTTCCAGTGCGAAAAAATTGACTCAATAGAAGGTTCCTCAGTTAAGCTATCCTCACTAAGTTGAGAAAAGCGGAATGCATCCAGGTCTGGATTTTGAATATGGTAAAATTTGTTATTGAACGATTCTTTGTTTGACCTTACTAGATCGTGAGCGCTTGACAAGTATGAAACGTATTGCTCATCTATGACAAAGGTTCTTTTATTGATTTGATATTGGTTAGGATTGACTTTATGAAACAGCCCATCGGGAACCACTCTTAACCATCCAGCACCCTTTGTTTTGCTTATTATCGGTTCCCAGTACTGGGCAAAAGAATCCTGGGCGTTTTGACTTGCAAACAGGTGCTCTTGATCCACTTTGTTTTTCTCTCCTAGGAACGTATGCTGTATCTTTTCTCCATCCAGAATTATTGCCAAGTAACTCGAATTATCGGTAAAGCCAAAGATGTTTTCACGCCCCTTAAGTAGTGGTCTAAATTCCCTCACCTGAATTATTTCTACTACAGCTTCACCGTCTATTATTGCCTTTTGAATCGCTTCCGAGTTTAGGTTTTTGTGCGGCAGTGCTTCTTCAAAAGCTTCTATGTTTTGACTAAGAAATAGTTCCTGACTCTCAATATCTGATTCGACCTGTTCTAGGTTAATATGAAGATCAGCCAACTCGTCTACACCCATTTGATAGTAGCTCGCAAGCAAGCTCTTATCTGACAACCATTTCTTGTATCGCTCCTTGAGCACCTCATCCTTCGAGTCAGCAACAATGTCTTTAACCTTATCGAGAGAGTTGAATAGTAGTGTTTTAGTCTTTGCCTGAAAGTCAAAAATGTGTTTTGCTAAGTCTTGGTTTTCATCCAATAACTGACTTGCAATGAAATGGTACCGCTCAACTTTCTCTCGTACTTGAAAGTAAAACTGCTCCCGCTCCTGCTCAGACATGATTGGAAAAAGTGCTTGGATCAAATTCAATTGAATGCCAATGGATTCTCGAAAGCTCTCCTCAGCGAGGGCTAATTCATTAACCGCTAAGTAATGCAGGCCTAGGTAATCTAATGCACTTCCATAGGAAGGGTGATTGACTCCCAAGGCGATCTTTCTAATTTTTAGCGCTTTTTCGTAAAACTCTCCTGCCCCTTCCTCTCTGTCTGACGCACTCAACAGAATCCCAATGTTCAAAAGAGTTGTTGCGTAGTTGGGGTGGTCTTCACCAAAAAGCTTAAGATCGATCTTTAGTACTTCGTAATAGTAACTTTCAGCTTGATCTATGTTTCCAAGTTTTCGTGCTGTGCGTGCGAGATTGTTTAAAGTGTTCGCATAGTAGGGATGTGAAGGTCCAAACCTCTCCTTATAGAGCTGTAAAGCCTCCTCCAAAATGACCTTAGCCTCAGAGTAATTTCCTCTACTGAGAGCAAGCATACCGAGATTATTTTTAGCAGTGGCGTAAAAGGGATGACTAACTCCGACATTCTCTTCAGACTCCTTTATTACCTCACTGAACATTTTTTCAGCTTTAGTAAACCTTCCAAGCTGGTTATAAAGGACACCCAAGTCATTCAATGTCTCAATAATCAGAATGTCTGCCTCATCTGGAATAGATCGTTTCAATGCCAGTACCTCTAACAAAAGGTTTTCTGCCTCATCGAACCTACCCATTTGCTCATAAAACAAAGCCAGGTCTTCCAGAGATTCTGCTCTCTGCACGTTATAGTTTGTTCCTAGCGATTCATAAATGGTTGAGCTTAGGTTGATGAAGCGCTCCCCTTCAATAGGATTTCCAGTTAAGGTCAGTATTCTACCTTTATGAGAACAGATATCAGCAAAATCAGGAGATAATTCGTTACCTAAGGCGATGAGCTTGTCATAACTTTCATCATAAATACTCAAGGCCAAAGTATAGGATCCAGCCTCTTCGTAAATCCTCGCTAGCTTAGTTCTTGCTATAAGATAGTCGACATAGTACTCATCTTTCTTTTCGAGAATATCCAATGCCTTCTTTACATAATCCCTCGAAAGATCAAATTCCACCTGCTCCAGGTACAGCATACTCGTATTGATGAGGGCTTCAGCATATGCTTCCTCGTTAGGAATGCCTGCCTCTTCGTGGTAAAGCAATGCACGGTTCAAGTCTAGCTCAGCTTCCTCGGGATCCATGAACATTAGATTCAAATACCCTAGAGAATTGTAGACCTTGGCTTTCTGCAGATAGGTCATTTCATCTTCGTAAGAATCAATAAGTTCGTTCAGATTTCTGTAGGCTCTCTCCCAATGATTTTTTTCAATATCACTTTGGGAAGTCTCAATTAGCTGGTCAAAGCTTTGAGCAAAAAGAGAGAAGGAGAAAACAATTAATAAAAAAAGACTAAATCCTTTTTTCATTGTGTGATTAGTGGTGAGATAACGCATTGCGAATTTATGAAATTCAAAATAATACTATCTGTACAGAGGTAAAGTTCCAAATATTACTTCAGCTCAATTGGAGTATTCGATAAACCTTTTATATCACCCCTTATTTCGTTTCTTTGCATCTATTAATAGCATTCTTAATGGTCGGTAAACTCAGAGTATTTAACTCACTCACTAAACAAAAAGAAGAATTTCAGCCGCTTAATGCCCCTTTTGTAGGTATGTACGTTTGCGGCCCTACCGTCTACAGTAACGTTCATCTCGGAAACGTTCGTACATTCCTCAGTTTTGACGTCATAAGTAGATACCTCCGATTCATTGGCTATAAAGTAAGGTACGTTCGGAACATTACCGACGTTGGGCATCTTTCTGATACTGGGGAAGATAAGATTTCCAAGAAAGCCAAATTAGACAGACTTGAGCCCATGGAAATTGTGCAGATGTACAGCAATGATTTCCATGATGTCATGGCCCTATTTAATGCCATCCCGCCCGATATCGAACCGTCAGCCATTGGTCACCTGATGGAGCAGATTGAAATGACCCAGCAATTGATTGAGAATGGCTATGCGTACGAATCAAATGGGTCTGTTTATTTCGATGTAGAGAAGTACAACAAAGAACATAAATACGGAATCCTAAGCGGTCGAAATATTGATGATTTGATTAGTGATACCCGTGATCTTGATGGCGGGAGCGACAAAAGAAGCCCCTTGGATTTTGCGCTTTGGAAAAAGGCTGCCCCAGAACATATCATGCGTTGGAAAACCCAATGGAGTGATGGCTTCCCAGGATGGCACCTCGAGTGTTCTGTGATGAGCACAAAATATCTAGGCGAAGAATTTGATATCCATGGAGGCGGAATGGATCTAAAGTTTCCACATCACGAATGCGAGATTGCTCAAAATGCCGGAAGTCACGGTAAGAAAGGAGCCAAGTATTGGCTTCATACAAATATGCTCACCGTGAATGGCCAGAAAATGAGCAAATCTTTAGGAAATTCTTTCCTCCCCCGAGAGCTCATCTCTGGTGATCACGAATTGTTGTCAAGGGGCTATAGCCCGATGACTATCAGGTTCTTTATGCTTCAATCTCACTACGCAAGCACGCTGGACTTTTCCAATGATGCCCTAGAAGCTGCCAGAAAAGGATATGTGCGGTTGGCCAATGGCATGAGGCTTATGGAAGAAATGGATTGGGTGGAAGATGAAGGAGCTTTAAACCAAAAGCAAGCAGACCAAATCACTAAGTTTTGCGATAACTGCTACCATGCCATGAACGATGACTTCAATACAGCATTGACTATAGGTCATCTGTTTAATATGGTCAAGAAGATCAATTCCTTACACACTGGGCAACTGAAGTTCGGAGAAATTGGCAAAGAGGCTTTTGAGAAAATGAAAAATACCTTCCTTGGATTCAATAAAGATGTACTCGGTTTGAAGGTGGAGGCGAATGTGGATTATCAGCAACTCATTAAAGCTATTTTGGAAGAGTATAAAACAGCCAAATACAACAAGGATTTCGAGAAAGTCGATAAATTAAGAGCTGAACTAAAAAGTGAGGGAATTGTGGTGAAGGACATGAAGGATAAAATTGAGTGGGCATTCGAAGAATAGTATTTTGATATGAGCTGGGACGAAAAGGCATTTAAAGAAAAGCTGGAAAACAACCATGACTTTCCAGGAGATTACATTTTTAAGTTCATAGTCAAACCTGAGCATCGGCAGGAAGTTGAATCTTTGGTAAGTGATGCAGATATAAAGCTGAAGCCAAGCTCCGGCAACAAGTATGTCAGTATCACAATCAATAAGAAAATGAATTCGAGTCAGGAAGTAATAGATGTATACAACCAGGCTTACAAAATTGAAGGCATAATAGCACTATGATCATGGAATGGAAAGAAGAAGATAACAGACTCAAAAAGACATTTTCCTTTAAAGACTTTGTTGAAGCATTCGGCTTCATGAGTCAGGTGGCAATTATTGCTGAGAAAATGGATCATCACCCAAACTGGAGCAATGTGTACAACACGGTCAGCTTTGAACTAAATACACATGATGCGGGAGACATAGTCACCGATAAAGATCACAAGTTGGCTGCTGCAATTGACCAGCTAGTAGCCTAAGGTTTACCATGGCGGAATCCTCTGGTAAGCTCTATCTGGTCCCCACACCCATCGGCAACTTAGCCGACATGACTTACCGAGCAGTCCAAGTTTTGAACGATGTAGATCTGATTCTAGCTGAAGATACACGGACTTCAGGCTTCCTTCTAAAGCACTATCAAATTTCCACCGCTTCACAAAGTTTTCATGCGCACAACGAGCATAAGAAAGTTGAAGAAATCATTCAGAAGCTAAAGTCAGGAAATGACATTGCTCAGATCTCAGACGCGGGCACTCCCGGAATTTCTGATCCAGGTTTTCTGCTCGTTAGAGCAGCCATAGAAAACGAAATAGCAGTAGAAGCCCTGCCCGGTCCCACCGCATTTGTGCCAGCTCTAATTAAATCTGGATTCCCAACAGATCGGTTTGTTTATGAGGGCTTCTTGCCGCACAAAAAAGGTAGGCAGACAAGAATTGAATCATGGAAGAGTGAGCCAAGAACAATTGTGCTCTATGAATCTCCACATCGGTTGTTGAAGGCATTGGAACAGTTCAAGGAAATTCTGGGAGCCGAAAGGAAGGTTTCCGTTTCCCGAGAGTTAACAAAAAAATTCGAAGAGACCATTACTGGTTCAGTAGCAGAGGTGCTAACTTACTTCAGCAAGAAATCCATCAAAGGAGAATTCGTCATTGTAATCGAAGGAAAAAAGTGAACCTCGAGCACATAACCAAGCAAGCTGCTGAAATCGCCAAAGAAGTTGGTGCTTTCATTCGTAACGAGCGTCTCACCTTCACCTACGATAAAGTGGAACTTAAGAAAGGTCACAGTGACCTGGTCTCCTATGTAGACAAGGAATCAGAAAAAAGGATTGTTCAGGGCCTTGAGGCATTGATCCCAGACGCGGGTTACATTACCGAGGAGGGCATGACTGACCAAGGTCAAAAAGAATACACCTGGATCATCGATCCCTTAGACGGCACTACAAATTTTATTCATGGAATACCGAATTATTGCGTAAGCATCGGGTTGATGTATAATCATGAAATTGTTGCTGGGGTTGTCTACGAAGTAGCTAATAACGAATGCTTTCACGGGTGGAAAGATGGCGGGGCTTACCTGGATAATGAACCAATACAAGTTTCACCCAGTACGGAATTCAAGGAGGTGGTGCTTGCCACAGGTTTCCCCTACTACAACTTTGAAAAGCTAGACCAATACCTCAAAATATTAAACCAGCTAATGAAAAATACCCAAGGCCTTAGAAGGATGGGTAGTGCTGCAGCAGACATGGCATATGTTGCTTGCGGCAGATACGGAGGCTTTTTCGAACACAACCTCAATTCTTACGACATAGCCGCAGGTGTCATTCTGGTAAAGGAAGCGGGTGGATCTATCACAGATTTTAAAGGAGGAGAGGATTTCATTTTTGGCAGAGAGATCGTTGCTGGAGGCGGTATCCATCCCAATCTACTTTCTGTCATCCAGAAGTTTTGGTAAGCCTTACGTAGGCATTGTTATCAAAATTTTTTTGTAATAATACTTTCAAAAGTGAACATTAATTCTTTGCATCAGTTAATTACTTTCAAAAGTGAAATAAATGAAGGAAATAAAACTTGGAAATTTAGAAGAATTGATACTGCTCTTGATTGCTGGGATGGGTGATGAGGCATACTCTGTTGCGATAGTGGAAGAGTATGAGAAGCAGACAAAGAGGAGTATCAATATCAGTGCTATTCATACCACCCTATATCGACTACAGGAGAAAGGATTTCTCGACTCCAAGTTGAGCGATTCCAACGCAAAGCGCGGAGGGAAGAAAAAGCGAATTTTCTTTTTGACCGAGCAGGCAGTCACTTCACTTAATGAGCTATCTGAGCTAAGAAATCAGCTCAAGAAGCAAATCACTAACCTTTCGATCGGCTATGAGTCATAAACATCCTCCAAGACTGGCCTTAATGATCTTTCGCTGGTACTGCTCGGACGAGCGAGTTGAAGAGCTAGAGGGAGATTTAGAAGAGAAATTTTATCTCGACATTGAAAAAGGGAAAAAGCACCCAGAAATGAGGTATTGGTGGAATGTGATACGATGCGCAAGATCCTATGCCTACAAAAAACAAAAGAAATCTTATAGATCCAATAACACAAATGCTATGATCAAAAGTATCCTACTCTCGGTAATTAGAAACTTCAAAAAAAGTCCACTTTACGCCACTCTAAATGTAGTGGGGATAGCACTCTCTTTTACTGTCTTTGGGCTCATCACCATTTACTTGAATTACGAGCTAAGCTTTGAAGATTTCCATAGCAATGCTGACCGTATTTACCGTGTAACCTACAAAACAGAATCGAGAGATGATGTCTCCCATTGGGCGAGAGTACCGGTTGATTATGTCAATCTGTTGCCGGAAGAAGTTCCAGGTATTCAAACACTTATTCGGTTCCAGAACAATGAGCAGAAGTACGTCAAAATAGGGTCTCGTAAGTTCAAAGAGGATTTCGTCTATCAAACGGATCCAGATGTTTTCAAGGTTTTTAGCTTCGATTTTATTGAAGGTGATCCCAAAACCGCATTAGCAGATCCTAAATCAATAGTTCTGACTGAATCTTTAGCAATAAAATACTTTGGAAAGGTCCAGGCAGTGGGCGAGGAAATTGCAATGTCTGGTGAGTGGTTTCCAGAGCCGAAATCATATCAGGTTACCGCGGTGATAAAAGACGTACCATCAAACACACATCTTCCAATCAATATGCTGATTTCGTTTGACAGCCCCGATCAACGCACGTGGTGGGGATACACTTATATCTTTCTTGATGAAAAAACGAGCGCCAATCAACTAGCTGGACCAATCGAAGAATTTATTGAAAAACACAGCGAGAGTGAGGATGCTCAAGAGTTTTTTGTACTCCAACCTCTAAAGGAAATTCATTTAAAGTCCAATATCGCACGAGAAATCATCCCCAATGGAAACTGGCAAAACATCAACATTTTCGGAATCATCGCCTTGCTCATTATCCTGATTGGTTTCATCAATTTCACTAATCTAAATAGCGCCGTTTATCTCTCAAGGTTTAAAGAAGTAGGGGTTAGAAAGGTCCTAGGCGCAGCAGATAAGCAGATTGCTTGGGCTGTCTTGTTGGAGTCAACTTTTTACAGCCTCATTGCTCTTTTCATCGGCTTTTTGATCATAGGAGTTTCATTTTCCTATTTCAGAACCTTTACCGGATCTGAGATGACGCTAGATTATCTTCCCATTGCAGCTTTGCTATTTGGAGTATCCCTATTTGTCGGCCTTTGCGCTGGAATCTATCCGGCTAAGAGCACAAAAAGCTTTAAGCCAATCTCCTTGCTACAAAAACACGCGCCTTCCTGGAAAATGCGTGGGAGCACCTCCTTCAGCATGAAAAAAATTATGCTTACCGTTCAGTTTGCAGTAGCTCTTCTACTCATTTGCTGCGCCTTGATCGCTTCAGACCAGTTTTCATTCATGAACAAACAGAATTTAGCGCTGAAACCCGAGCAAGTTTTGGCGCTTCCAAGAGTTCCAAATAGCGTAAAAGATCAATATCCGGTACTAAAGCAAAAGCTCTCTTCCATACCTGGAGTTAAAGGTGTCACGGCCTGTCTGGAGGTACCTTCCAGAGAAATTCGAGATGCTGGAAACTTCGTGGTATCTGAGATGCATAGTGTGAGGTCTGAGGCGCCTGTCATGGACATTCAGGTGGTTGGTCACGAATTTTTCGACTTGATGAATATTGATCTTGTAGCTGGCGAAAATTTTCCAGACTACATCAAGCCAAGCATTTACCCTGAGTTTACCGAGGACTATTCTTACGTAGACTATTTAGCTGAGCAACCAAGAGCATATCTTATCAACCAAACGGCAATGGAGAAATTAGGCATCACCGATCCCAATGAAGTTATTGGAAAGCAAGCCAGGTTTCAACAGCTCTGGATAGAACTGAAAAAAGGACCCATCGTGGGAGTGGTAGAAGACTACCATCAGGCTTCCTTGAAGAATGCAATTGACCCTACTATTTATGTCTATGAACCGCTTTGGCTAAATACCATTCTGCTACGAATGGAAACCGATGAAATAGTCACTTCACTGGAGGAAGTAGAAACCGCTTGGAACGAGCTCTTTCCTAATTTTAAGATTGACTACCAGTTCTTAGATGACCTGTACAACCAGTTGTACCTTAAGGAAAGAAAGCAATTGGATCTCCTTTCAATATTCAGCATCATGGCCTTGGGTATCGCATTTCTTGGCATCTTCGGCTTGGTGGCATATGTGCTAAAAACCAAAACAAAAGAGCTCGCCATCCGAAAAGTACTGGGAGCAAATATTGGATCATTGGTGAAAATGATCGGTCATGAATATGTCATGCTCTTAGTCATTGGGTTAGTGCTGGCAGTACCACTTTGCATATTTGCTATGAATGAATGGCTCAGCAACTTTGCTTACAGAGTGCAAATCTCACCGATCAATTTTGTAGTGTCATTGCTGGCAGTAGTATTTCTGCTACTGTTAACCATTGGTTTTCAGACAATTCGTGCCTCGTCCACTAACCCTGTGGAATCACTCAGAGATGAATAATTAGCATTAATCCAGCTCATTAATATGGGCTGGATTATTTTTTATGTTAGGATTCCTAACTTTATTGTTCTACCTTCGTATTTAGTAAGGAATCCTTATTAAAATGAAAAAACTATATTTATTCCTCATGATCGCAGCATTTGGCTGTCAATCATTCTCTCAAGGAGAGAATGAAGATCCGAGATTTGCTACTTCTGAAGATTTGAGAATTACCAAAGCAGAAGTCTCATTCGACAAAGACCTAGACCAATTGGTCTTTACCATCAGCGTCAAAGGCGAAGCTGGAAGCAGTGTCCCTCAGAAAGTGGGTTCTCTGGACGGAGCTCCTGTCCTTGGCTATGTTTTCCCAACCAATCTTTCATCAACAGATGTCGGTTTTGGTCAGACAGAGGGTATAGTTGCTCTTGCGCTAACCTCTCATCCTGACTTTGATGATACACCACTTTGGGATGAAAATTCTGACAATAACTACGCCAATGATGGTGTTGTATGGCATCCCCATTGGGTAGTGCTGACAAAAGATGACCGTGTGAAAGGTGGGCTCTCCGTAAAGCAGTTTGATCCAGAAAATGATCAGGTCACTTTACCTCCAACAAACCCTGGAATGCCAATGTATATGGACTCTCCAGGATATCCTGTGATTACCGACAAATCAGAAATCAAAGTCATTGTCCCAAGGTATCGAATTGGTGGCAAGAGTGATTTCAATTTTGATGGAGTAGCAGCCTACATGCAGGTGAATGCTTCAAACAGTGAACTGCCGATGCTAGGCGTATATTCCGTTTACAGTGTGGCCTCTGGAGATCTGTCACTTCCCTATTCCGTAAAATAAATTGATAAGGACCCTTCCTGGGTCCTTATTTATTAGGATTACTAACTTTGAGAAATGGCTAATTCATTCGATCCTCAAGTACAGAAAGTAGATCTGACAAGTAAAGTTGTGGTAGGCTTGGAAAGACTATCTGAAGTCTTTCGAGTGCTACTATGGGAAAAAGCAAAGGACACAGGCCTAAGTCCGATTCAGATCCAGATCCTTTTGTTCCTAAGCACACATGATAAAATGCTTGCAAATGTGAGCCACCTATCCAAGGAGTTTAACCTGAAGAAACCCACTGTAAGTGATGCAATCAAAGCACTGCATGATAAAGGATTGGTCTTGAAAGAACCTGGAGATGACGGCAGAGCCTATACAATCATTCCATCTGACAAAGGTCAGCATATGATCAAGCAGGTTGAAGAATTTGAGACTCCCCTCATCAAAGCAATTAGCACACTTTCATCCGATCAGAAAACTTCACTCCATGCCTCTCTAAGTCAATTGATCTACCAGCTCAACCAAGCAGGCATCATCGAAACGCAACGTACCTGCTTTGGATGTAGCTTCTATGAGAAGAATACGAAAGGCCATTATTGCCAATTCATTAAAAAACCGTTAAATGGTGGAGACATAAGATTGGACTGTGATGACTTTGAAATAGCTTTAAACTAAATGGCCAAAGGGTTACTATATAGCCTTGTTCTAGCAATGGGATTTACACAAGCCCTTATTAGGCCGTTTATCTATCTGGAATACCAGATTCGCAAAGATTACATCATTGAAAAGCTTTGCGAGGAACGATTCTTAGAAATCAATACCTGCGATGGAAGGTGTTTTCTTGTTCGCAAACTAGATGAAGCGCAGCAGCGAGAAAGTGATGAAAAGGAACGAAGTATTAAGCCTGTTCAAATAAATCTGCAGCTGGCAGAAATCAACCACTTACTTCCGAATACTACATCAAGCGATCTCAAACATCAAAAACCACTTTTCTACCTAGATCTCTATCAATCAATTTCGAAAAAAATTGATGATAAGCCCCCACAGCGTTTGGCCTAGTTCACCTCCACTTTCTTTTTATTCTTTTAACCAAACGTACTATGAAACAGATACTACTATGGGTAGCAGTGTGCGCCTGCCTGAAAACTTATGCACAAGAAAAAAATACAAGCCGACCGGACTCACACGCACCCATCGGGGTGATGGGAGATCACACCCACAAAAAGGGTGAGTTCATGATTTCGTATCGATTTATGTCTATGCCGATGGAGGATAATCTCGTAGGCTCGGATGATATATCAGCAGACGAAATCGCCTCGACCATTCCAAATCGATTCTCTGGCTTGGAAGGACAACCTCCAACGCTGAGAGTTGTCCCATTAAGAATGACGATGCAGATGCACATGATTGGTGCGATGTATGCTCCAACTGATAAACTCACTTTGATGGCTATGGGCATGATTATTTCCAATGAAATGGATCATACCACTTATCAGGGTGGAATGGGCACAAACACGCTTGGAGAGTTTACCACTCAGTCCAGTGGGATCGGAGATACGAGGCTTACTGCATTGTATAAGATTAGTGGTAAAGCACATATAAACTTGGGGGTAAGTATCCCCACCGGATCAGTTGAAGAAGAGGATGATGTCTTAACGCCCATGAATATGAGGCCAACGCTCAGACTCCCATATCCTATGCAATTGGGGTCAGGTACTTGGGATTTATTGCCTGGTATCACCTTCGCGATTCGCTCTGAAAAATTAGGATGGGGTTCGCAAGTATCCGGAGTGGTAAGATTAGGAGATAATGACAATGATTTCTCCTACGGAAACCAGCTGAAAGCTACAACCTGGGGTAGTTATCTTTTGACGAATTGGCTAAGCACTTCCCTCCGACTAGACTTTAGCTCGCTAGCTGAGATCGACGGGCAGGACCCTAATATCGTGGCACCTGTTCAAACAGCTAACCCAGACTTTCAGGGAGGTACTCGCTTGGATGCACTTCTAGGAGTAAATCTCGTCGGGCAATCCGGATTTACAAAAAACATGAGATTAGCAGCAGAGTTTGGGATTCCAGTAATACAAGACCTAAATGGCCCCCAGTTGCAGACCTTAAGTGTCTTGACTCTTGGCTATCAATATGCATTTTGAATTGATTATGTGAATGAGGATTCCGGTCTTGTGCCGGAATCTTCTTTCTTTTACACTATGAAGCCCAATATAAGAGTAGGATACGGTTATGATGTTCACGCCTTAGCAGAAGGTGTTGATTTTTGGTTAGGTGGAATTCATATTATGCATACGCATGGTGCCTATGGCCACTCAGATGCAGATGTGCTTATTCACGTGATCTGTGACGCTCTTTTGGGCGCTGCAAATATGCGAGATATAGGATTCCACTTTTCAGACAAGGATCCTCAATACAAGGGTATCGATAGTAAAATCCTACTTAAGAAAACGGTTGAATTAATTGCTACAAAAAACTACAAAGTAGGCAATGTAGATACTACTGTTTGCCTGCAGGAACCTAAGGTTAACCCGCATATTCCTGCCATGAAGAAGACGCTAGCTAAAGTCATGAGTATTCCACAGGAAGACGTTTCAATAAAAGCCACTACTACAGAAAAATTGGGTTTCGTAGGTAAAGAAGAAGGAGTTGCCGCTCATGCAACCGTTTTGATTTACAAGGACTGATGTCTATTAAGATTATCACCACCGAGGATGGCTCTCATAGTTTGTTTAACGAAGAACTCAATGAGACATACCACTCCACTCGAGGCGCTCGAGGTGAATCTCTACATGTGTTCATTCAGGAGGGCTTGGAATACTGGATGAAGTCAAACGAAGCAGAAGAGCTCAAGGTATTGGAAGTCGGTCTTGGAACCGGTCTCAATGTATTTCTGACAGCACTTTATGCCAATGAAAAAAATCAGAAAATTCATTTCACCTCACTGGAGCCATATCCTATAGAGAAGAGTATTTACGAGAACCTCAATTTTCATCAGAATGGAAGGGAGCGAGAACTCCTACAAAACATCCATATCTCAGAATGGGAAAATGATATAGCCATTGATCCCTACGTCCGTCTCCACAAATCGATTGCTCCGCTTGAGAACTTCCAGGCAAGCCAGAAGTTTCAGGTTATTTTTTTCGATGCATTTGCTCCGAGTAAACAACCAGATGTCTGGTCGTTAGCGAATTTAGAAAAGTGCTTTTCACTGCTAGAAAAAGGTGGGGTACTGACTACCTATTGTGCACAAGGTCAATTCAAACGTAACTTGGCGACTGCAGGCTTTGAAGTGGAGACGTTACAGGGTGCGATGGGAAAAAAAGAGATGGTTAGAGGCATTGTTTTTTAAGATTTAATGGCTTGTAGCGTATTTATTTAGCGTCTGAGAGCTATATTGGCACATTATGTTCAAATCACCCCTATTGATCTTGTGCCTAATCACCTTTGGCTTGTCTGCACAGCAGTCAAAAAGTGATCTTCCAGATCCTTTAGATCTATATCAAGAGAAGGTTTCAGCCCCCAATAATTCGATATACATCGGCAAGGTGGACCCTCTTTCGATGAACTCCAGATCTACTCATCCTTTCTTTGAGACACGTGGTTGGCAAAAGTCAACAGTCATTTACAATGGCATAACCTATGAAGACCTAGATGCTCTTTATGACATCAATCGCGGAGTTGTCATACTAAAATACCCTGAACCTGGAAAAGTGGTAGCTGTTGCTCTCAATATGAATAGAGTGGATAATTTCAGTATTGGAGACAATGCATTCAGGAAGCCAAAGTATAAAGGAAAAGAAGGATTTTTTGAGGTCATTTTTGAAGGCGAGGAAATGAATTTGATTGTCAATCGGCAAAAGACTGAAGAGACGACCAACACAGAAGTTACCTACGTTGATGAAAATGTCTTCTACATTGAAAGAAACGAGCAGTTGGTGCTCTTAAATAATAAAAAAGTACTTAAAGAAATGTTTACAAATTACAAGGAAATCACTGCGAGGATTAAGAGCTTGAATAGTAATTTAAAGTTTTCGAAGTTCAATGAAGAGAAGCTTGTAGGATACATGAAGGCGTTTGATGAGGCAACAGGAGAGATATAAGGTATTCATACTTGCGAGCTTATTTCTAGCGTTTTTCTTCGGAAACTCCCAGACTAAGCAGATGAGTTTTTCCTGGGAAGGAATACCATTAGACAGTTGCATTGCAGAAATTGAGGCTGAAAATGAGCTAAATTTCTATTATGCTCAAGACTGGGTGGATTCTGTAGTAGTTACCAAATCCATCCAAGCGTCGAGCGCCAGCGAGCTTATCGAACAGTTGTTATCCGAGACTGGATTATCTTTTTTTATTCAGGAAAGTGCCATCATTTTAACGAAGGCGCCCATCATCACAGCGCTTGCTATTGATGAAAGGGTATCCGAAAACCCCACAGCTTCATTTGCTCGAGAGCAGATCAACGAAAAAGGATTAATCATCATCGGTAAGAGGGCAAGAGGAAAAGAATCAGCGAGGGTCAGCGGCGTAGTAAAAGATATCAATGGTAATCCCCTAGTAGGCGCACTAGTCTATATACAAGATTTACAGCTTAGTGGAACAACCAACCAGCGTGGTGAATATTCTTTGACAGTGCCTGTTGGTAGGCATGAAATACAGACTCAAAGCGTAGGATTCGAACCGAAATTCCAGGAAGCTCAGGTCAATGGAGATGGAAAATACGATGTGGAGATGGAGGTCCAAGCTGAGGTGCTTGATGAGATCTATGTTTTTTCAAATGCAGATAGAAACGTCTCGTCAAATATTACAGGGCTCACCAAACTCAACCTGGAAGAGGCGAAAACGATACCTAAGGTATTTGGAGAAAATGACATTGTACAGGTAGCACTTGCACTTCCTGGTGTACAAAGTGTCGGAGAGGGTGCCGCTGGTATTAACGTTCGAGGTGGAAAGACAGATCAAAATCTTGTGCTTTTCAATGACGTAACGCTTTATAACCCTTTTCACTTTTTTGGCTTTTTCTCTGC
>CAYYNA010000028.1:21870-24211 GCA_964472815.1 uncultured Roseivirgaceae bacterium
TTTTCCTACTTCAATTTCGGTACCTCCTTAAAATGGTTTTATCAGATTGGAGAGAACCTGAGCCTCAACACTACCACGGCGCTGAGTGAGTATTCATTCAATGTTGAGAATGCCAACCTTGGTGCAGAGTCATTCGAATATGGTTTTGATATTCGAGACATCTACTTCAAGACAATGTTGAATCTTGATCGTCCAAAAAACCAATACTCTCTTGGTTTTGATGCTAAGCTCTATGAATTAAATCCAGGATTTGTCAAGCCATTAGGTCCGGAATCACTCCTTGAGCCCGAAACCTTAGAAACGGAAAAAGGACGAGAATTCTCTGTTTTCTTCTCGGATAATGTAGCCATAATGAATAACCTAACCGGATCATTTGGCCTACGCTATTCTTTGTTTTCCGCCTTAGGTCCTAGATCAATAAACAGGTACGAGAGCAATAGCTTACGAAATGACGCTTCGCTAATTGAAACAGTAGATTATACAGATGGAGAAGTCATTGAGACATTTTCTGGTCCAGAGCTGAGAGCTTCATTGAATTATCTTGTAAATGACGGACTGTCCATCAAAGCAAATTATACGATGATGAGACAGTACATTCATTCTCTATCCAATACGGTATCTGTTTCTCCATTGGACACCTGGAAACTATCAGACACTAATTTCAAACCGCAGCTTAGCAAGCAGTATTCGGTGGGTGTTTACAAGAACCTGGAGGGGAATAGTATCGAATTGTCCGCCGAGTTATACTATAAGGATTTTGACAACATTGTGGATTACAAGGTGGGTGCTGATTTAGTTCTTAATCCGATTTTGGAAAGAGATATCATACAGGGAGATGGTCGGGCTCGAGGAATGGAATTACTAATTCGTAAAAAATCTGGAAAGTTGACCGGCTGGATTGGCTACACTTACAGCAGGTCAGAGCAAAGATTCGTCTCAGAGTTTGTGGAAGAGACCATCAACAGAGGTGAGTACTTTCCATCCAATTTTGACAAACCTCACGACTTTAGTTTAATAACCAATTATAAGATTAATCGAAGGTTTAGCACTTCGCTAAATGTGGTTTTTTCCAGCGGAAGACCCGTAACATACCCTACTGCGAAGTACACCTTGTCCAATAGAGAGATCGTTCATTTTGGTGATCGAAATGAGTTCAGAATACCAAATTACTTCCGTGTAGATCTGGGGATTAACGTGGAGCCATCACACAGAAAAAATAACCTATTGTATACCTATTGGTCATTCTCTATCTACAATTTGCTGGGACGAAATAATGCATATTCTGTCTTCTTCCGTAGTGATGAAAATGGCGATATTCAAGGATATCAGCTCTCTGTGCTAGCCTCTCCTATTCCTTCATTAACCTACAATATCATTTTTTAATGAAAAGAATAGCCAAGAAATATTACCTTTTTCTCCTCGTATTTGTATTCAACAGCTGCATCGAGGAAATAGACCCTGAAGCATTAAGATTCGATGATCTTTTAGTGGTGGAGGCACTAATTACCGATCAACCTGTGCGGCAAGAAGTATTGCTGAGCAGAACATCAGCAATCAACGAAAGCGTAAATAATCAAGAAACAGGCGCCACCGTGTGGATGATAGATCAAAATGGTGAGCGAATTAATTTCTCTGAAGATGGCGCTGGAAGATACTTATCCACTTCACCCTATGCCGCTGAAATAGGAGGACAATTACAACTATTTATTAATACAGGTAATGGTGGGCAGTATGAATCAGATGTGGTCACGGTCCAAGCTACCTCACCCATTGATTCGGTATTTGCAGAGTTTACCCCTGAGCCGCTTACCAGAAACCTTTTTGCTGGAAGGTTCAGCTTTTTTGTTGATGCAAAGAATAATACCGAGGGAAATAGGTACTTCCGATGGAAGTGGAACTCTACGTATGAGTTCTCTCTAAGGAGACCGTCTAGATGGCTTTTTGTTGACAATGAATTTATTATTCGAGAAAGAGGGAGTGAAAATGACTCTCTACAAGTAGAGGTTTGCTGGCAAACTCAAGAAGGAAATGACTTATTCCTACAAGAACTTCAGGTACTTGAAGCTGGAGTAACCAAGTTGCCCATCTACAATTTTCACTCAGAAGAAGGATTCATGAAAAGAGGTTTCAGCATTGAGGTAAAGCAATATGGTCTTTCGCGCGAATCATATAGCTTTTGGAGCCAGATCGAGGAGACAAGCCAAGAACAAGGCTCTCTTGCGGATACGCAACCAGGAACCATAGTTGGGAATATTCGATCGCTGAATAATTCTTCTGAATTAGTACTGGGGCTTTTCGAAGCTTCTCAGGAAGTCTCAGTCCGTAGACAGTACGACCGAGA
>CAYYNA010000029.1:0-23735 GCA_964472815.1 uncultured Roseivirgaceae bacterium
TGGTGCTCTCCGGTCTAGCACTAAACTGGGTACTGCCATTTACGTCAGGGGACGCCATAGTAAGATGGGCATCTTTGAGAGATAAGTATAAAACCACATCAGCTATGCTGCTTAATAGAGGTATTATGCTAGCAATCACCACCGTTTTTGGTGTTTACAGTATTTGGTTCTATTCTTCCAGTTTACTTAAATTTAATGTGGTCGTCCCCCTACTTATTATTGGCTTACTTGTGTTGTTATTTGTTGCGAGGAAATCTGTCAGCCGTTTCTTATCCTACTTCAAGCAGTTAAGAAGAGTAGTTCTTACTAAAGTGATTTTCCTATCGGTTCTTCGATATTTTGTTTTTGTCGTACAATTTTTGATCCTTCTCAAAGTTTTTCTTCCGGCAACTTCAAATACCATATTGCTAGCGGGCATTGGTTGGGTTTTCTTTTTTAGATCTGCTATTCCAGCATTTTTTGGAGGTTTAGGATTACGTGAAACCACTGGCATAATATTCTTCTCTGATCATATCGCAGACCTTAGTTTGGTGGTGGTTCCAATATTCTTACTTTGGTTGGTTAACAATGCTATTCCATCTGTAATTGGTGCTATTGGATTGTTTAGAATTCAGGGTTTGAAGTGGCCTACTTTCGCAAACAAAAAGCGATTAGTCACATAGCAACTTGAACCACTTTCTGTTAACATTGCCCGATGATCTATCTGGTCTTGGCATTTACCTTGCTGAATGTTTGTTTTTACTTATTTCTTACTATTTGTTGGTCTAAAGTCCCCAAGATCTCAAGCACTTCTACTGCTAGATCTTTCTCCGTAATTATTCCTGTAAGAAACGAAGAAGAAACAATCGAGAAGGTCCTTGCTTGCCTAGAATATCAGCAATACGATAAGGATAAGTATGAAGTGCTTGTTGTCAATGATTTTTCTGACGACAGCACAATGGACGTTCTATCCAAATGTCTGGATCAATTTGAGATGAATCTCAGAGTAATTTCACTAGAAAATCATAAGGAATCTGGCAAGAAGTATGCTTTGACTAGAGGAGCGGAGGAGGCCAAAAATGATTTCATTATAACCACCGATGCAGACTGTCAAATGAGCCCCAACTGGCTATCAAGTTATGCAAGCTTGTCTGCGGATCATAAATTTATTGCAGGGCCTGTGGCACTAAAAGGCCAAGGCTTCTGGGCTGAATTACAGCAAGCAGAATTTTCAGGACTCATTGGTTTTGGTGCGGTCACATTGAATAATAACAATCCCAGTATGTGCAGTGGTGCCAATATGGGGTTTTCAAAAGACGCATTTTTTGAAGTTGGAGGATATTCAGATAACATTCAGATTCCTTCGGGAGATGATGAATTCCTACTTTTCAGTATTCAAGATAGATACCCAAAGAGTGCAGCATTTCTAAAGAACCAGTCATCTATTGTAATAACCCCAGTGCACAAAACTTTGCGAGGTTTTGCCAATCAGCGAATAAGGTGGACCAGCAAATGGAAGCACAACAAAAATCCGAAATTAAGGATGATGGCGGTTTTGTTTTTCTTTGATTATTTCTTTTTGATTGCTTCTGCCTTTTATACCCTAATGGGAAGTTTTTCGGTGGTCATTCTTTTAGCTGTTTTGGCCATCAGGTGGTTGGTTCAGGTATGCTATGTTTCCCCCGTTCACAAGTTTTTAGGTTTAAGATCAGCGGGCTTACAGCTTCTGGTCATTCAAATTATTTATCCATTCCATATACTAATCATGGGGCTGAATTCTATCTTTGGTGGCTACACTTGGAAAGGAAGAAAGTATTGACTGAAATAGAGTACAACATATTGGACGAACTCTACTTTGTTACTCCTTACGGTAACCTAAAAGAAGAATCTGGCTATGATGACAATCAACTAAGACTCAACTTGATTGAGTTGATAAAGAAGGGGTTTGTCAAAGTGTACAGAAAGATGGATGAAGAAATTGAAGAAGATAATTTAGATATGGAAAATTCGTTTGATTCGTATCTTTATTTGGCTTCTAAAAAAGGTCTCTTTGAGCATAACTCTAGATGAAGGACTCGACCATCGATATCAAAGATCTTCAGTTGAATGCTTTGTTAGAAGTAACACAAGCTGTTAATAACAATCTCCCTGAAGAAGACCTACTTCGAATCTACAGGTTCACTTTGTTGGCTGACTTGAAGGTCAAAAAACTTGCTTTGTTCACTGAAAGTGATGGCGATTGGTCTTGTCGAGCGCACTTTGGAGTGAAAAGTAATTGCTTGGAAGGAGAACTGCCTGATAGATACAAAACTCTCAAAGATGAGCAAGTGATTGATGATGCTCATTTTGAGGAATTTGAATCTGTGTTTCCTGTTTATCACAAAGAGAAGATTCTTGCTATTGTTTTCATCAACATCGGAGAGCAGGGTAGTAAGCAAAATCGCTTCTTGAATGCACTTACTAACATCATTCTTGTTGCGATAGAAAATAAGAAACTCGCTAGAAAACAAGTAGAGCAGGAGGCATATCGTAGGGAGCTGGAGATTGCTAAGAAGGTTCAAAATTTCTTATTCCCTAAAGAGCTCCCTAAAATAGAGCGACTTCAACTGGAAGCTTTTTACCTTCCGCATCATGACGTTGGCGGGGACTATTATGACTACATCCAAATTGATGAGAATCGCTTTTTGATTTGTATAGCTGATGTTTCTGGTAAGGGAGTTCCTGCAGCTCTGTTAATGTCTAACTTTCAAGCTTCTCTGAGGGCTATGGTCCGGCAAACCAAGGATCTAGTGGAAATTGTCAACGAACTCAACCTCACCACGTATCACAGTGGAAATGCGGAGAATTTCATCACCTTTTTTGCAGCGATCTACGATTTCGGATTAAAGAGGCTCGAATACATCAATTGTGGGCACAACGAAATAATTCTGAAGACTGACGATGGAATTAAACTCCTAAATGAAGGCACGACAGTGCTTGGGATGCTATCGCCACTTCCGTTTATTGAGAGCAAGCGAGTAGATGACCTGACCAGCTTCTTCATTTTTGCCTACACAGATGGTCTTACTGAGACCTTCAGTGAGAATGATGAAGCCTTCGAGTTTGAAAGATTACGGGAAATAATAGCCTCCCACAATTGCGAAGACTTAGCTGAATTACAAAATCAGATTCTACAAGAATTAGAAGACTTTAAAGGTAGCCGTTCGTTTCATGATGATATCACAATGCTTTCTTGCAAGGTGCAAAATCAATGATCCGACTCTTTAAAAATCCGGCATTCTTTCGAATCTTGTACCCCTCCCTGATTTGGGATAAGAAGTCTAGAGATTCAATTTATCTAACGTTCGATGATGGTCCAGATCCACTAGTTACGCCATGGGTGTTGGAACAATTACGAAAGTGCCAAGCGAAAGCTACTTTTTTTTGTCTCGGTAAAAAGCTAAAGGACAACACCAAGTTGATTGCAAGGTTGCTAGATGAAGGGCATTTGGTGGCGAATCATTCTTTCAGTCACCTCAATGGTTGGTCGACTACCAGCAGAGACTATATAGATGATATCACGAAATGTGATCAAGAGTTATTAGGGTATGATGTTAAAAACAATTTCTTCAGGCCTCCTTACGGCAGAATTACAAGAAATCAGCTGAAGCTACTAACCGATAGAAAAGTTGTTATGTGGAATCGAATGGCTTGGGATTTTGATGCTCAATTAAATGTGCCAAAGGCAATTCGATCCATGAAAAAATCAAAACCTGGAAGTATTTTGTTATTTCACGATACAGCAATGGCATTTGAAAACCTGCAATTAATCCTTCCCGAAATACTGAAACATTTTAGCAACCAAGGTTTAGCTTTAAGAACGCTCAATGATTGACACCCACGCCCATATTTACCTAGAGCACTTCAATGAAGATATTGATGAGGTAGTCACAAGAGCAAAAGCAGTGGGAGTAGAAAAAATACTCATGCCTAACATTGATTCGGAATCCATTCCATCGATGCTAGAACTGGAGGAGCAGTACCCAAATATGTGTTATCCCATGATGGGCCTGCATCCTTGTTCTGTGAAGGAAGATTTTGAAGATCAACTAAAAATCGTAGAAGATTGGTTTGAAAGAAGGAGTTTTCTAGCGGTTGGGGAGATTGGTACAGATCTCTATTGGGATAAGACCTTTTGGAGTGAGCAAAAGCGAGCCTTTGATCTGCAATGTGAATTAGCATTGAAGCATCAACTTCCAGTGGTGATTCATTGTAGGGATAGCATTGATGAGACAATTGAGCTAGTATCGAAATATCAGGATGAGGGATTGAATGGCGTTTTTCATTGCTTTACTGGGACCATCGAGCAGGCAAATAATATCACTGAGATGGGTTTTTATCTTGGATTAGGAGGAGTGAGTACTTTCAAGAATGGGGGCTTAGATCAAGTTATTCCTCATATTGATCGATCCAAAATCATCCTGGAAACTGATTCTCCTTACTTGTCACCGGTTCCACATCGTGGTAAAAGAAATGAACCAGCGTTTGTGCAGCATGTAGCGCAAAGGATAGCTCAGTACTTAGGTATCAGTTCATCAGAAGTGGAAACGCTCACCACAAGAAATGCGAATGATTTATTTTTCAGAAGGGATCAATTGAATAATGAATTATAAGATTGTAAACATTACAGATGAGGGTACTAGGTCGGTATTGATTATTTATACCGGAGGAACATTTGGAATGGTTCAAGACGGAAGTGGTGCGCTAGCTCCCTTCAATTTTGGAAAGGCTGTAGATAAGATTCCTGTCCTTAGAAATCTAGGACTAAAACTAACTGTGATTTCATTTCCAGTGCCAATAGATTCTTCCAATATCAACCTTCAGGAATGGAAGGATCTTGCCTACATTATCGAAGAGAACTACTCTCAGTACGATGGTTTCGTTATTCTTCATGGAACAGATACCATGGCTTATTCTGCCTCCATGTTGAGCTTTATGCTGAAAGGGCTCAGTAAGCCAGTCATTTTTACTGGAGCTCAAATTCCGATTGGATCTCCAAGGTCTGATGCAAGAGAAAACTTAATTGCTGCATTGGAAATTGCTTCAGCGCACAAGGATGGATTACCGATAGTCCATGAAGTCTGCTTGTATTTCAATTATTTGCTACTACGTGGTAATAGATCTCAGAAAATACGAAGTTCCACTTTTGCTGCCTTTGAATCTGAGAACTATCCTTCACTTGCAGAAGTAGGAATAGAAATAGAGTTTGATCATGCAGCCTTAAAAAAGGATCGTGATAAATCGAAACTCAAAGTCCTAGGTCAGTTAAACCCAAACGTGGCGCTTTTGAAAATTTTCCCAGGAATTACGCAGAGCTTTGTTGAGGCGATCATGTCTGATGCGGCCATAGAGGGGATAGTCCTTGAGTCATTCGGGTCAGGAAATACGATGAAGTATGATTGGTTTTTAGATTGTTTGGGTGCAGCTATTAAAAATGATAAAGTGATTCTAAATGTCAGCCAATGTATCGGGGGGAAGGTACTGCAAGGGAAGTACGAGACAAGTAAGAGGCTAAATGACATAGGAGTGATCAGCGGAAATGACATAACAACGGAAGCAGCATTGACCAAAATGATGTTTGTGCTGGGCCAGGAAAAGAATGCGGAAAAAATTAAAAAGCTACTTATAACCCCCATTGCCGGTGAAATGGATGAATAAGTGATAATAATCCGACGAATAGCCTGATGATTAAGATAAAACTTGCATAAAGGTATTTTTCATGATTTATTTGTAGCCCCTCCAAAAAGTGGCGGGTTTTCAGAGAGGTGGCCGAGTGGTCGAAGGCGCACGCCTGGAAAGTGTGTATACCCCAAAAGGGTATCGAGGGTTCGAATCCCTTCCTCTCTGCTTAAATTGTGGGGAGAATTTGATTTGCTTTAATTTGAACTTTATTATTAACAATATATTAAACTAAACCGAAGACTTAACTTATAAGACTGAATTATGAAAAAGTTATTGACTCTCTTAATGTTGGCAGGTGTAATGACCTTCAGTGTTTCAGCGCAAGATGCGTTTGTAGATGAATCTGATTCTCTTGCCACAGACTCTACATCCGTTGATACTGCAGCTGTTGAAGAAGTATATGAAGAACCTGTTGAAGAAATTGCAGAGGCAATTACTGAAGAGCCAGAAGAAGCTTCACAAGGGTTTCACCAAATAGTGAAAGAGCAATTCATCGATGGGGGTCCTACTTTCATGGGTATCGTACTTGCTTGTTTGATTTTGGGTCTTGCAATCGCAATTGAAAGAATTATTCACCTTAACATGGCATCAACAAACACTAAAAAGTTGCTTGCTGATGTTGAAGATGCTTTGAGTTCAGGTGGTGCTGACGCAGCTAAAGAAGTTTGCCGAAACACACGAGGACCTGTTGCATCAATCTTCGTTCAGGGACTTATGAGAATGTCTGAAGGAATTGAAATGGTTGAGAAATCAATCATCTCTTACGGTTCTGTTGAAATGGGTAAACTAGAAAGAGGAATGATCTGGATCTCGCTTTTCATCTCTCTAGCTCCGATGTTAGGTTTCATGGGAACAGTAATTGGTATGATTGAGGCCTTTGACGCTATTGCCGAAGCGGGTGATGTATCTCCTGCATTGGTTGCAAGTGGTATTAAGGTAGCTCTTTTGACAACAGTAGGTGGTCTTATAGTAGCGGTGATTCTACAGTTGTTCTACAATTACCTAGTATCTAAAGTGGATTCTATTGTAAACAGTATGGAAGACGCTTCTATCTCACTAGTTGACCTTTTGGTGAAGCACAACCTATCTAAATAATAGCTACATATGGAAGCATTTGTAAATATTGGATTATTTCTTGCCTACATACTGATAGCAGTTTGCATAGTAACGGCAGTTGGAATGCCCTTAATCAAGGCATTTGGAGATCCTCAATCCCTTAAGAAGATTGGGCTTGGTGTGGGAGCATTGGTAGTAGTATTCTTGGTTTCTTATTTACTCTCTACCGGTGAGGCGATGGGGGACAAATCAGCCACTACCGTGAAGCTTGTTGGAGCTAGTTTGACAACTTTCTACATTTTAGCTTTTGGTGCCATTCTTGGTATCGTAATTACGGAAATCAAAAAAGCAATTGGATAATGGCTAGGAATAAAGATAGAGGTACTCCGGAGGTGAGTTCGGGCTCCATGGCTGATATCGCTTTCCTTTTGCTCATTTTCTTTCTTGTAACGACTACAATAGCCAACGATAAAGGAATCTTGATGCAGTTGCCTCCTCCTCCAGAGGAAGAAATTGAAATCAAGCTTCAAGAGAGAAACATTTTCAAGATATTGGCTAACTCAAATGATCAGTTGTTGGTGGAGAACGAACCCTTCACACAACCTGTTTCAGAATTGAAGAATATGGTAAAAGAGCATATTTTGAATTTCGGTCAGATAACTGATACTGAGGCGATCGATTTGTATAATAGCCTACCTGCGTCAATGAAAGCGCAAGCAAAGCAAAATCCAGAGTCTTCTGATAGCCCTGGTGATGCAATTGTTTCGTTCAAAGCTAATCGTGGAACAAGCTATGAACTATACATTGAGGTGCTTGATAATCTTCATGCAGCTTACAATGAAATTTATGCTGAAAGAGTCGGTCTTACCGCACAGCAGTTTCTTGAGCTTGACCAGAGTGAAGAGTTAGAGGAAAGAGTGTACAAGCAAGCGCGTCAGGGAATACCTAAGGCGATCTCAATTGCAGAACCTGATAAATAGTTAGATTATGTCGAAGTTTAAGAAAAATTCGAAATCATCTCAGGACATTCCAACGGCAGCTTTGCCTGACATTATTTTTATGCTTCTTTTCTTCTTCATGGTGACAACCGTGATGAGAGAGCAGGAAATACTTGTGAAGCAACTTTTGCCTCAGGCTTCTCAATTAAGTAAAATTCAGAAGAAGTCCTTGGTAAGTCATTTATACATCGGAAAGCCTAAGAATGTTGGCGTATACGGTGAGGAGCCAAGAATTCAGACAAACGACGTATTTGTTGAGCCTGATGAACTGACATTATTCGTGAACCAGGAGAAAGATAAGCTTTCAGAGGCAGAGAGAGATAGAATTACCATGGCGATGAATATTGACTCGGAGGTTAAGATGGGAATTGTTTCGGACGTTGAACAAACCCTTAGGAAAGCCAACGCCAGGAAACTCCTTTACAAGTCACTTAGAGGAATTGACGACAATTAGTAATTCGATTTAGATATTAATAATAAAGCCCATACAATACGTATGGGCTTTATTGTTTTGTTTGATCTTTTTTCTCCTTTAGCCACTTCTCATATTCTTTCTTTGCCTCATCTAACGCATTATCTAATTCTTTCTTAGTTGCTTTTCTAAGTTTCTCGGCTTCTTTCGTCACTTTTTTCCTTTGTTTCTGAAGCTCCTTCACAGCTGATTCTATGTCCCTTTTTGCATCCTCAGCTTTTTCTTTAGAATCCTCCTTTAGTTTTCTGATTCTTTCATCAAGCTTGTCTTTTTCTTCCTCAAACCTTTTCAAAGTCTCTTGCCTGTCATCTTCCTTCTCATTCTTTTCGGAAGTGCTAGTGCAAGACGCAAAAATGAAAATCATTAATAGAGGAATTGTTGTAAGTCTTTTCACTAGGCTATGGCTTTTTTAGGGTTCAGGTAAGCACTCCATTCTTGACGGTAAGACGATGTATTCATTTTCAAAAAGGACGAATAGGTCGGCTTGACGGGTTTTTGGTTTAGACGCATTCCTGTTTTTTCAAGAGAGTAATCCCCTTTGATAGAATTGCATTTTTTGCAGGCGGTGACCAAATTGGTCCAGGTCGATTTCCCGCCTTTGGACCTTGGAACAACATGATCAAGTGTGAGGTCTTTGTTAGTTCCACAGTACTGACAAGTACCACCATCCCTTCGAAAGATATTTTGCCTACTCATTACTACTCCTTTATAAGGGATATGAACGTATGTTTTAATTTTTACAACCGAAGGGAATGCGTAGGAAGCGGAAATAGATCGGAGTTTCTTTTCCTTCACTTCCTCAACCAAGTCTGCTTTGCCTAGAAAAATTAACATAAAAGCTCTTTGTACAGAGCAAACAGTTAAAGGTGAGAAGTCTTGATTAAGCACTAGTACCATATGTTAAATCTTAATTCTTTCTAGTTCTCTCTTTTGGTCTTTCTTTTTGATGTCTTCTCTTTTGTCGTAGATCTTTTTGCCTTTACCGAGCGCAATTTCAAGTTTTGCAAATCCTCGCTTATTTAAATACAACCGGACAGGGACGATTGTGAGCCCTTTCTCCTCTGTCTTTGATCTAAGCTTTTCAATTTCTTTCTTTTTCAGAAGGAGTTTCCTATCTCTAGTCATTTCATGACTTTCGAAGCTGGCGTTTGAGTAGGGTGATATGTTCATTCCTTTAATGAATGCCTCGTCTCTTTTCAAAAAGCAATATGCCTCTTGAATACTTGCCTTTCCTTCACGAATGGATTTTATCTCAGTGCCTTTTAATACCATTCCTGCTTCAAACTTCTCGACAAACTCGTACTGATAGCTTGCCTTCCTGTTCTTTATTTGAATCGAATTTGAAAATCGAGAGGTATCCTTACTCATAGCTTAAAAATAGTTCAGGAACATTTAAAAGGGCATCCGGGGAAGCGGACTGTCAGCTAAGCTTCCAAAACTGGAGCTTTCAAAAAGTAGATGACCGCTCATTGAGATCATTCCTGCATTATCTGTGCAGTACTGGAAATCTGGAATGAAAATCTCCCAGCCATTATTTTCAGCTAGTTTTTTCAACTCTGACCTTAAACCTGAGTTAGCAGAGACACCCCCTGCAATGGCAATTTGTTGGATCCCTTCTTGTTTAGCAGCCAAGAGAAGTTTATTTAGCAGCATCTTGATAAGTGATCTTTGAATACTTGCAGCAAGGTTCGCTAAGTTCTCTTCAATGAAACCATCATTTTCTCGGACCTTCTTTTGGAGGAAATATAAAATAGAGGTCTTGATACCACTAAAAGAATAATTGAGTCCATCCATTTCAGTTTCTGAAAACTGGAAGGAGTGAGGGTCGCCATCTTTGGAAAGCTTATCGATGAGTGGTCCTCCAGGATAGGGTAGGCCCAAAAGCTTTGCTGCTTTGTCAAATGCTTCACCAACCGCATCATCTTGTGTTTGCCCGAGTATTATCATTTCTGTGGGGCTAGACACTTTGATTATTTGCGTGTGGCCTCCGCTGACTGTTAGGCACAAAAAAGGAAAGGTTGGTTTTGGGTCATCTATGAAGTGCGCCAGTACATGAGCTTTCATGTGATGGACAGGAACCGTAGGAATATCTAAGGAGGCTGCCAAAGACTTTGCAAAACTTGATCCTACCAGTAGTGCACCAAGTAGGCCAGGCCCTCTCGTATATGCAACTGCATCTAGGTCTTCTAGTGATATCTTGGCATCTTCCAGCACAGATTTCACTACTGGCACGATATTTTTATGATGTTCGCGTGAAGCAAGTTCTGGAACGACACCACCATACTTCGAATGTATGTCTTGTCCCGCAATCTCATTATTGATTACTTTACCGTTTATACAGACGGAAGCTGAAGTCTCATCGCACGAAGATTCTATGCCAAGTATTATTGCCACGTGTAATTCTTTTGTCTAGCAAGTTAACGATATCAAAAATCCGAAAAGTTTCCTGGAGATTAATTTCAGGGGGCTTGTTCTATCTCTCGGTTTTCTTGCTGGTTATTTTACTTCTTTTCCAATTAAATTCAGTCCAGACCCTTCTCGCGACTAAGGTGCTGGAGCGAATTTCTGGATATACAGATTATTCGATTTCTCTGGATAAGGTTAGAATATCGTGGCTCGATAATGCTGAGTTTCAAGATCTATTGATCTATGATTTGAGCAATGATTCCATGATTTATTCAAAGAATCTGGCTGTTAAGTATGATCTAATCAAGCTACTGAGAGGACAGTATCTGCAAGTTGATGAGGTAAGTGCTGAGGACCTATTAGTAAACCTTACAAAGCGTGATTCCTTAACTAAGCTTAATCTAACTAGCTTCTTAGAGTCTTTTGCTTCCAAGAGTAGTGGTACAGCCCAGCGAAAGAAGTCCAAACCGATCTATGTAGAACATATCCACTTCGATCAATTAGATTTCAGATTCACAAATGAGTCCAAGGAACGAGTACCTAGCAAAGTGGATTTTTCACACCTTGACTTAGCAGTTCCGGTTCTCGATATATCAGATTTTCAACTTCGATCTGATACGATACTTGGTTCAATAAACCATTTTGCTGGGGCAGAACGAAATTCAGCTTTTGAAATAGAGGAGTTCAAAGCAGATTTTAGCTTATCAAATAAGGCACTAGATCTAGATAATGTATTGGCCCGTACCCCAACAAGTACAATTTCTGATAGTCTACAGTTTTTTTACAACGGACTAGATGATTTCGGTTATTTCATAGATAGTGTCTCATTTGCCTTCCATCTTAACAATACACGTATTTCAAGCCAAGACCTTCAACTTGTTGCAGGGATCAGTCAAATTAGCTCCGACCTTTTGTTAGATGGGGTCTTTTGGGGGACTGTAGGTGATTTTAATATTGAGGATTCTAGAATTGGCTTTGGTTCTGCTACTTACTTTAAGGGAGGGGTAAGCTGTTTTGGACTGCCCGACTTGAGTAAGACGTTTATCCTGGCTGATATTGTTGACTCACGTCTGCTCCCTCAAGACCTTGAACCATACATTGGGGATTTTTCCAATAACCTTGGTCAAATGGGGCGGATTGACTTTAGTGGGAGCTTTGCAGGATTCTTGAATGATTTTGTTGCAAAAGGAGATTTTGATACAGACCAAGGTGCCCTTTATTCTGACATCAATATTAAGATTCCGGATGATCCCACAATGACTTACTACAAGGGAAATCTAGAACTAGAGAATGTGAACATTGGTGCTCTTCTTAAGAGTAAATTAATTCAGAAGGTTAGTCTTAATGGCAGCATAGAAGGGACTGGTATTACGCCGGATAATGCTGATTTTAACCTTAATGCAATGTTTTATAAAAGTGGTTTGAATGGGTATGTATATGACTCAGTCTTTGTTGATGGCCATTTCGAGAAGAATTTTTTCAAGAGTAGAGTGGCAATTAATGATCCTTATTGTCAGCTTGAAGGTAATGCCGAACTGGATCTTCGGGAAGAGAGTCAGTTTCTTGATTTTGACATTAATGCAGAGAAGGTTCTGGCTGATAAATTAAATCTAACAGGTAGAGAGATTTCAGGAACTGGTAAGATTGATTTGTCAATCGAGAATTTTGACCTTGATCAGTTCACTGGAGATCTCACCTTGGATTCTGCAATGATGAAAATCAATGGAAATCTAGTTCCCTTGAATTCGGTAAAAATATCCTCATCTTTTGCTGCTGATAGTACCAGGAAAATCACTCTAACTATGCCTGGTGTTGAAACAGAGGTGCAAGGAGATTTTAAGATAACTAGCCTAATAGATGATTTAGTAGTGTTAGGAAACGGCTATGCCACTAAACTCCAGTTATCAGAGGCCATTGATTTGGATTCTCTGGAAAAACTTTCAAGTGGTGAGAACTACAAAATAGAATCGGCTATAAAATTGCTGGATATTAATCCTTACCTCGATTCCCTGCAAATACCAGTACATGTAGCTAAGGGCTCTTTTCTGGAAGTTTCCTTCCGTCATGGTAGATCATCCCACGTTTCTCTGTTCTTTGAAAGCGATTCTGTCAAAGTCTATGAAAACCGATTTGATCAGCCGCTGGTGGAGGTCAATGGGTCGAGTCGGGAATCGCTAAATGGGATATTAACAAACTTCATTTTTACTTCGTCAAAGCAATATTTCAAGGGGATACCCGAGACCACTAATTTATTGTTGGAGGGTATTTGGTTTGATGATGCCATTGAGCTGAGTACGCTTATCGCCCAACCGAGTTCCTCAACTGATATACGGTTAGAAAGTCAGTTACGTCTTTCAGAGGATTCCATTGAATTTAGGGTTAAACCATCAGATATTGTAATCCTTGATGACCAATGGAATTTCAATCCCTCAAATAGAATTATCATAGCTTCAGGGGATATTGGCATAAGAAATTTTGAAATATATGATCAAAGCGAAGCGATCCATATCTCTGGAAATGTTTCTTCAATGCACGAATCAACAGTGAGAATTACAGTGGAAGATCTAAATATGGATAAAGCCAATTTATTTTCTGATGTGAATTTCGGGGGATTTCTGAACGGAAGTTTTGAACTCATAAGGGATGAGCCAAGTCAGCCAATGAGTTATGATGGTGACTTTTTTCTTAAGAATCTCGCCTATGATGATATTCTCATAGGTGATCTGAATGGCTCCTCTCAGTGGGATCCTATCAACAGGTCTGTTTACTCCAATGTAGAAGTGAATCGTGATAACTTCAAGTCCATTGAGTTAAAAGGGTATTATTATCCTGCACGAGGGGCTGAGCAATTCGATTTTCAAGTTGCTTTCAATCAAGCAGACTTAAAAATGGCAAGCCCGTTCGTTCAAGAGAATGTATCCGATCTTTCTGGCTTTGCTAGTGGTCAAATACAACTTCTGGGGAATCTTAAATCACCTAACATTCTTGGGTCTTTTCAAGTGGACGGCTCAGGTAAGATTATCTACCTCAACACTGCCTACTCTTTTTCTGGAGGAGTGAACTTTGATACCAATGCCATGCGATTTTCAGACTTCAGTCTTGTTGACAGAAAAGGCAATAGTGCCGACATAGAAGGCCAGATCATGCACCAGTTTTTTGCAGGTTTTTCAACTAATATTTCCATGTCAACTGAAAATTTTGAGTTCCTAAATACTACCTCTTTAGATAACAAGCTTTATTATGGATCAGCCTATGGGACTGGTGATATTAGTATTACCGGGCCTTTCAATGATTTGGTCATAAAGGCGGATGTAAAGACAGAGCCTAATACACGTCTTTTCATTCCAGTTTCCGAGTCAACAAATGCAAGTCAAGAGGATTTTATACAGTTTGTGAATTTCTCAGACTCTACATTCACGGTTGCCGAGGAGAAGACTTCCTCTATAAATGGGTTGACGCTTGACTTTGATATGGAGATTACCCCAGATGCTTATTGCGAATTGATTTTTGACATTAAGAAAGGGGATATCATCAGAGGTAGGGGAAGAGGTAATATTAAATTATCGCTAAGTACTGATGGTTCATTTGACATGTTTGGCCCATTAGAAATTACCGAAGGAGCGTACAATTTCACTTTATCAAATTTTATCAATAAGGAGTTTGATGTGGTACCGGGCAGCAGCATCACTTGGTATGGTGATCCATACGATGCTAGCCTGAATTTAGAGGCTACATACTTGCAGAGAGCTTCGTTTGACGAGTTAGAAGTCTTGTCCAATAGTAATGGAAATCAGGCCTCAAATAGAGTCCCGATACTAGCAGTCCTATTTATTGATGGAAGTATTCTGACTCCCGAGATTGGTTTCGGGCTGAGGCTTGAAAACGAAAGTGATGCTAATACAGACAATATCGGGAAATTGAGTAGAATAGTGAACGATGAGCAGGAGCTCAGACGACAATTCATCAGTTTATTGTTCCTCCGAAAGTTTTCTCCATACGAAAGTTTTTCGCTGGGTTCAGGTCAGGGAATTGGTGGAAGTGTGAGTGAGATTTTATCCAATCAAGTAAGCTACCTGGTTAGCCAGATTGATGAAAACCTGGAAGTAGAGGTCGATCTAGCTTCTCTGGATGAAGAATCATTTAATACGTTTCAGCTTCGCTTTGCATATACTTTTTTGGATGGCCGACTTAAGGTAACCAGAGGTGGGGGATTTGGAAATGAGCAAGCTCAGAAGCAAAATGTGCTAAATGACATTGTAGGAGATTGGTCAGTTGAATATAGCTTAACGAAAGATGGTAGGTTAAGAGCAAAAGTATTTCGAAATACGAATGAAAGGTTGATAACCAATGATGGGAATCAAAGTCAGGAAACCGGAATCAGTTTAAGGTTCGTGCACTCCTTCAATGATCTTACCGAGTTACTTTCCTCAAGAAGAGAAGAGGCAATTAGAAAGAGAGAAAAGGGTAAAAATAACGAGAAGAAATCTAACTCTACCTCTAACCTAGACCAAAGCACAAATTGACTTTTATGTTGTCCTTGATTATAGGTTGTTATTTGCTAACTTTCAATAACCTAAACCAATACCGATGGACTTCAAAGATTTTTCACGAAAGTACGCTTCTGAGATAGGTGGTGAATTTAGAGAATATGACACTACCCAATCTGTAATTATCATGCCAGTTCAGGATGGCAGGTTTCAAACGATAACTGGTCATATTACACACAACAGTGAGTATGATCGTCAGATGATTCAGCTAAAGACCAAAGTATGCACTTTAGAAAATGACATACCCTTTGAAGATTTACTGAAAGAAAGCGCGGATTATCCGTATTCTAAGTTCATCGTGGAAGATGGTTTTCTGAAAGTAGAGGCGATTGCATTTCTTTCCACTACATCCGAGGATATGATCAAAGAAATGTTTCGGGAAATTGGAAAACATGCTGACGATTGGGAATTTAAGATTACTGGTAAAGACATTCATTAATACTTTTGTGATGCAAGCCGACTCATCGCTGCTAGAATGCTAGGAGAGGAAAGTCCGGGCAGCAAAGAGCATCGTACTTCTTAAGAGGAAGCAATGCCTATTACATTTAGTAAGGGCATAGAGAAAGTGCCACAGAAAATAAACTACTAGACGCTTGTCGTCTTAGAAAAGGTGAAAAGGTGAGGTAAGAGCTCACCGCTCCAAGAGTGATCAAGGAGGCATGGTAAACCTTACGTGCTGAAAGACCAAATAGGTTCTGCGTTTGAAAGTTGCTCGCTTGAGCAGAATTGGGTAGGTCGTTAGATGCTGATAGCGATATCAGTGCTAGATAAATGATGGGATAGAACAGAACCCGGCTTATTGGCTTGCTTTTTGTTATTTCGATAGAAAACTCAAAATCATGGCGAAAATTTTAATTGTAGATGATGAAAAAAGCATTCGGGATGCACTAAGTGACATCCTATCGGAAGAAAACTATGAGATAAGCACTGCAGAGGATGGGGAGGATGCTTGGTTGAAGCTGGAAAGCGAGAAGATTGATTTAGTGCTGTGCGACATAAAAATGCCAAAGATGGATGGCATGGAGTTGCTGAGCAAGGCTTCTGCGGAGGGCATAGATGTTCCGTTTGTAATGATATCTGCGCATGGTTCGATAGACACAGCCGTAGAAGCAACCAAGAAGGGAGCCTACGATTTTATACAGAAACCGCCTGATCTAAATCGAATTTTGCTTACCGTGAGAAATGGAATTGAAAATGGTAAGCTGGCCACTGAGACTAAAGTGCTACGAAAAAAAGTAAGCAAAGGCTATGAGATGATTGGTGAGTCTCCTGAAATCCTTGAGGTTAAGGAAACGATAGAAAAAGTGGCGCCAACTGAAGCAAGGGTATTAATCAACGGTGAAAACGGCACGGGTAAAGAGTTGGTGGCAAGATGGCTCCACGAAAAAAGTGAAAGATCGAAATCACCAATAGTCGAAGTGAATTGCGCGGCTATTCCGTCTGAATTAATTGAGAGTGAGTTGTTTGGTCACGAGAAAGGGTCATTCACCTCAGCTCATAAGCAACGTATCGGAAAATTTGAGCAAGCTAACGGAGGTACGCTCTTTTTGGATGAAATTGGAGATATGAGTTTATCTGCTCAAGCTAAGGTGCTAAGGGCGCTTCAGGACAAAAGAATCAGTCGCGTTGGTGGAGATAAATCGATTAAGGTGGATGTAAGAGTTCTTGCTGCCACAAATAAGAACTTGAAAGAGGAAATAGCCGATGGAAATTTTCGTGAAGACTTGTATCACCGGTTGAGTGTTGTTGTCATAACCGTGCCGCCGCTAAGGGATCGAAAGACCGATATTGGACTGTTAGCAGATCATTTCTTAAATCAAATAGCTAACGATTATGGAACTTCCGTGAAGGAAATGGACAGTGGGGCGAAAGAGCAGCTACAGAGCTATAGCTGGTCTGGAAATATCCGGGAATTAAGAAATGTTGTTGAAAGACTTGTTATTATGTCAGGAGAGATAATAACTAACAAAGACGTAGAAAAATACGTTGAAAACTAAGCGTTAGCTTCCTGAGCAGTTTTATCCTTCTGCACATCTTCCTGTGCGTAAGTAGGACAGGTTCTTTGAGTACATGCACTTAAACACAAAATAACTACCGCAAGTATGGTAAGCTTTAATTTCATAGTGGTTATTGTTAAAATACCTTTATTTGACGTCATCAAAAGTATATATTTATTGTATTTATAAACATACAAATGCTCATAATATTTTATTCTTTCGCCCAATCACCATTTTTTTTCTTCAAATGAGCAAATTACAGCCTCTGACGTCGCTATTGTCAAACCTGCCAAGTACTTGAAATGTTTTGTTATTTTGCATTTTTCCAAGATCTTTTGTTTCTATAAAGCAACATGATTCAATATTTGCCAGGTCAATCACGTTAATTCCGCCCGTCCTGCCTTCCACCAAATAAGTAAAAGGGTCGTTTATTTCTCTGACAAGCGCATGTGCCCATCTGGGAAATTGAAATGCGCCATTTCTTCCATATGCTTGTGATTGCAACTCCGTCATTCCATACTCTGACCATATTTCAGAGTTATGCAACCTGTTGCCAAGTTCTTGGTGCAGTTCCATTCTGGTGATTTCTTTTCGCCTGCCTTTCATTCCACCGGTTTCAATAACAATAGCATTGTGATCAAGATCCATTTCTTGGAAATCCAACAAAGCGTAGGACACTCCGATAAGAATTGTTTTTTGATCAGCAAATACGCTTTCCCTGATTTCCTTGTTCAAGTAGTATCCAGATCCATCTTCTGAATGCTGCATGAATGAATCTACCATGCTTATTAAAGAGGAATCTCCCTGTTCGAGGTAGGAGGGCAGCAGCGCAACTATTCTGTAATTAGCTAGTTTACCAAATATTGATTCGAAGAAGTGTTTGCAGATGGTGTGATAGAACTCTAGGTCAGCAATATGATGCTGACTTCTTATTTGACCTGTAGTACCACTGCTTTTGAAGATTTTGTCTGGACTCTTACGTGTAGATTTTACAGCATGGTTTTTGAAGAACTCGATGGGTAAGAAAGGGATTTCTTCGATCTGCTTAACAGTGTTCGGTTTTTTATTTAAGCCGTCGCAGTAAAGTTGATAGATATGGTTATTGTGATACTGAAAATCAAACGCAGCAAGCGAACTTTCTAAGAAGTTATGTTCGTTAATGGTGAAAATGCTGTTTTTGAAATCTTCAATAAAATCCATCGTTGCTAAAGATGAGGGATGCGTAGATTATTTTTGTTTTAGATATATGATTCGATTCGCTAAGTTATTACTGATCTTCCTAGTCTTTGGGCTTACGTCATGCTTTAATGAGGAGGAATTTCCAGATACACCTCAGATTGAGTTTCTCTCACTAGAATTTGCGGATTCGCCCACTACCGATTCTTTAATACTTACTTTCTCTTTCGAGGACGGGGGTTCCAATCTAGGAACGCTAGATAATGATTTCACTCCTCAATACGACCTGTTTGTGGACTCTGAGCCTAAGGTGCTTACTGCTGCAAATCTTGATGAGGCAGAACCACCGATATTTCGCGCACCACTTGTTTTTGAAAATGTGATACCGGTAAGAGCGGACGGCAATGTGATTACCATTGTTCCGGACGCCAATTCCTACCCAGCATTTCTAGAGCCCGAGATCTTCACTGAAGATATCAATGACATTGTACTGGAATGTCCCAACATCATCAACCAAAATCTTGCGCTGTTTGATTCACTTGATGTGGTTGTGTATGACTTTCAAAATCCTTTATACCAGGAAGTAGTCCGTCAGAATATCGCATCGGAGGTTCCAGCATTGTTTAGAGAGTCTTACTACAACTTTGTGGTGACCTTCGAAAGGATCGTGAACGGCGAGCCTCGTGAAATCATTTTCAGAGATGAGTTTGGTTCCACAGATTGTGGGCTTGGTAACTTCAATGCTCGCATCCCATTATTTGACCAGAATGGTACTAGTGGAACTATTTCCTATAATATGATCTCAGCAGTGCTTAGAATCCCACTCGAGGTAAACCCATTCAGATTACGCTTCTTTGTGACAGATAGAGCAGGAAACGTGAGTAATGAGGTAGTGACTCCTGAGTTTCTACTGAGTGATATAACTAGAATCTCGAATTAGTAGATTGACGGGAATTTATCTGGATTGACTTCAGATAGCAAATCATATACCCCATCAAACACATCTTCCACACTAGGTTTTGAAAAGTAGTCTCCGTCACTTCCGTAGGCAGCTCTATGATCCTTTCCTGTAATCGTCACTGGCTTGGAATCCAGTGTGAAGTAGCCATTATCTCGTTCTAAGATCTGCTGAAGAATAAATGCAGAGGCACCTCCTTCTACATCTTCATCTACAACAACCAATCGATTCGTTTTTTCGAGGGATGAAGTAATAGTGCCAGTGAGATCAAATGGAATCAATGTTTGAGCATCAATGACCTCAGCATCGATACCTTCTTTCTGTAATTGATTGGCTGCCTCCATTACAATTCTGCAAGTGGAGCCATAAGTCACCAAAGTAACATCATTGCCTTCTCTCAGTATCTCGGGCTCGCCAAGTGCTAGTCTAAATTCATCAAGATTATCCGGTACACGCTCTTTTAGCCGATACCCATTTAGCGATTCAATGACGATGGCAGGGTCATCTGAGCTAAGCAAAGTATTATAAAAACCCGCAGCTTGCGTCATGTTACGTGGTGTAAGAACGTATATACCTTTCAGCGCATTTAGTATCATACCGATTGGAGAACCAGAGTGCCAGATACCCTCGAGCCTGTGTCCTCTAGTTCTGATGATTAGCGGGGCTTTCTGACCACCAAATGTCCGATAGCGGAGGGTGGCTAAGTCATCTGATAGCGTTTGGATAGCATACAGAAGGTAATCGAGGTATTGGATTTCCGCAATGGGTCTCAATCCTCGGATAGCAGCACCTATACCCTGACCAATGATGGTAGTTTCTCTGATACCTGTGTCTGTAACTCGTAGATCTCCATATTTATCTTGAAGTCCAGCAAAACCTTGGTTCACATCTCCGATTTTCCCAACATCTTCACCGAAGGCGAAGACCCTTGGATCTTTTTCTAAAATTCCATCGAAGCAGGTATTAAGTACTTCTCTACCATCTACTAGTTTACTGTCCTCTGAGTACTCAGGAAGTACGGTTTTTACGCTTAGTGCTGAGTCTGCAGAATCGGAGTAAAGTTTGGAGTTGAACTGATATGCATACTCCTTTTCTTTTTCCTTCAACCAAGACTTCAAAAGGTCTATTTCCGGTGTGTTTTCGTTTCTAAGTACTCTCAGCGCTTTCTTGGCAATCTGGATGACGTGTGATTTCTCTGGGTTGAGTTCTTTCTTGATCTCTTTCGTTAGAGAATCGATTTTTTCTTTTGAAGGAGATGCAAGCCCTGCCTTATCAATCAAGCTTAGCACCTCAGCTAGGCCAACTTTAATCTCCCCAGAAAACTCTTTCCATGCCGTGTCACGTGCTTTTTTAGCAGCTACTTTTCCAGCTTTTTCAAGGTCATCCAATTCTTCGGAAGAAGCAAATCCTTCTTCAATAATCCACTCTCGCATTTTTAGGATACAATCGTGCGCTCTTTCCCAGTCAAGGCGCTCTTTTGATTTATATCGTTCATGTGACCCGGAAGTAGAGTGACCCTGTGGTTGCGTCACCTCCACCACATGGATAAGGCACGGAATGTGTTTCTTCCTCGAGATATCTACCGCCTTCTTGTAGGTTTCGATCAGTCCCAAATAGTCCCAAGCTTTTGCCGTGAAAATTTCGAATCCAGGCTTGTCATCGGTTCTCTGGAAACCAGCTAAAGCCTCTGAGATGCTCTCTTTGATGGTGTGATACTTCTGCGGTACAGAAATCCCATAGTCATCATCCCAGATGGACATCACGATGGGCACTTGAAGAACTCCTGCTGCATTCATGGTTTCCCAGAAATGCCCTTCAGACGTAGAAGCATTACCAATGGTACCAAATGCAACTTCATTACCATTGATAGAAAAGTCGTTAAAATCGTGAAGGTCGCTATTGTCGCGATATAACTTGGAAGCATAGCCCAGACCTAAAAGTCGAGGCATCTGACCTGCGGTAGGAGATATGTCAGAGCTGCTATTCTTTTTGTCCGTCTGCGTGAGCCATTCACCCTTGTCATTTAAGTATCGAGTCGCAAAGTGCCCGTTCATTTGTCTTCCCGCAGAAGCTGGGTCCGCCTCTACATCAGTGTGTGCATAGAGCTGCGCAAAAAACTGCTGGGTAGTGAGCTGACCGATCGACATCATAAACGTTTGGTCTCTATAGTACCCCGATCTCCAGTCTCCGTTTTGGAAATACTTCCCCATCGCGATCTGCGGAATCTCTTTCCCATCTCCAAAAATTCCGAATTTAGCTTTGCCCATAAACACTTCCTTTCTTCCGATTAAGCTGGCCTCCCGACTTTCAACTGCCAATTGATAATCAGAAAGAATTTCTTCCTTAGAAATGGAAATACGTGTTTTGTTCTTCGCCTCGCTCATGTTATCTTCTTTTAGTCAAAAAACTAATTGTGGGGATATCAAATATACTGAATTTCTGCCTAAATCTAAAATCAAAAAGCATAATAAATGTTTTGTATAGGAAAATAAAGAAACGCATATGAAAATATTATTTTGCTAATTTTTAATAATGTAAATTATTATTCTAATTAATTAAATATTTCAAATACCTAAAATTTTGATTTATCAAAATCTAAGATTTGTCTAAAGCCACCTCCTATATTTGCTAATCCTAAACTTATAAACCATGATAATCGGCGTTCCCAAAGAGATTAAAAACAACGAAAATCGAGTGGCAGTAGACCCCTCTGGTGCCCTTGAACTGACCAAAAGAGGTCATGAAGTACACATTCAATCTACGGCTGGTGTAGGCAGTGGGTTCTCAGATGAGGATTACATTTCTGCTGGTGCCAACATTCTTTCTACCATTGAAGAGACGTATGACAAAGCGGAGATGATCATTAAGGTGAAGGAGCCTATCGAGCCGGAATATAACCTTTGCAAGAAAGATCAATTGATTTTCACCTACTTCCATTTTGCTTCTCATGAGCCACTGACAAAGGCAATGATGGAAAGTGGAGCAACTTGCTTGGCTTACGAAACTGTTGAAAAGGAAGATAGGTCATTGCCATTACTTGTTCCCATGTCTGAAGTGGCAGGAAGGATGTCCATTCAGGAAGGCGCTAAATATTTGGAAAAGCCATTGAAAGGTAGAGGTATCCTTTTAGGTGGCGTTCCTGGAGTGCGGCCTGCAAAAGTGATGATTCTTGGGGGAGGAGTAGTAGGAACAAATGCAGCAAAAATGGCTGCTGGTATGGGCGCTGATGTGACCATTCTTGATTTAAGCCTTCCAAGGCTAAGGTACCTGGATGATATCATGCCTGCGAACGTGAATACGTTCATGAGTAGTGAATACAACATTCGGGAGCTTATTGGCTCACACGATTTGATCATTGGCGCGGTATTGATCCCAGGAGCTAAGGCACCTCATTTGATTACCCGAGATATGTTAAAAGAAATGCGACCTGGGACAGTGCTGGTTGATGTGGCTGTGGATCAAGGAGGTTGCATTGAGACGTGTAAACCAACTACTCACGAAGATCCTACCTTTATCATTGACGATATCGTGCATTACTGCGTGGCAAACATGCCTGGTGCAGTTCCTTATACTTCTACGTTAGCACTTACCAATGCTACGCTCCCTTATGCCATTCAACTGGCAAACAAGGGTTGGAAAAAGGCTTGCCAAGACAACAGAGAGCTTGCTTTGGGACTAAATGTCATTAATGGAGACATTGTTTACGAAGGTGTAGCAGATGCATTCGGATTACCCTTCACTCCGGTGGAGAAGTATTTGGATTGATCAGAAAATAAAGTGGTCTCTAGTAAAGGCTTAGTATCTATTTTCTCTTAGTTGTCAGTCTGAGTTTATCGAAGACGACATTTCTGTATCGAAGATTCTTAGCGTTTTGATCACAGCATTTGACAGGCTCAGTTTGACCCCACATTGTTGTCAGCATGAGCCTGTCGAAGACTACATTGCAAGAATTAGAAATGGACAAGTACACAGTCTACATCCTTCAATGCGCCGATCAATCCTACTATGTGGGTGTTACGAATGATATTTCAACGCGAGTTCATCAACACAATGAGGGAGAAAACAAGAAAGCATACACTTTCTCAAGACGTCCTGTGAAGTTGGTTTTTCAAGAGCATTTTCAAGATATCAATCAAGCGATAGCCTTTGAGAAGCAGGTCAAAGGATGGAGAAGAGCTAAAAAAGAAGCGTTGATTAAAAAGGAATGGGATAAGCTTCCTGAGTTGAGTAAGGCATATTACAAAAAGAAGTAGCACTCACAAGCCCTTAATGACTTTACGCTATTGTCAGCTTGAGCTTGTCGAAAGCGACATGGTCCAGTACTATCCACATATCCAGCACACTTCGAGTAAGCCCAGGGTGACATTCTTTCTGATGTACTGACTTCATCAAATTATGAGCATATCGAAACGTGAGCCTGTCGAA
>CAYYNA010000030.1:0-23481 GCA_964472815.1 uncultured Roseivirgaceae bacterium
GCACCACTCAAAGGATCAATTACCTCAGAAGCTCTCAGAATCGCACCATTATGGTTATTCCAAACGTTTCGAACGTAATCATGTGTAGGAGTCCAAGTATGCTGGTGCAACACTCTCCATACCCCGTTATCACCCCAGTCAGTACCTCTTGTAGGTACGAGCAACTCATCCGTACTCACAGTTTGTAGAGCATAAAGGTTTGCTTGATCGTTAGTCCAACCTTGAATATCATTATACAGGTTGTTAATCGATCCGTTTACATCCGCTACTCCGTTGAACGTTCCTTGCTCTTCCGGAAGAATCACAGAATCAGTCCCTTCGATCTCAAGATCACAAGACCACATTACCAAGGATAATACAACTAGCATCCATCCCTTCTTCATTCTTCTATTCATGATAGTTTTCATTATATAATTAATTCTCATCTTTAAAATGTTGCGTTAACACCCAATGTAAATGTCCTTGGTCTAGGGTAAGCCGTCAAGTCGATACCTGCTGTTGGAAGACCATTTAGCAAGTCGAAGTTTGAAGGATTCACGCTAATTTCAGGATCAAGCCCACTGTAATCAGTAATCAAGAACAAGTTTTGCATATTAAATGTTACGCGAAGATTTCTAATCACTGTGTTACCATCCATTGGCACATTGTAGCCAAACGTCATGCTTTGCATTCTTACAAAGTCTCCAGGACTTAAGAATCGAGTAGACACACTAGCTGCAGCATTTACTGACTCGCCGTTTCCAACAACGTCAGTAGTAACATTTCTACCACTACTTAAAGAACCAGCAGTAAAGAATGCATTCTCTGTATTATTATAGATATAGTGTCCAAACTGACCAGTTAAATAAGCCGTCCAGTCGAAGTTACCAATCTCTAAATTCAATGATAGTCCTGCATTCCACTCAGGTAATGCACTTTTACCAATGAACCGCTGAACGTCACCAATTGGCTGTCCATCAGAATCAAATCCTTCAAACTCTCTTAGGAAATAAGAGAACAAAGGTCTTCCACCTGCTAAAGCTTGAGCAAATGCTCCAGAAAGACCCTGACCTCTGATCTGACCAGCGTTTAGCTGTCCACCAAAGTCTTTAAGCTCGTTCTTGTTATTTGCGATGTTACCATCGATGCTGAAAAGAACGTTACCATTGTCAATTAGGTCATAACCTAAGGTTAGTTCCCAACCTCTGTTTTCAACTATACCATCAGAAAGGTTTTCGAAACGCTGCGTAGCAAGTGCAGGCTGTGCAACCTGAACGTTCAAAAGCAAATCCTCAGTTTCTTTCAAGTACCAGTCGAATGTACCTCTGATTCTTTCGTTGTTGAAACCGAAATCAAGTCCAACAGCTGTCTGAACTGTTTGCTCCCATCTTAATTGAGGGTTTGGATCTCCCTGTGTTGCAGTTCCTGGGAAGTTGATGAATCTCTGTGCTGCATCAGGGTTGACGTCAGCCCATCGTTCACGACGCACGAACTGTCCATAAGTAAGACCATCTTGGTTACCAGTGATTCCCCATCCTGCTCTCAACTTCAATGAACTAAATGCGTCAGGAATGAAGCTCTCTTCAGATAGCTGCCATCCTGCTGCGAATGAAGGGAATACTCCATATCGCTCATCCTCTCCAAACTTGGAAGAACCATCCGCTCTCACAGTCACTGTAAGAAGATACTTTCCCTTATAAGTGAAGTTACCTCTACCAAAATATGACTGTAGGTAATCTGTGTTATCAAAGTAATTAGCAGTGATTGCGTCTACTCCGATACCAGCAGTTCTAGCAGCGTAAGTAGTTTCAAAAGATTCACCATTAATTCTGTTTACAAATCCGGTTGTTCCGTCAGGTACAGCGTTACCACTTAAGTCATTTCCTCTAACATCATCAGAGAAACCCCACTGAGCATACTCACCCTCTCCGTAGATACCATTTGCGATAGACTCAGCAGCATCAAACGAACTTTCCAATTCATCTTGCATAGAATCTAGGCCGTCACCAGCATTAAATCCATAAGCGGTTCCAAAATAACCCCAGTTTCTGAAAGACTGTACCGAGTAACCTGCTAGCACTTCAACATCCAAATCGCCGAAACTCTTATTGTAAGTTGCTGTCAGTTCAAAAAGATTACTAAAGGACTTGTTGTTGTTGATACCGCCTTGTCCAAAACCTTGAATACCTTGGCCTAAGTTGAAGGCATTAGGAGTAAGTAATGCAAAACGATCAGCATCTGAGAAATCAGCACCGTAAGTAGCTTTTACTCTAACATCATTAGTAAGTTCGTAATCAACCGAAAGGTTAGCCAACAATCTGTTTGAGTTAGCAGTACTTCGGTAATTAGCTAAGTAGTTAGCCGGGCTAATGCTACCACCTAATTCACTTTGCTCAATATTAGGATCATCTGACCATGTAGGGTTTGCAATGTATGCTGCTCCTAATATATCCCCTCTAAATCCAGCACTTCCACTGATAGGTGGATCCTCTCTGTTTACTCTAGAGAAGGTTGAAGTCAAGTTTACGTTCAATCTGTCATTCAAAAATGATCTTGAACCGTTGATTCGACCAGTGATTCTCTCCATATTGGAGTTTTCCAAAATTCCTTCTTGATTCTCGTATCCAAAAGATGTTCTAAGCGTAGTGTTTCCACCAAAGTTGGCAGTGTAGGCCAAATTATGCTTAGTAGAAAGTGAAGTTCTGGTAATGACATCTTGCCAATCGGTATTGCTACCACGATTAATCTCAGCCTCCTGACCACCTGCGGCAACCGCGGCGCTCACAAAAGCTGGACCATCTAGTAGATCATACTCAGCGGCAGGTGTAGCAATACTAACTGATCCTGAGTAATCTAGCTTGGTTCCTTTTCCTTTACCACTCTTAGTAGTGATGATCACAACTCCGTTCGCGCCTCGAGAACCATAGATCGCTGTTGCAGAAGCATCTTTTAGGATACTCACGCTTGCAATATCTGCAGGGTTAATAAAGTTAAGTGGGTTTGCATCAGATGTAGTACCAACATCTCCAATATTTGGAGATGCAGTTACACCACCACTCAATGGAACACCATCAACCACAAACAATGGGTTATTATTTGATCTCACTGAGTTTGTACCTCTAATCCTTAGCTGTACTCCGTCTCCAGGGTTACCACTAACTGATGTCATTTGAACACCAGCAGTTTTACCTTGGATTAACTGCTCAGGTGAACCGATCATACCGCCGTTAAAGTCTTCAGAAGAAACTGAAGCAACTGCACCTGTAGCATCCTTAACTGTAGTCTCACCGTATCCAATCACAACAACTTCATTAAGTAGTCCAACGTCTGCTTGCAGGACAATATCAATAGTTGTTCTTCCACCAATTGCAATTTCTTGAGTTTCGAAACCAACATAAGAAATCACTAGTGTAGCACCATCAGCCACACTCATTGTATAGTTACCATCCAAATCAGTACTAGCACCGGAGGTGGTCCCCTTCACTTGAATCGTAACACCCGGAAGACCTTCTCCCGTATCTCCATCCGTAATCTTACCGGAAATGGTCCTCTGCGCATACAGCTGCATTCCGCAGAACACCGTTAGCATAATAAGTAATAATCGCTTCATATATAGGTATTAATTAAACAATAGTATTAAGTAATGAGGATTTGCCAAAATCGAAATATTACCTAAGATATTAAGAAATATTACATTTTAAGACAATCAATCCAATTCAATTTTATCAAAAATAAAACAGATATTGATAGAATGGATGACTTTTCAACGCAAACGTTTTCGGAGTTTTCGTTGAAAAAATCGCCCTTTTGGTCCCAAAAATCGCCTTGATGGTAGGCCTTCTTCAGGGAAAAGCGGTTAGTGAGATTCATCCAACTTGAAGACCATGACCGGGATTTTCGACTCGTTAACGAGGGTTTCTGCGGTACTACCCCCAAGCAGATGACTCAATCCAGTTCTACCATGTGTACCGATAATTATCAGACCTGAAGCCTTCTTTTCCGCAAATGCAACTGCACCATCATCAACAAAATCTGCGTTTTCAATGCTTGCAGTGAAGTTTTCTAGGTGATTCCTTTCCGCAAAGTTCTTGAGTTGCTGATTGATCTGGACATCCTCCAACCAATTGTAAGGCGTCTTGATTTTTACTAAGTGTAACTGATTGCCAAGTGTAGATTGAAGCGCTTTGGCCTTCTGCGCAATTTCGTCTTGCTCGATGGTACCATCTGTAGCAAGTACGACATTGTTGAACTCCGAAACATGTGTCTCCTCCTTGATAATGATTACCGGGCACTGAGCAAATCGGATCATTCTTGCTGCATTGGATCCGAGCAGAAACTCTTTCAGACCAGACACACCCTTTGATCCCATTACGATGTAATCTGCCTCTTCTTCAGCAATGGTCCGAGTAATCTTTTTGAAAGGGTTTCCGTACTTAAGCGCTGCTCTCACTTTTACTCCCTTTTCAGAAAGTTCTTTTTCCCAACTGGTCAAGTCAGCTTGAATGCTGTCTATGAACTTCGTTGTGTAGAAGTTCTCCATTGCCTGCCTATTTGCTTCTTTGGTGATACTGAATTGTGAAATAGGAAACTCCAAAACGTACAGCAGCAGAATCTCTCCATCGATGAGCTCGCAGAATTCTGCCGCAAAGTTCATAGCGTGCTTTGAGATATCGGAAAAATCTACTGGGACAATAACCTTTTTCATCTTGGCAACTCAAATGGTTAATGGCTCAATCTTCTTGTACTCTGCCACTCCCTTGGCTTTTGATACTGAGTCGAGCTTCAATACTTTCTCTGCTTTGTCAATCTTGAAGGACCATACAGGAACCTCCACGTGATTTACTGTATCTTCTGTCATACTTCCCGACAGCCAATGCGAAATCCCTCTGCGAGCATGAGTTGCCATAGCAATCATATCTGCACCCGACTTGTCTACCTCCATAAAAATGCCGTCGGTGGGAAATACACTCTTCACAATAAAGAATTCATAGTTTTCAATTCCATACTTTTCAAAAAGCATTCGCAGCTCCTCAGCTACAGTTTCTTCATTCTCAATGTTGTGAGGAGTTTTCACCCAAACAAACTCAATTGCTGCTTTGAACATATTCTGCAATGCTGCCACCTTATCCAAGAAGGACGCTCGAATTTCCCTAAGATCAATGGGGATAAGAATTTTCCTAATGGATTTAATATCTGTGGTCTGAGGAACAGAGATAACTGGACAGCTAATATTCCGAACTATTCTTTCGGTGTTTGATCCAATGAAAAGCTCTTCCAAACCAGAGCATCCACTAGTACCCATCACACAGAGGTCTATTCCTTCACCTTCAATTTCCTCTTTCATTGCTCCTAAAAGGCCGAGATGGCTTACTTTTCCAGTTATAGAGATTTCCTTTCGCTGGAAGTCATTTACCAACTGATTCATCCGCTGCTCCATCGAATCAAAAACCTCATCCATTAAGGACTTGGTATTTACGAAGGTGGGGTATTGGTAGTCATTGAAGTAATCAATACGTGCACTATTTAGCAGCGTAATCTCTGCTTTGTTTTCTTTAGCAAGATCCACGGCAAACTGAACGGCAGCTTCACTTACTTCTGAAAAATCAACGGGGACTAATATCTTTTTCATGGGTCTGTCATTTTTAGCGTATTCAAACTGAGAATTGGTTTTAGTCGATCTTGATCCAATTCACTTTTAACTACTTCGAAGTTAGATTTTTGCCAACCGAGCCCATATGACAAAAAGTAGGAATTGTCTTGATTTTACTCAGAGTTGAGGTAAGTCAAAGCAAACCCTAGCAGATGTCATATCTACAAGTTCTTAGATTAGATAAATTGGTAGCTAAAGTGCAATACCATGAAAAAGATCAGAACAATTCCAGAACTGATCAGATCGCTTGAGAGGTGCTCTGAAGGTGCAAAAGGTGTGCTGGAAGTGATGTTGAATTTGGAAATACCCAGGGAGGAATTTGAACAGTATTACACCTGGAATACAGACAGGTACTCAAGAAATGTACTTGCCAGAGACAACAACTTTGAAGCACTCCTGATCTGCTGGGAAAAAGGACAGACCTCACCTATCCATGACTTCAATGCTCAGGAAGCTTGGATCCATCCAGTAGAGGGGAAACTAAGAGAGGAGCGATTTATTCTGAACAAGGAGAAAGGAAAACTTGAGAAAGTAAGCAGCGTGCTCCTGGGAAAGTCAGAGTTTTCTTACATGAGTCAGATCGGTATTCATCGCTACTCAAATGAATATGATGGAAGATCTGTCACTTTAAACATCTATAGAAAGCCTGTCGCAGAATGGCATGTTTACTACAATGAAGAAAGCTCCTATTGCACTCGTGTGGAAATTTGGGAAAACAAGAACTACGACTTATTGCAGCTTAAATAGATTTGCTAAAGGTGATCGATTTGGTCTGATCATAGTCCTTATCCAAAGCAGAACAGATAATCCTGATAATACTTTTTCCAGAGGGTGCTACCCTCATTCCATTCTCATCATAACTCAAGTAGCCTAAGTCGCTAAGTTCCGTCAGTAAGTCATGATTGAAATAAAGGCCAAACTTCAGAAACTCTTCTGGCTGCCAGGTCGTCTCAAAGTTGCACATGAGATTGAGAATATGCTTTCGAATGAATAGATCATCACCGGAATGTAAGTGTCCTCTTGTGATTGGTAGTTCTTCCTGATCCAGCCTCTTGTAGTATTCCGGAATGGTCTTTTCATTTTGCGCAAAACCAGACCAACTGTCGCTTATGGCACTAACTCCAAGTCCTATGAGCAGTTTGCTAGTAAAAGGCGTGTAGCCCATAAAATTTCTATGCAATGCACCATTTTTCTGCGCCAGCAGTAATTCATCTGTGGAAAGTACATAATGATCCATTCCTACTTCCTGATAGCCAGCGCCTAGAAAGGCTTCTTGACCTTTCTGTGAAAAAGTAAACTTCTCCTCTGCCTCGGGTAAGTATGCCTCAAATGATTTCTGAGCAGGTTTCATTTTTGGAACATGGGCGTAACTGTAGTAAGCAATTCGCTCAGGCTTCAATGCAAGCACCTTATTCAAGGTCTCCTCTATACTAGCTTCGGTCTGACCTGGTAGACCGTAAACCATGTCAAAGTTAACAGACGAATAACCTAGCTCCCTTGCTTTTTCGGTCACCGCCTTCACCTGCTCGAAAGATTGCATACGATTGATTAGTTTCTGGACATTGATATCAAAGTCTTGAATACCAAAGCTGACTCGATTAAACCCTAATTCTCGAAGAGCTCTTAGGTGTGCAGTTGTCGTATTTCCGGGGTGGCCTTCGAAGCTCAATTGTGGATCATCCGCAATCTCATAATCTTTCAAAATACCCTTTAGCAATTTCTTCAGATTCTCCGGAGCGAAGAAGGTAGGTGTACCACCACCCAGATGAACTTCCTTAATGATTGGATCACCTGGAAGTTTGCTGAGGTACAATCTCCACTCCTTTAACAAATAGTCAATGTAAGGCAGCTCAACACTATGGTTTTTAGTAATTCTCGTATTACATGCGCAGTAGGTACAAAGACTTTCACAGAAGGGAAGATGAATGTAAATGCTCACCTCCTTGCAACTCTCCCAGTAAGCGTTCCTGAGGGCATTTACGTAACCCTCCACTGAGAAATTATCATTGATCCAAAAAGGGACCGTTGGATAACTAGTGTATCGAGGAACTGAAATGTTGAACTTCTGTAAATCCATATAACGTCTGATTTTCGATCAAAAGTAGGTGCGCTCAACTGTGATCAGATTGATAAAGAATTGCTTAAGAAATGACTTTTGTTAGAATCCGCAAACGGTGATTAAACCCATAGCACTTTCACGGATTTTTGCATCAAAATCTGGAAAACTCATCAACGCACCTCTATATACCAGAAGAAGCCCTGATAGTAGCGCTACTAGATGCAATGACTTGGGGATCACTGCCTTAAACCTTTTGAAAAGAAAATCCCCTGAGTAGTGCAAAACAAATAGTGCGGGTAGTGTTCCCAGCCCAAACAGAAGCATAAATAGAGCGCTACTCAGAAACCCCGGCATGACAATCGATCCGGCAGCAGCAACATAGGTTAAGCCGCAGGGAAAGAATCCATTTGCCACCCCACTTAGTAGACGCCTCCTACGAAGGGTTAGATTTTTTGAAATCGATGATTTTATCTGTTTATAAAATCGAGAATTATAGTAAAACTTCTCCAGGCCAGACCTAAAGCGTGGGACTCCATAAAGCAACAAAATAGCCACTCCTAAAAGGAGGGTCGCTACCTGCTGAATTCTAAGAACTGAAACAAAGGAACTGACGGCTCCAAGCAATAATCCGATCAGTATATAGCTGAAAATTCTTCCACCATGATACAGAAGCACTCCACTGGATTTTGCGTTGGTTCCATTGAAAGCAAGCATCACAGGCCCGCACATACCCACACAGTGTAGACTACCCAGAAACCCTATGAGAAAGGCTTCAATCATTGAATAAAAATCTTGGACTCTTGCAGGTAGTTTTTCCCGTCAGCGTTCCAATTTATATTTATTCGATAGTTGCCGGGAATCAGCTCTTGTTTACTTATAACCTGCAAACCTTCACTTGGAGTGATGTCAAAGGTCTTATCAAATATTTCTCTGGAAGGATGATAAAATTGAACCGTTCCAGAAACATTCCGGTCAGGAAACTTAAAAACAAGATTTTTAGCCTCTTGCCTGATATCTACTTTCTTACCAAGTGATTCGGCATTCGCTAGCTTTACCATTTTCTGCTCATAATTGATCTCCTGTGCATAATAGTCCTCAGCTACAAGATCAAAATCTTCTTGAAATGCTTTGACCACCATGTATCCAATAAATGCTGCAAAAAGTACAAACGCTACAACAATTCTATTTCCCCAATTCATATTCTTATTATTTAGCAGGACCCAAAAAATTAGTTTTAATCGTTTCAATCTCTTTATCACCAGAGTAGACTCCAATCTTGATCTTCTCACTCATTTTCGTGAGGTTCTCCGGAGGTATTACCACAAAAAATGCTCCTTCTCCCTTTCCTTGGCTTTCAAGGCTGATTGAGTTGCCCACAAACTCTAGCATTCCCTCAGGCTCGATAAGTCTCAGCTCCACATCTACAGGGGCATTGGTCTTATTGACCATACTGAGTTGATAGAGATTGGTGATATCACCATTATCACGCTTCTGGAACAACATTCCCGGCGTACGGACGATGGTCGTTTCAAAATCTGTTCGTACGATCAAAAGAGTCACCAGTACACCTAAAAGGAGAGTCAGAACAGTCGTGTATGCTTTTATGCGGGTACTAAACTGAAAAGGTTTATTATCTGCAATATTTTGCTCTGATGCATACCTCACGAGACCCTTAGGCCTATTAATGCGCTCCATGATTGAGTCACATGCATCAATGCAAGCTGTGCAGTTTACGCACTCTAGCTGAGTTCCATTTCTTATATCAATGCCGGTAGGGCACACATAAACACATTGTTTGCAGTCGATACAATCACCCAAGCCCTGTGCTGAACGGTCCTGTGCCTTTCTAAACTTCCCCCTACTCTCACCTCGCACATGATCATACGCCACAACGATACTTTGTCGATCAAGCAGTACTCCCTGCAGCCTACCGTACGGACAAATGGTCGTGCAAACCTGCTCCCTTAATTTGCTGAATACGCCATAAAACAACCCAGTGAAAACAACCATCGCAATGAACCCGCCCATGTTCTCAGCTGGTCCAGCATTGATCATCGCCCATAGATCTTCTACTCCCATCAAATAGGCCATAAATGTGTGCATGATCAGCACACTGATGGCAATAAAAATCAACTGTTTGAATCCTTTCTTTCGAATCTTTTCAGCATTCCAAGGTTGCTTGTCAAGCTTCTTTTGAGCCATGTAATCCCCTTCAATCCAATACTCAACTTTTCTAAATACGTTCTCCATGAAAATGGTCTGAGGACAAACCCATCCGCAGAAAATGCGACCAAAGACAACAGTGAAGAGGATAATGAAGACGACCGTGGTGATGAAACCGATCACAAAGAGAAAGAAGTCCTGCGGCCAAAATACTTGTCCAAGAATAATGAATTTTCTTTCGATTACATCTAGGAGAAGTAAGGGCTGCCCTCCAATCTTTACAAAAGGGGCTGCAAAAAGAAATGTTAATAGAAGGTAGCTGACAACATTTCTATACTTGGTGAAACTGCCTTTAGGTTTCTTCGGGTACACCCAAATCCTCTTGCCTTGGGCATCTACCGTAGCAATCTGATCCCTAAAGGTTTCCTCAGCTACCTCCTGCTCTCGATATAAATCTTGAACTTCGGCCATTACTTAGCAGCACTCATCATCGGCTAGCTCAGCCTCATCATCCAACGGAGCAGACGCTTCTTCTTCCGCTGCTTCACTTGTCTCTTCCTGCACTCGTTCGAATAAATCGCCTTGCGGCTCTTTCGGATTTGCAGGAGTTGTACCTTCCATTAGGTAGATGTAGCTTGAAACCTGCTGCATCTTTTTGGGTGACAACTGGGCTTCCCACGCAATCATCCCCTTAGCCGGAACCCCATACTTAATTGTTTTAAATATGGAAGGCATATCTCCTCCGTGCAGCCAATACTTATCGGTGAGGTTTGGACCCACTCCCCCTCCACCATCAGCCATGTGGCAGACCGCACAGTTTTGCTCAAAAATTGCCTGACCCGCATTCAGGTCAACTGACTCTGATGATAAAGCCACATTGCTTTCATCAATGAGGTTGTCAAGTGATGCCAGATACACTTGTACTTCTTCTCTTGCTTGAGTCATTTCAGCTGTAAACTCCTCATCTTGTGTAGGCATATCCAGGAAATAGAACCTGAACATATAGATTGCTCCAAAAACAATGGTTGCATAGAACCCATACAGCCACCAAGGCGGAAGTCTGTTGTCAAGTTCTTTAATACCATCATATTCATGATCTGTCGCCACCTCAGCTTCTCTTGCGACCGGCACAGAGTCATTTAGTCGGTTCCAGAATCTTCTCCAGAAACCCACATTTTCCTCGCCCGCAGCTGCGGCAATTAGACTTGTCTCTTCTTCAACAATCCCTTGCTCAATCTTACGAGCTTTTAAGATGGTTCTCATAGCAATAAGCAAGACATACATTGCCATTAAGGCTACAAAACACACCGTGACAGCTAAGCCTAGAACGATCTCTATCTGGTAGGTTTCGAAAAAAGACGCTTCTTGCTCCTCCTGACCGAAGGAAAGTCCAGGAAGGATTACTGCCAGTACGATAAGTAAATATTTAAGCTTATTCATGATCTGTGTCGTTATCGTTGAGAGGAATATTTGAGATGTCTTTAAATATCTTTTTGTCAACCTTGATCACATATACCGTCAGCACCAAAAAGAATACAAAGAATATGATGAAGGAGATGATGGGGTATATCTCAATACCCATAATGGTCTCCATGTGATGTTTGATAAATTTAAGCATGGCTATTTCTTAGTTTTTTCAGCTACTTCGTCAATGTTTTTAATATCCGTCCCTAGGCGCTGCAGGTAAGCAATCAGAGCTATGATCTCCTTGTCGCTGCTGACATCTATGGCGTCTACCTGCAAACCGTCTGCAATCGCCTTCGCTTGAGTTTCTGCTGCAGCAATCGCCTCAGCATCGAATCCTTCTTCATAAGGCACCCCAAGGGTCTGCATCGCTCTGATTTTCTTAGGGATAATCTCTTTGTCCCAATCTTGCTCAAACAACCACGGGTATGGGGGCATAATGGATCCTGGAGACATACTTGTCGGCTGCAGCATGTGGTAGTAGTGCCAACTATCCGGATATTTCTTCCCTAGTCGGTGTAAATCAGGTCCGGTTCGTTTGGATCCCCACTGGAATGGATGATCGTATACAAACTCTCCCGCTTTGGAATACTCTAAATCTGCAGGGTCGTACCTCATAACTTCCGACCTGAAAGGCCTGATCATTTGAGAATGACAAGTGTAGCAGCCCTCGCGGATGTAAATATCTCTACCATTGAGCTCCAGCGGCGTATATGGTTTTACCGCAGCTATGGTCGGCACATTGGACTGTACTAAGAAGGTCGGCACAATCTCTATGATTCCACCAATTGCCACCAGCACTAAACTCCAAACAAGCATACTCACTGGTCTCCACTCAAATATTCTTCTATGCCAGTGCTCTGATTTTGGCGCTTTGTATCCTTTAGACAATGGAGCAGCTTGTGCTTCTGTAGATGACAAGAAGGAACCTGCTTTTGCGGTTTTAACCAGGTTGTACACCATTACAAAAACACCTACCAGGTAAAGAAATCCGCCGAATGCTCGAAGAGCATACATTGGAATGATCTGAGTCACCGTTTCAAGGAAATTGCTATAGACTAGCGTTCCATCAGGGTTGAATTGTTTCCACATCAAACTCTGAGTAAAGCCTGCCCAGTACATCGGGATGGCGTAGAATATGATACCTAGCGTCCCTACCCAGAAGTGCACATTGGCTAGCTTCTCTGAGTGAAGCTTGTTTCCGTAAAGCTTAGGGATCAAATAGTACAGCATCGCAAAAGTCATGAAGCCATTCCACCCTAATCCACCGATGTGAACGTGTCCAATGATCCAATCTGTAAAGTGACCTATCGCGTTAACATTCTTGAGCGACAGCATAGGACCTTCGAATGTGGACATGCCGTAGCAAGTAATAGCCACGACCATGAATTTGAGAATGGCATCTTCTCTCACCTTATCCCAAGCACCTCTCAGCGTCAATAAGCCGTTCAACATTCCTCCCCAGCTCGGCAGGATCAGCATAACAGAGAAGACTACTCCTAAAGCTTGTGCCCAATCTGGTAATGCACTGTACAATAAGTGGTGAGGACCGGCCCAGATATAGATAAATATTAAGGCCCAGAAGTGTATGATTGAAAGTCTGTAAGAATAAATGGGTCTTCCCGATGCTTTTGGAATGAAGTAGTACATCAAGCCCAGATAAGGGGTGGTTAGGAAGAAGGCAACCGCATTGTGACCATACCACCATTGAACAAGAGCATCCTGCACTCCCGCATACCATGAATAACTCTTCATGAACCCAATTGGCAATTCAAAAGAGTTCACAATATGCAGCATCGCTACCGTCACAAAGGTTGCGATGTAAAACCAGATTGCCACGTACAGGTGGCGTTCTCTTCGCTTCAAGATGGTACCAAACATATTGATACCAAAGACCACCCAAATAAGTGCAATCGCTATATCAATTGGCCACTCCAACTCAGCGTATTCCTTTCCAGACGTAAAGCCTAGTGGAAGCGTTATCGCAGCTGACAGAATAATGATTTGCCATCCCCAGAAATGAATTTTGCTCAGCAAGTCGCTGAACATTCTGGATTTACACAAACGCTGCAGTGAATAATAGACTCCAGCGAAAATTCCATTTCCTACAAATGCAAAAATCACTGCGTTAGTATGCAGAGGTCTTACACGGCCAAATGTGGTGTATTGCAGTCCAAAGTTTGCTTCCGGAAAAACAAACTGGATGGCAACTAACAATCCCACAGTCATTCCTATCACCCCAAAAACTACGGTGGCAATCAGGAAATTACGGACGATCGCATTGTCATAATGAAAGGTTTCGAGACCCGCTCTTGTAGAGCTCTCGGTTACTTCGGCTTGGTTACTTGACATTTTTATCTGATTTTTCGTCATCAAAAAGAATTCTGATAGAGGGAGTGTAATCGTCTTCAAACTGACCAGACTTGGAAGCCCATAGGAAGGCTATCAGAAAACTGCTTGCAAGCAGTAGGCTACATCCGATAAGTATGAAAATAACACTCATAATCTTGATAGCAAGATTAGCTGAGGCACAAAGCGCCCACGCTGAGCGGAATTAGCTTCGAAACTGATTTATGTCAGAAAAACCTGCCACCCAATTTGCTTGTCTGGTCAGATGTCTAACCTTAAATAAGTAATCATTAAACAGGAGGCAGAAACTACCTGTAGCCTGGGTTGCAGAACAAAGCTCAATGCATCCTTATTGTTGTCTTGACACTTAATCAAGTGCCAGTGCAAAATCAGCCAATTGCATGACCCTTCTCATAGTTTTTAAGGGTTAGAATGCTCATATTAAAAACATTCAAAATCACAAGACAATGGATACTTCAGTAATAACAGCACAGGTAATTTGCATCATTTATTTGTCCATTGGGGTAGGTATAGCTTTCAATGCCAAATACTACGATGAAGCCTTTAAGAAGATCATGGTTGACAAGACCTATCTCCTATTAGGTGGGTGGATTGCGACGGCTCTGGGAGTGATCCTCGTTCGTATTAACAATCTCTGGATAAATGACTGGAGGTTATTGATTACTCTCATTAGCTGGGCCATACTCATCAAGGGAATCATGCTGCTTGCATTTCCAAGATTCATCAAGGTTTTTGATAGTTGGTTTACTCCCAAAGGCCTGCAACAATACGTTATGCCTATGGTGATTCTGCTCGGAATTATCTTCGGGTATTATGGCTTCTTTGCGCAATAGATTCAAGAAAGCAATTTCCTCCCTTTGAGAGAGACCATTAAGGTCACAAATGCAACCACTGTGACTGAACTGATGGGCATCAAAATAGCCGAAACCAATGGCGTGAGCTGACCTGTGACTGCAAAAGAAAGGCCCACAATATTGTAAAGAAATGAGATCCCGAAGGCAATAAAGACAATTCGTATGACTTGCTTTGAATAGGTCAGAATCGAGGAAAGGGAATTTACTCTCTCAGAACTTAAAATAGCATCACATGCTGGTGAAAACTGATGAATATCATCGGCCACAGCAATACCAACATCCGCCTTTTTCAACGCACCTGCATCATTTAATCCATCACCAATCATCAGCATTTTTCTCTCCTGCTTTTCGACAAAATCAAACTTGTCCAACGGCTTTTGATTAAATCTTAAGTCATCAAAAAATGGTTGAAGGTGATTCTTTTCAGCGTTGTTATCTCCAGAAAGCAAGGTCAACTGGAAATGCTTTCTCAAGGACTTAAGCATCTCATAGATGCCTTGTCTATAGGTAGACTTGATCTTGAAGACACCTTCCGAGTCACTAACAGATACATGTACTTGCGATTCATTTCCACTATGCTCCGATTGACCTTTGACATAAGCCGCAGAACCCACTTTGATAGGTATTCCATTTACTTCAGCTGTGAATCCAAGTCCTGTCTCCTCTTGAAAATGAGTGATAGGGAATTTTGGTAGTTGATGCAGATGGTCATGCACAAGTCTACTTAGCGGGTGTGATGAATTGCCCAGAGCGGACCGAAGACATTGGATTTGATAAGTGCTCAGTTCATCACCGAAGTATTTTGGCTTGGAATCATTCTCAGTTAAAGTACCCGTCTTATCGAAAGCTATTGATTCCACTTTGGAGAGGGCTTCAATAATTTCGGCATTCTTAAGAAACAAGCCCTTTTTCCCAAACATTCTCATGGCATGTCCATAGCTGAAAGGTAACACCAGTGCTAATGCACAAGGACAGGCTACAATCAAAACTGCGCTCACCGAACTCCAAATGACTGTTTCATCTGTAGACCACCAATAAAACCCCGTAAGCAATGCAATCAACAGGATGGACAAAGTAAAGATCTTACTGATTTTATCGACCCAGGTCTGCAGATTTTCATTCTTCTTCTTAAATACCTCCTGATTCCAAAGCTGTGTCAACTCACTGTTGTTCACTGATTTTTTGAGCTCTACCACCAGCTCTCCTCCCTTTTGCCGTCCCCCAGCGTAGATCAAACTCCCTTGATCCTTGCGAACAGGATTGGATTCACCTGTAACAAAGCTGTAATCAATGTTTCCTCTACCTGAGACAATTACCCCATCAGCTGGAATCAACTCATCATTATGGATGACTACAATGTCGCCTTTTTTGAGCTCCTTGAGTGTGCGATGAAACTCCTCACCATCAATAAGGCAGGTGATCGATATTGGGAAATAAGAAGTGTAGTCTCGCTCGAAAGATAAAGCTTGATAGGTCTTGCCTTGATACCACTTCCCAATCAGCAAGAAGAATACTAAGCCTGTAAGTGAGTCAATATACCCGATCCCGGTTTGAGTTATTATCTCAAATGCACTTCGAGCAAACAGTGTCAAGATTCCTAAAACTATTGGAACGTCGATATTGAGATTACCAAACATTAGTCCTTTCCATGCTTTAGTGAAATAGTCTCTAGCAGAATAAAGAAGGACCGGAATAGCAAGTACCAAGTTGATCCAACTAAAGAGACTTTTAAAGTCCTCCGTCAGTAGCAGCTTAGAGTCCAAATACTCAGGCATACTCATCAGCATGCTATTTCCGAAACAGAAGCCTGCCACTGCGATTTTGACACCAATATCTGATTTTTCTACATGCTTCTTGGTTTTGTCAAGGTTGCTGAGAGATACCGCTGGCGGGTATCCCAATTGAGACAAGAGTACGGCTAAATCCTTCAGCGAAGACTTCTGATTGAAGGTAATGGTGACTTCTTTCTTTGTGAAATGGACTTCAGAACGTAGGACGCCAGGGTCTATTAGCGTCAGATGCTCCAGAAGGTAAATGCATGAACTGCAGTGAATGCCTGGCAAAGAGAATCGAATGACAGAAATATCGTCATCTGAAAAAGAAAGTAACTGCTTCTGAACGTCTTCATTATCCAAAAAGGCAAACTTTCGCTCCGCTTTGATTTGTGAGATGGATTTGTTTTGCTCAGAAGTCTCGAGATAGTGGCCTTGAAGGTCTGACCCATCTAATAACTCATGCACTGCTTTGCACCCGTAGCAACAAAAATGATGATCCTCTACCGTTATTGAGTCATCGCATGGATCACCACAGTGATGGCATTCTAATTCTTCAGCTAGCGATTGCTCCATTGGAACTGAGAGTATTTGGGACAACTAGGACCGGAACCCCACATTTTTCTATGATGAAGGAGGTGTGACTGCCCAGTTCGTTACTAAAACCATCGCTGTTCACTCCTAGAATTACTAAATCATACTGATGGTCTTGAATAAAATCCAGCAGTGTTTCTGCCACACTACCAAGCAAGATGTGATTTTGGATGTGTATCGCATTGCCATCCATTAAGCCTTTGGAAAAGTCATTCATACGCACCTTTAACTTATCTATGTTTTCAGGTAATTGCTTTTCCTTCCTTTGATTTGTAAACTTTGATGAGGTGGGCACAATATGCAGCAGATTCAGCTCTGCATTATTCAACTGAGCCATTTCCATCCCGATTTTTGTGGCTTGCCAGGCGGCAGGAGAGAAATCAGTGGGTATTAATATTTGCGCAATCACGAACTTCTTTCTTATTTCCTAATTTTAAAACAGAACCAAAACTAGAAGAGTGATAAATTCTCAGAACTGATTTCTGTCAGATTTGATTTTGAACTTTATCACCACACCGTACTCACTTAATCAAGTGCGTGTATTAGGTTTATCATTTTAAAAGAAGATTCAGGACGGGAGATTAGCTATGAAAATAACCAACAAATACCTCATGTCTGAGAAAGGACTGGATTTACTTAACAAGTTATTTCATAGCTCTGGCGAAGGAATCATGTTCTTCAATAGTGATGGGACCATTGCCACCTTCAATCCCCGGGCCGAGGAAATGTTTGGTTACAAGGAAGAAGAGCTTAGAGGCAAATCAATGGAGACTTTAGTCCCGATTCCTCTCAGGGATAGTCATGTGCAGTTAAGGAATAGTTTTATCAGCAAACCATCACCCAGGCAAATGGGGGCCGGAAGAGATCTGGCAGGGCTAAGAAAAGACGGTAGCACCTTTCCCTTAGAAATCAGCCTCAGCTACATTCAACACGATGATGAAACGATGATAGTCGCCTTCATTACTGACATTACCATTAGAAAGAAAAATGAAGCCGTCCTTGAAAAACAAAGGCTTCAACTTAAAGAATACACCACCGAGCTGGAGCAAAAAGTAAAATCCAGGACCAGTGAACTAGAACACATGAACCTTGGCCTGCAGAGCCAGATTCAAGAACGGAAACTTGCAGAAAGGGCGCTCAAAGAGAGTCTTGAAGATCTGAAAAATGCCGAACAGGAAATACTCAACTCCTTGAACAAAGAAAGAGAGTTAGGAGAAATGAAATCAAGATTTGTCTCGATGGCTAGCCATGAATTCAGAACTCCATTGACCACTATCCTCTCTTCGGCCAACTTGATCGCAAGGTATGAGGATGACCAAATGGCTCGTATGAAGCACGTGGCACGCATAAAAAACAGCGTCCAAAACCTTACGAGTATATTGAATGACTTTCTCTCGCTCGAAAAGCTAGAAAGTGGGGCACAGAAAATTGAGATTAGTGAGTTTAACCTTTCAGAACTGATCGTTGAGGTAAAAGATGAGCTGCAGTTGATGCTAAAGGATAAGCAAGAAATACACACTGATTGTGCTGATTATCAACTCGAGTCTGATCCGCACATACTAAAAAATATTCTCCTCAACCTGGTATCAAATGCCATCAAGTATTCGCATCCTGATGGAAAAATTAAGATGGCAGTCAATATCAATTCCAGCGTGAAAATCTCAGTCATTGACGATGGCATTGGGATCCCTCTAAAAGATCAAAAGCAATTGTTTGAGCGATTCCACAGAGCTGAAAATGCAACGAATATTCAGGGAACGGGTCTCGGATTAAACATTGTTAAGAAATATACCGAACTGCTAAATGGGCAGATCACTTTTGAAAGTAAGGAAGATCAAGGAAGTAAATTCACGCTCATCCTCCCAAACTAAACCAATGTATTTCTTTTCCATATGTAGATCATCGGACCTACCAAGGGAAATAACACCACGAAAGCGAACCACACCATTTTCTTATTGATTGCCATTCTGCTCAACAGAATATTGATCATGGAAAAAATAGCTGCTGCTGCGGCAAAGACCGCTATGAAAACCCAATAATTCATGATTGAAATGTTTTGTTTAAATCAATCCATTTTCTTTCATTCCAGCTATGATTTAGATTAGCCTAACTGATGTTTTTTATCAAATAGAGAGCAGACCCAAAAATCAACCATACCCATGAGCAACCAGAAAATATTAGTCATAGAAGATCAGGAAGATGTAAGAGAGAATATTGTGGAGCTATTGCAACTATCTAGCTACGATGTGACAGCTGCCCCGGACGGCAAAGAGGGTGTAAAGAAAGCATTAGATAATCCGCCAGATCTCATTCTCTGCGACATCATGATGCCTGGGATGGATGGATACGAGGTGCTCTATCTTCTTTCCAAAAACCCCGCCACCTCTCACCTCCCATTCATTTTCCTCACTGCCAAATCAGAAAAGCAAGACTTTAGGAAAGGAATGAACATGGGTGCCGACGATTACATAACCAAGCCCTTCGAAGAAATGGACCTCTTAGGCGCCATCGAAAGAAGACTGGAGAAGTACAAAGAGTTGGCAAAAGCGTCAGATGTATCTGAGCTCGCAAATATTGCCGAGAAGTATCATTCGCTAGCCGACCTGGAAAAGGATCGAAAAACACGAACTTTTAAGAAGAAAGATGTCATCTACCGAGAAGGAGATTTTGGATCCTATGTGTATAAGGTCTTGCAAGGCAAAGTGAAGACTTATCACATTAATGAAGATGGAAAGGAGTTTATCCATGACCTTCTCAAAGAAGGCGATTGGATTGGAGAGAAAGCGATGATTCAAGACCTTCCGCGTTCGGAGTTTGCCGAAGCACTAGAGGAAACCGAACTGCTGCTAATACCTAGAGATGATTTTCAAAAACTCATTTTTAATAACAGAGAGGTTTCTTCTACATTCATCAAGATGATTGCGAAGGACTTAGCCGAGAGAGAGCACGAGTTGATGGAGATTGCCTACAATACCGTAAGAAAAAGAACTGCAGATTCCCTCATGAAATTGTATGAAACATATGCTGATGAAAAAGCGGAAGAAGGGATCGTGTCGTTTGAGGTCGCTCGAGCAGATTTAGCAAGTATGGTCGGCACTGCAACAGAATCAGTTATCAGAGTCCTTTCGGAATTTAAGAAAGATGGATACATAGAGGTGAATGGGAGTACGATAGGCATTAAAGAACCAGAAAAGATCAAGAGCATCAAGTTCTAAGGGTCCATATTCTTCATGCTGTGAAGATATTGTGGTTAGGACCATAATCTTTTCTAATTGCTAACTGAGATGATACATGCATCATTAATTGAATTTTTCCTGAATTTCATGAATTGACCAACATATGAAAAGCTTCTTATCCCTACTAACCTTAGTACTATCATCACTAGCTATTGATGCGCAATCCTTTACCGACCAACAAAAGTCACAAGGATACGGGGTGTTTGGTGACAAAGTCACTTTTATATTTGATGAATCACTTTATGCTGTTAAACCAGAAAAAGTTTGGGTCACCGGAGCTTTTCGGAACTGGGATGCGACAACAGATGCTCCTGAGTGGGAATTAAAGAAAACGGGATCGCAGTGGATGTTGACCATAGACAACACGGATTTCTCAATAATGAAACCAAATACAAAATTCAAATACAGAATGAACCAGGGTGATTGGCTCGCACCACACGCCGGAGCTGAAAATGAAAAAGGTGGTGACTTAGTTTTTATGCCATCTGAAGCTGCTATTCCATTGAAGGCAGAGCTCAAGAATGAAAATCTGATCTGGGCGGTAGTTAATGGGGAAAGACCTCTTGTTCCATCCGCCTACAGAATTACGGATGCCCAAGGAAATGAAATTGAGGTGGCTGGAGTATTGCCAAACGAGGCAACCACAACTTTAATTAAACCAGCAGTCCCATTGGATAAGAAGCGCGTTTATTTCCTGGAAATTCCTTCATTGGGACAAAAAGCGCACTGTTCTTATGATGGCTGGTTCCGAGAAACTTATTCCTCGAAGGAACTTGGAGCCAACATTGATGACGGTCGAACAACCGTCCGTCTGTTCGCTCCTAGAGCCACCTCAGTCAAATTGTATTTGTATAAAGACAAGGATGATAAAGAATCTTACCAAACATTGAATTTGGAAGAAGATGACCAAGGTGTTTGGGAGATCACTATTGATGAGGATTTGCATGGTGTTTATTATGATTTCACCGTACACGGCTCTGCTGACCCTGGAAATCACTTCTATGAAACAAATCCCGTACACATCAACGACCCATATGCTCGAGTGAGTGACGATACCTGGGGTAAGTGTCGGATCTGGAAAAAAACGACTCCAGCATCTCCTTTAGCAACTGGAATACCTAAAATGGAGGACGTCATTGCATATGAAGTACACGTGCAGGATTTTACAGACAACCTTCCCCTGCCTGAGGAGAAAAAGGGACGAATTTCAGGAATGATCGAACCTGGACTGAAGAATTCTCGAGGAGAAAAAATTGGATTTGACTACTTGCTGGAACTGGGCATCAATGTAGTGCACCTAATGCCTGTCCAGGAATATGTGCACTTTCCAGATGATGACTGGAAAGCCTCCTTCAGTGATGATGAATATATGATTAGCCAGGGAGTAAGTGAGGAGAACTACCAATGGGGATATCGTACCTCCTTCGCGATGGCTGTGGAATCCAGGTACCGAACCAAGGGCAAGCAACCAGGAGAGGAACGAGAGGAATTCAAGGAACTGGTGCAAACATTTCATGATCACGGTATCGCTGTAATCATTGACATTGTCCCCAATCATACGGCAGAAAATATGGATGCCAATGAGTGGTTTTTCAACTTCAACGCCATCGACAAGCAATATTATTATCGCACGAAAGATTTCGATCACATTGGAGCCTATGGCAATGAAGTGAAAACAGAGAACCGGCCGATGACGCAGCGATGGTTGATTGATCAATGCAAGCATTGGATTGATGAATTTGGCATTGACGGCTACCGCATAGACCTGGCAGGACAAATAGACCAACAGACATTGAAAGCGCTAAAAGAGGCGATTGGACAAGATAAAATTGTTTACGGGGAAGCCTGGATTGGCTCCAATGACCCTGACTATGAGAACAACCCAGACTGGGATTGGTACAAAGAGGACTCTCCTATTACTTTCTTCCAGGACGATTCCAGGGGTGCTTATAAGGGACCTGTATTTGAGCTCAAAGACAAGAATAAAGATCGGGGTTGGCCTGGTGGAAAATACGATGAGCGAAGCAACGTCATGAAGGGACTAGCTAACAAATTCCCAGACGACAAGACGCCTTTAAGCGGCATCTCGTACCTGGATATCCATGACAATTTTGCGTTGGCTGACCAGTTTGGTTCTGCAAACTTTGACGGCCGCTATGCAGTAGATCAAAACGAATACAAACTGGCCGTTACGCTCCTTTACACAACACTAGGCCCGCTTGTTACACACGGCGGATCAGAGATCATGCGTAGCAAAGCTCATGCGCCACTCAAAGAAGTTGTCAAGGAAACCAAGGGCGGTTACAAGGTGTATATGCATGGTTATCGTGACACGTACAATCATCGGACGGCCAATCAGTTCCTTTGGGAAACTGTGGGACAGAAACCTGATGGCAAAAACAAGAATGACTATCAGAACATGCACGCCTTTTGGCAAGGCATGAACCAATTCCGCTTGAGTGAATATGGAGAAGTATTTAGGGTCCCTGATGCAGTGCCCGAAGACTACTACACCTGGATTACTCCTGAGGAAGAATCACAGCTGGGCTACATTGTAAATGAAAAAGTATTTGTTCTCATGAACGCAGGGCAGACTGCCGCAACCTTTTCTGAAGTAGACGTTCCGGAAGGTGCCTGGAAACTCATCGGAACGATAGAAGAAGTGAACCTCAAAGGTGTTAAATCCAATCAGTACAAAAGCCTGAAGGGAGGCCAAAAGACCAGTTTTGAACTTGCCCCCACTTCTATGTACATGTGGGTGAAGCGGTGAAAATACTGCAACTGATCACTCAGAAATAGCCTATTAGCTTAGAAATGGGTTCGATTTTCTTAGTAATTCCTGTTCAAACCACAGCTCATCTGCAAACAAGTTCGACTTGGAAAGGGTACCTCTCCAAGTGCTCTAAAACCGATTTATGAGGTCCACTTTGAAAAGACGTGTAGTTGCTCCGCGAGAGACGTGTATTTGAGCGATGAAACACGTGTGTTTGAAGCGCCAATCACGTGTTTTGGAAAGGGTATCACCTGCAACACAGTTTTCACATTTTATGGGTGACATGATTGTCATCTAAAAAAGAAACGAGTTTATTGGCATGAAGCGAAAATAACTTGGGCTGTTACAAGCCCCCATTCGGATTAGCTCATACCCTTATCCATACGCTCGACCCCTCGTGAAGCTCACGTTGTTCGCTTTCAAACCTACTTCGCTGGTTCTCATCCGAAAAAAACCATAAAAAAACCCGCTATTTCTAGCGGGTTTGGTGAGCCCCCAGTCGGATTCGAACCAACGACCTACTGATTACAAGTCAGTTGCTCTGGCCAGCTGAGCTATGGAGGCATT
>CAYYNA010000031.1:0-15987 GCA_964472815.1 uncultured Roseivirgaceae bacterium
ATACTAAGACTCAATCCTAGTCCTGTCCCCATTTCACTTGCGGTTCCAGCTTGAGAATCCTGAATCTCCTTTTTGATGATTCTATCCACTGTGGCACTATGCATACCTACTCCAGTATCTGCCACTCTCACGATGGTCTCGTTATCATTTTGAGCCGAATTGACCTCAACAGTGCCTCCCCCGTTTGTAAACTTGATGGCATTGTGGATAAGATTCCTTAAGGCTACCTTGAAGTGATTTTCATCGATCCAGGCAGAAATGTCATTTGACGTATTGACTTTGAAGTCTATGTTCTTCTTTCGGATAAGCGAGTCAAACAGATCTACGTTCTCATTGACCGCATCGCACACGTTTACCACGGCAGGATAGGCGTTGATGCCTCCCAACTGCATTCGAGACCACTCGAGAAGCTCATCCACTGTACCAGTTAGCGACTTCAACCTCTCTTTTAGCATATCTTGGTATACAAAAAAGTCCTTGGAAGACATTTTAGCTTGTTCACTCGTATCAAGGAATGTCTCAAACATGTTCAAAGGACTCTTGATATCGTGGGCAATGATTGAGAACAACTTATCCTTGGTTTCATTTGCCACCTTCAATGCCTCTTGTGCTTTTATTAAAGGAGTAACGTCATCCACACAGATAGATATGGCTTCTACCTGACCATCCTGTCCAACCAATGGCTCATATTTTCCATTCGCAGAAATGACTGTGCCGTTAGGTAGTTGAGTTTCTTGAAGGAAAGAAACCGACTCCCCTTGCTGTGCACGCTCAAAATACTCTTTCTGATTCCTCAATAGCTTTTTGGACAAGATCTCAGATCTGTTTTTCCCAACTATTGATTTTTTATCTATGTGAAAATTAGAAGCATATTTTTTGTTAGCGATTATATAGTCACCATCCCTGTTCACAAGAGCCAGGAACACTGGCACATTATCGATCATGGAAAAAAGTGTTCTTTCATCTTGCTCACTGCTATCAAGTGCTTTCGCCAAAATATACCTGAAGGCTACCAAAAAAGCGTATAGTACAATCCCTAAGATGCAGTTGTTTATCATGCTCAATATGAAGGGCAAAGAGTCTGAGCTTCCGGCACTTGAGTGTACAAGTACTTTGAAATAGATAAAAACAACAAATACAAACCAGTACGCAAAGTGCTTTCTCTTTCCGTCCAGAATAAACATGGTTATAGCCATCAGAGCAATGAGCATGTTCTCTGACTCCACATTAAGGCCATTTCTCAAATTGATATATGTCCCCACAGAAACCATGGAAATGGAAATGATTAAAAACAAATACCTGGATAGATCAACGAATCCCTTTTTATTCAAAACAAATAGGCCAGAGCAAAGTAAGGCTGCAAAGAATGATAGCAACGCTTGGGGAATGTAGCCAAAGGCTGAAGTAAGGACACTTAGGAAAACAGTCGTTACTATGCAGAAGACAATTAGATAATTGTAAAAGACAACACGCTTTTTATCTAAAGAGTTTTCTGAATGCCCGATTCCGGACTGCAATAGTTTATTTAGTACTGCCACGTTATTTAATAAGTCTAAGTCAAATAAGGTAACCTACTGACTAGATGTTATTTATAATTAGTATACGGCCAGATTGTTTCGCAAAAGAAGTCAATTTGGTTCTGCCTGAATGACATAATTTCGACGCAACCCGCCAGCCAGACGATGTAATCATAGATTGCAACTATCATCACTAGTAAATATTATGCCAACTGTGGTTGAATCAAAGAAGATCGATGCACTTCAGCATCGCACCGATCAATTGTTCTGAGTTTTTTAGCGGTTTTTGTATGAATTCCACATAATCCACCTCGTAATTTTCCATTACTTCTTTGGGGTGACTCGACACAACGATGGTCTTAGGTTTATGGTCGGTCACTTCCAATATTTCTGGCCCCTCCAATCCTGAAATATTGATATCCAACAATAAAATATCTGGTTTGTCGACATCTATAGACCTAGCAGCGGCGGTGGTATTGTCACAGGTACCGATAAGTTCTGCATTAGGTACTTTAGCAGCTATCACCTTAAGTATCTCAATGAATGCAGGATCATCTTCAATGATGAGGTATGTATATTTTTTTTCGGTCAAATCCTCCTGTGGAATTAGGCGTGATCAAAAATACCTCAATTAAGTCATCACTGAAAATGAATTAGATGGATTCCGGATTTATAGTTAATTTTTGTCTATGAAAAAGCTTGAAGAAATTCAGGAAATAATCAAAAAAATCATTGCCAATGAGCTCGCCATTTCCCCTCAAGAAATTGTACCAACTAGTTCATTTTATGATCTTGGTCTAGACTCGGTAAATAGCATTTTTCTTCTTGCCGAAATGGAAACCACACTCGATATTCACATCGACCCGATGAGTGTCTATGACAACCCTACGATAGAATCCTTCTCTAAATACTTGCATAATTCGTTGCTGAATGGAGCAGAGTGATTTTTGGCGTCCAACATCGTCTGATTTTATAGCGAACCCTTATCCTTACTATGAAGAGCTGAGAGCTAATGGGGAAGTCTTCAAAGCAAAGTCTGGTGACTATGTGATTATCGGTTACGATGCGTGCAAAAAAGTACTCACCAGTGACGTGGCAAGGGCAGGGTCCATGGATCTGAAAATGCAAGAAATTGCGAAGTATGGGCAAAAGAAGAATCAGAATTTTGACGCCTTGAGAGAAATACTTAGTGGTATGGTCGTGCAGATGAATGACATCCTGCACCGAACGATACGATCCACTTTATCTGGCTCTTGGCCTTCTCAAGAAAAGATGAGAGAGCTTGCTCAGAAAGCAGTACGTGACTCGATAAAGGACTTACCGGCCTCTTTTGACGCAGTGGAAGTCCTTTGCAAGCGAATACCATTGTTGATCATCAGTTCGCTCTTGGGATTGTCAGAGCGTGAGTCCATTCGCCTTGCTAACGATGGACTAAAAGTGGTCCAGGCACTCGATCCGTATTTGAGTTATTCGGAGCTGCTGGAATCGCAAGAAGCTGCTAAAAAGCTTCAAGATTTCATACATAGTGAATGTGATGCTGATCAAGCATCAAGATCATCTATCACAAAAGCAATTTATGACTTGAACTTAGAGCCTTCTGACATACACCCAAGTTCAGTCATTGCATTCTTGTTTATTGCTGGGTATGAGACTACCTCCACCTTACTTACATCCTGCTTGCTCGAGCTCATCAAAAATCCTTCGCATCAAAAGGCGATTGAAGAATTTGGTGTGAGACCTTTCGTAAAAGAGATCCTGCGAGTTAGCTCACCGGTGCAAATAACTGGGAGACTGACGGCAGAAGCAATGAACTTAAATGGTATGGAAATTCCGTCTAGATCTACTCTTACCATTTGTCTAGGGGCAGCCAATACCGACCCAGGATATTTTCCGAACCCTCTGGAAATAGATTTCACTAGAAATAAATTCAATCATCTTGCATTTGGATATGGTTTACATCACTGTCTAGGAAACCAGCTGGCAGAAATGGAGGCCATTGCCTTCGTGGAAGCAATCCTACCTTTCCTACCTAAATTAAAACTGGAAGAGGATCCCGAGCTGGGCGAGAAGTTTGCAATCAGAAGCTACAAATCAGTCAAAATGTCAATTGCATGAAACAACAGTATCCTGCACTAAGACTGCACAAAGTGTGGAATGAAAAAGATGAGGTTCTCATAAATGAGATCATTGATGTCTGGCGAAACGCCAAAGTATTGCCCCCGAACAGTGATCCACACGAAAGAGCTAAGCAAGTAGTCTTAGTAGTTAGAAATGAAAATGAAAAAATAATCGGTATAACCACTGCTCTTCGTAGACCCTTCCCTCAGCTTCGAAATGATTTGTATTACGTTAGAGGACTCATTTTGCCAGATTTTCGACTACCTGGATTATTTGCTAAAATGTCTCTTGAAACCTTCAAAACCCTTGAAGATCACACCATTCAATCCACTGAACAAAAAAAGCCCATTGGGACTATATCAGAAATAGAAAATAAACGGCTAAAGGAGGCAAACCTGACTAGGTTGCCTTCAGGTATGACCCTGTTAGGTTTTTCCCAAAACAATAATCCTATCTACGTACATTATTTCAAAGGAGCGCAGTTCCAGTTAAACTAAAAGGCCAATGAAAAAATCGATTGTCTTAGTTCTTTTAGCATCTAATTCCTTTTTTCTGAAGGCACAGGACCCTGACTATAGCAAGTTCTTTTTTGCGATCATCACTTCGGAAATTGAAAGTTCACTTGAATGGTATGAACGTATAGGGTTCAATAAGATCAACTATCGGGAAGTAGAATCAATGGGTATCAAGCAAGCCAACCTCAACTATGGAAAAGTGTATCTTGAGCTCATTGAGCTTTCCTCCGCTATTGATCCTAAGGAGCAAATTCCAGATTTCAGTCAGAAAACAAAACTTGCCGGGCTGTTCAAAGTCGGCTTTGCTGTCAAGGACTTTGATCAATTTCTCTCGCTTATCGAGAAAAGTAGAGTTGAAAGATCAGGGGGCGTGGTAAATGACCCTATTTCTGGAAAGAGGATGCTTATCTTACTAGATCCAGATGGCAATCGAATACAAGTTTTTGAATAAAAAAGGTCTGCAATAATCTTGCAGACCTTTTAGTACCAAAGGAGGGAGTCGAACCCTCACTCCCGAAGGAACACGAGTTTGAGTCGTGCGCGTCTACCAATTCCGCCACTTTGGCTCCAGTTATGAAATGCATACCGAAATGTTTCTCAACATGCCTTTTCAAAAGGAGGGCAAAAGTATCTAATCACGTATAACATTGCAATAATTTCTAAGGATGTGTTGATTATTAATGCAAGTAGATTTTTCTTGCTCACCTTATTATGAATCAAGGTCATAACCAGAATTTTGCTACTTTTTCGCAGCGCCTGTTAGCTCACAACATTGATCTTATTCCCATCCTCATTCTTTTTTACTTAAGTACACTTCTGCCGAAATCAGATTTTGACTACTTAGTCTTACTTGTCATTTATGTCCTTTATCATTCGTTGTTCGAATTGAGTAATTGGAGGGCCAGTCCTGGCAAAAAATGGACGAAACTTCAAGTCGTCAATAGTTCCACCAGGCTGCCACGTGCATTCGCCATTCCCTTACGGAATTCATGCAAAGTTTTTTCCATAGTGCTTCTATTCGCTGGCTTCATCATGATTGCTATTCACCCCAGGAGACAGGGATTGCACGACTATATTGCTGGCACACTTGTGTTATTCGACAGAGATTAGTTTAATTTCGGACGAATCGAACGTTACGATTAAATAATCTTTTATATTTCAGTTAAAATTGAACTGGCTTCATCATGAGTAACGACAATTCACCAATAAAGCAATTCGAAGGTTTTTTTGAGGGTTTTATCTTCTGGAGTAGATGGGTGCAAGCACCTCTTTACACCGGCTTGATCTTAGCCGCTTTTTTCTATCTCTACAAGTTCTTCCAGGAGCTACTTTATATGGCTGCTAATCTGCAAAAGTGGGATGAAACGGAAGTGATGATTAAAGTGCTGGGCCTTGTGGACATCTCCATGGTGATGAACCTGGTTGTGATGGTGACAATTGGTGGTTATTCCATTTTTACCAGCCGGATTGACGTTGATATGCATGATGATAAACCTTTGTGGTTAGAGGGATTGGATGCTGGGCAATTAAAAATTAAGCTAGCTACTTCGCTGGCATCTATCTCAGGGGTTTACTTATTAAAGACATTCATGAACTACAGGAATGAAGTAGAGAAGACCAGTACAGAAGGTGTAATCATAGAGATTGTTATTCACATGGTTTTCATCGTTTCTGCATTGCTTTTATCGCAAACAGAAAAAATCACGCATAGCTATCATGCTTCGCATGCCCCTCACGATGAGGATGCAGAAGAGGGCCATTAGACTTAGCGCAAACGAAATCTAAATACAAAAGCCGGTCAGTACCGGCTTTTTTTATTTTCCATGCCCTAGTTTCGGTTGAAAAGTTATTTTTGCAATCCCTCAAGCGCACGTGGCGGAATTGGTAGACGCGCCAGGTTGAGGGCCTGGTGGCCGCTTTAGGCCGTGGAGGTTCGACTCCTCTCGTGCGCACTCTTAGTTCAATGCTTTATTCAGGAAGAGATCTCTGCTTTCTGGTGATCTCCATATGTATTAGTTACCGCTAGATCTCTCTTCAGGTTGCACCTACCGTGCAAGATAGATTGCTGTTGTCAGCGAAAACTACTCTTCGACTTGCCAAAGAACGTCAGCAAACCAATTTTGAGCGTCCTTGAAAATTTCAATTTGCTTGAACCCGGTCAAAGAGGAAAGCTCATTTAGCTGCACTTCATCATACTTTTTGGAAACTTCCATAAAGATTGCCTCCCATGCTCTAAAGTGAATCTCTTCGCCGTTGATAGTAATCGTCTGGTCTTTCTTGCTGATCAAATAGCTTCTGCACTCGCCGGTTTGAGGATTGTAATAGGGGTAGTGTAAGAATTGGTCTTTATCAAAGTTTCCTCCTAGCTCGGAGTTGATTCGATCCAATAAGTTTAGATTAAAGGCTGTCGTGACTCCTTGGCTGTCATTATAGGCTGACAAGATGATTGAGGGATCTTTCTTTAAATCCACACCCATAAAAAACAAGTCACCAGGATTTAAGAAGGCTTGCAATTTTGCTATGAACCCTTCGGCCTCATTTCCGGGAAAATTACCCACATTGGATCCCAAGAAAAAGACCACATCCTTTTCGCCAACCTCACCTATTTCACTAAGCGCATCAAAATAGTCTCCTTGGTACGTTTCAACTTTCAATCCTGGAAGTTCATTGAGCAGGTTTTGCTCCAACAGCTCCAAAACATGACCAGAAATATCTACAGGAGAATAGGTAAAGTCAATCCCATTTTCAAGAAAGTACTTGAGCAATACTTTGGTTTTCAATCCATCTCCTGCCCCTAGCTCAATGATTCTAAAAGGCACACCTTCATCCATGGCCTCCAGAATAGCTGATTTCTGTGTTTGAAAGATTTCAAGCTCTTTGTTAGTAAGATAGTACTCATCAAGGTGCATGATTCTCTGAAAAAGCTTATCACCTTTCTCATCATAAAAGTACTTGGAAGATAAATGCTTGTTTTTTGAACGTAAGCCTTCTAATACGTCTGAGAGAAAGCTGCTCTCTACCTCCGTTATTTCCTTCATATTTTAAATAAACTTGGCCAACCTAAAACCTGAAAACAGCCATCTCAGATGCGGATGGAAAAAATTACGATATGTCTTTCTTATATGACTTTGGGGTGTCCCATAAGATCCTCCTCTCAGCACCATTTGATTGATCATGAATTTGCCATTGTACTCTCCGAGTGCTCCCTCTGCTATTTTGAAGTAGGGATATGGAGCGTAAGAACTTGAAGTCCACTCCCATAGGTTCCCGAAGAAATCATAGGAATTCGTCTGTACGGGGGAAAAATTGCCACTTTCAAGAAAATTGGCTTCAGGTGAGGCTTCATTTGCATACTTACCACAAGCTATTTCCCATTCAAATTCAGTGGGCAACCTGCATCCTTTCCAGCGGGCAAAAGCGTCTGCTTCATAGTAGGAGATATGAGCGACAGGCTCATGTCCTTGCACTTTTTTGAATCCCCCCAGCGTGTAGTTCCACCACTCTCCTCCATCTTCCTGATGCCAATACCTTGGTGAATTAATCTGATTCTGATTTACCCAGTCCCACGCCTCAGAGAGCCATAGCGAATGATTCTGATAACCACCTTCCTGAATAAAAGCTAAGTACTCTTCATTGGAGACCAGAGCTGAAGAGATGTCATAGGAATGGGCAAATACTTTGTGCTTCCCTTCTTCATTATCAAAATGGAAACCATTGCCCTCAAAGCCTATATCGTAAATTCCTTCCTCTACCGAAAGCCAACCCATTTTTTTTGGTGACCCGTTTGTGACCTGATCTCTTGCGAGATACTCAGGGAAAAGCGGATTGTCTCCTAAGATCCTTTTTATGTCGTAAAGAAAAAGTTCTTGATGCTGCTGCTCATGATTGCACCCAAGCTCAACTAGTCTTTTGACGTCTTCCGATAGTTCGGAAGCTGATAGGTATTCAACCATTTGCTCGTCGACATATTTTCGGTATTTGAAAATCTCATCAACGGTTGGTCTGGTCAGTTGCCCTCGATTAGCTCGTGTCCATCTATCCCCTGCTGAAATGTAATAACTGTTAAATAGGTATGGAAACTTTTCATTGAACACTCGATACCCTTGCAGGTTAGGGACCAAAACAAAAGTTTCAAAGAACCAGGTCATATGTCCCAGATGCCATTTTAGGGGACTGACATCCACAACTGGCTGCACAACAAAATCTTCAACCTCCAAAGGAGCGCAAAGAGATTCTGTCTGAGTCCTTACTTTTTTATAAAACTTGGCAATGTCTAAGTGAGAGGTAACAGTCTGATCCAATCTTCAAGCGATTTTTTTCAATATATAAATCTTAGATTGGAGAATCCCGATATGTTACAAGTTTTTTCAAAAAATAATCCCATTCACCAAATCGGCAAACGGGATTAAACTCAACTAACCAATAACCAATAACCTATCGTTTTAAGATGTTAAATAAATAATCAAAACCCGTGCCAATTAGTTAATCACTAGTGATGTTTTCGAATCTCTGCGTACTTATGCAAGTTTTAACTCCACCAGATGGTGGCCCGATCTATGCAGAAACAGACCTTACGGCGTTTGTTTCTGAACCATGGAACGCAATTTCTTCCTTGGCCATAGTGCTTCCCGCAGTATTTTGGGCTTTCCACTTGAAATGGAATTTTAGAGACTTTCCCTTCCTTTATTTTCTTATGCCTTTCCTTTTTTTGGGAGGTACTGGAAGTCTTCTTTACCACGCGTTTAGAACATCATCATTTTTGCTGTGGATGGATGTGTTACCAACCGCGATTGTCACCATCTCTGTCAGCGTATTTTTCTGGGACAAAGTCTTACCAAAGAGGTGGCAGGTTGCTAGTGTTGTGTTCCCCCTCACCTTTCTGCGGTTTACCAATGTTTTTTATTTCTTCGAAGGTCAGACAGCTACAAACGTCGGATATTTTATCGCTGGGTTCCTGATCTTTTTTCCAGTCATTTTTTACTTAATCAGAAATAATTTCAAGCATTTAAGCCCGATCCTGATTTCTGTCCTAGCACTCTCTTTAAGCCTAATACTTAGACGGATTGATTACACGGTGGCTGAATTGATTCCGATGGGTTCACATTTCTTGTGGCATATCTTTAGTGGCGTTGGTGCGTTTTATCTAGCAAAATATATTTATCTGCTCAGAAAAGACGAAATTGAAGAAATAGCACTATGACGAGATCTGCACTACTTATCCTACTACTATTGTTTTCCTCCGCCTACTCTTTACCTATTGATCAAGCCAAATTAACCCAAGCAGAAATCGACGAGCTTCTTGAAAGCCACAACTACTGGAGAGCAGACGTGGGAGTTAATGAAAAACTGGAGTGGTCAGATGATATGGCTAAGCTAGCTGCTGACTGGGCAAGGCAACTAAAAAGAGATAATTGCGGATTTGAACATCGCCCCAACAACAAGTTTGGAGAGAACTTATTTAAAGGAACAACTGGATACTACAGCCCAAAGGACGTGGTGGACGCTTGGGCCAGTGAAAAAGCGGACTACAACTACCAAAGAAACAAATGCAAAACCGGCAAGGTCTGCGGTCACTACACCCAAATTGTTTGGAAGACAACTACCAAGGTAGGATGTGCCAAAATTGAGTGCGATGGCTATAATTTATGGGTTTGTAATTATGACCCCCCGGGAAATTGGGTGGGAGAAAAACCGTATTAGCAGCAACCTTCCCATCTTATTTCTGTCTATTATTGTTAAACTCAAATACTTAAATGACTATGAAAACACTAATCACTTTTCTTCTGATTTTCGGAATCGTCCTCTCAACCGAAGCACAAAGGCGGACGGTTGATGTCGGCAACTTCACAGAATTATCCCTTGGCATTCCAGGTAATCTGTATTTGAAGCAGGGCTCTAGCACTAAGGTGGAGATTGAATGCGATGACGATGACTTTGACGAAATCGAATTTAAGATGAGCGGGGATCGCCTTTCTATTTCCAAAGAAGGAAAATGGAATTGGAGAGATGGATGGAGAAATTCAGACGTGACCATTTATGTGACCATGAAAGAAATAGAGGAACTCTCGGTCAGTGGCAGTGGAAATATGGAAGGAAAAGGCACGCTCAATGTCGATGATATTGAGCTAGCTGTAAGTGGCTCAGGAGACATGGAGCTTGACCTGCAAGGTGATGAATTGGATGCTCGAATTTCTGGTTCCGGAAGTATTAGACTAAGTGGATCTGCTGAAGATGCTTCTGCCAGAATTAGTGGTTCGGGAAGAGTAAAGGCTGAAGACATGACTGTTGCATCTTTTGAAGCAAGAATCAGTGGATCTGGAAGCTGCTACATTACCGTGACTGACGAGATAGAGGCTTCCATCTCAGGGAGTGGAAGTGTCTACTACGATGGAAATCCTGACAGGGTAATAAGTAATTCTTCCGGCAGTGGGAAAGTAAGAAGAATGTAGTTTTCAAAAAGATATAAATGTAAAAAGCCCGGCCTCCGGGCTTTTGTTTTTAGATGTCATTAGATTTTTCAGGATAGCTTCACCGCCTCATAACCAGTCCTATCATTAAACTCCGTAGCTTCTACCTCTCTGTAGTAAGTATTATTCCAAACATAAAACTCCGCATTGCCAACCTCTTCAACTGCATACCCTTCAGGGATTGCATCCACTATCGCACCTTCCGGAGCATTTACTACTTCATATGCATCCTGCACTTGAGCGTAGAACGTGCCGTAGTAATAGTAGTACCGACCTTTCGGAGTATCAGTTACAACTCTCGCCGGCGGTAATGATACTACTCGTATGCCAACTGCAGGTTTTACCACCACAAAGTCCTTTCCTGTAGGAGCATAATAGACTCCTTTGTGATAATGGTACACCACACCATTTCGTCTGATTCTAACAGCACCAGCCGGAACTACAGCATATCTCCGACCATACCTCGGCAGAGATACATATTTAACATGAGCTCTTCTATTTACCTTTCTTCTGACTTTTCTTCTAGTGGTTCTTCTGATTGCTCTTTTCTTAACTCTTCTTTTGGCTACTCGCTCTTTTTTTGTTGTTTGGCTGTTGGCTTCTTGTTGTACTGCAGGTGCGCACATTAACAAAGCGAGAAAAACGATGATATATACTCTTTTCATAATAGGATTTTTTGCCTCTTTGACTATCCCATTACGTCAAGGTTTAATTGAGCATAAAAAAACTTAAGCCATCAGCTTTTTGTATTTAATTCTCTTAGGACCTTCATCACCCAAACGCTTCTTCCTATTCTCTTCATAATCAGAGAAATTTCCTTCAAACCAATAAACTTGAGAGTTACCCTCAAAAGCCAAAATGTGCGTAGCGATTCTGTCCAGGAACCACCGGTCGTGCGAAATAACCACCGCACAACCTCCGAAATTTTCCAACGCTTCCTCTAATGCTCGAAGCGTATTCACATCTAAGTCGTTTGTAGGCTCGTCAAGTAAAATAAGATTTGAACTCTTCTTAAGCGTCAATGCCAAATGCACTCTGTTTCTCTCTCCTCCGGATAACTTACTTACTTTCTTTTCCTGATCTGGTCCAGTGAAATTAAACTTACTCACATAAGCTCGGGCATTCATCTCCTTCCCACCTAAGTCAATCAATTCATTTCCTTCAGAGATAATTTGGAAGACCGTCTTATCTGCCGCCAATTGATCATGTTCTTGATCCACGTAACTCATCTCCACTGTCTCCCCCACTTCAAAGCTTCCAGCATCAGGTTCTTCGTTTCCCGTAATGAGCTTGAACAATGTGGACTTACCAGCACCATTTGGGCCTACTACTCCGACTATGCCTCCTTGCGGGAGGGTGAAAGACAAGTCTTCAAACAAAAGCTTGTCACCAAATGACTTTGACACACCATTTACCTCAATCACTTTTGCACCTAATCTTGGTCCTGGAGGAATGTACAATTCAAGGTTCTTTTCTTGCTCTTTCCCCTCTTCACTTAGCAGCTTGTCGTAAGCATTCAGCCTTGCCTTGCCCTTAGCCTGCCTAGCCTTCTGCCCCATTCGGACCCATTCCAACTCCCTCCGTAGCGTTTTTTGTCGCTTTGATTCTTGTTTCTCTTCCTGAGCCAGTCTCTTTTCTTTCTGCTCAAGCCAGCTGGAATAATTTCCCTTCCAAGGTATCCCTTCTCCCCGATCTAGTTCTAAAATCCAACCCGCCACATTATCTAAGAAATACCTGTCATGGGTTACAGCTATGATGGTGCCCTCGTACTGCTGCAGGTGCTGCTCAAGCCAAAGAACAGATTCAGCATCCAAGTGATTGGTAGGCTCATCCAAAAGAAGAATATCTGGTTGCTCCAGCAATAGTCTACAAAGCGCGACTCTTCTCTTCTCACCACCAGAGAGGTTTTTGATCACTGCATCTTCCGGCGGTGTTCTGAGCGCATCCATTGCTCTTTCCAACTTATGATCAATCTCCCAGGCTCCTGTCGCATCCAAACGCTCCTGAATTTCTCCTTGTCGCTCGATCAGCTTGGTCATCTTATCTGGATCTTGCAGAACTTCCGGATCTGCAAATTTTGCGTTTACCTCATCATATTCCCTAAGCAGATCATTGACCTCCTTCACCCCTTCCCGTACTACTTCTATGACGGTCTTTTCCGGATCAAGCTCTGGCTCTTGCTCCAGCATCCCCACAGAATATCCAGGTGAGAAAACTACATCCCCCTGATATTCTGTATCCTTTCCTGCAATTATTCTAAGTAATGAGGACTTACCAGCACCATTTAAACCTAATACGCCTATTTTCGCACCGTAGAAAAAGGACAAATAAATATTCTTAAGAACTTGTTTTTGTGGTGGGTAAATCTTGTTCACCCCAGACATGGAGAAGATGATCTTTTCGTCGGACATGTTTAAGTTTGATTAAGAATCTAATATACCACGGAACCACGCTTAAGAAAAAACTCCTACTCCGAAAATGACTGAAATACCTTTTGGTTTTGTTAAAGATGGAAAAATCTATCGTACGGGATGGGCGGAACATCCAGACCGTGAGATTGGGGAGGTCCGTGATGATGATGTCGAAAAGTCAACGGTCTTTTTCCAAGAACGATTTAAGGACCTATCGTCCAAAGTTGCGGAGGTAACAGAGAAGATCGATAACACCACAAACAAGGGTTCTTTTCTCATGAAGTTGGTTCACCTCAAAGGGCAGCTTCCTGAGCATGATGGTCTCGGTGACTATTCCGCCTTGTTGGAAAACATCAACAAATATGAAACCCTGGTAAAGGACATCATTCAAAAAAACAGGGAAAGGAATACAGAAATCAAAACTGCGCTGATAGAGGAAGCGAAAGAGCTTGATGAAATAATCAACTGGAAAGAGTCCACAGAAAAGGCCCACGACATTAAGGCTCGATGGATCAAAACCGGTAGTGCTGAGGAAGAGAAAAATGAGGAACTAGAAAAAGCATTTTGGGATAAGATCACTCATTTCTTTGATCGTAAAAAGCAGTTTTATGAGGATAAGCAGAAACTCATAGAGCATAGGAAAAGACAGTACGAAGAACTTGTGGAAGCAGCAGAAAAGCTGACTGAACTTCGAGGAAAAGAACGTTTCGATAAGGTCAAAGAACTGAAAACACAGTGGAAGGAAACCAATGGAATTCCTTCGGAATTTTATCAACCGCTACACAATGCCTTCCAGAAGGCCCTCAAGGGAGGAAAGAAGAAATTCGTAAATGCCATCAATTTCAAAGAGATACTAGATAAGCTGGAACAGATTAAATCGGAGACTCTTCCTTTCGACAAAAAAGAGCTAGATAGCATCAAGAAGAATCTCTTTAAGGATCGTTCCAGGTCTGATGATAAGAATAAGTGCTTGCAGCTTATTCAGTTACTAATGGAGAAGGATTTTACGATCAAATTAGCAAACAAGCGATTCCCCGATTTTACGAAACTGGATAAAGAAAAGAAGAAGGGGATCAAAAGAGGAATCGTTAAAGATCTGATCCAACGCGACAAAGAAGACCTGAAGATTTACGAGGAGAACTCAGCTAATTTTTCTTCTTCCGACGGCTCAATGAACAAGCTCGTCGAGGGTAAAATCAAAGGACAGAAAAGGAAAATCGAGATCAAAACGATCCTTCTGGAATGGATTGAAAAAGGAGAATTTTAAAAAAAGTCGCAACTTTTTCTTGACTTTTGATGTATGGCAATTACCTTTCAATTAATGCCGCTAAACAAACTTTGTTTTCTACGTAATAAAATTATATTTGCGCGCATTATTAAAAAGGCACACTTAAACGAGGCGAGTATATGTATTGGACACTTGAATTAGCATCTTACTTGGAAGACGCTCCTTGGCCAGCCACCAAAGACGAATTGATTGATTACTCCATCCGTTCTGGTGCTCCACTGGAAGTAGTGGAGAACCTACAAGAACTTGAAGATGACGGTCAACCGTTCGAAAACATCGAAGAAATATGGCCTGACTATCCAACGAAGGAAGACTTCTTCTTTAATGAGGATGAGTATTAAATAATTAGAAATATTAATAAGAACCCTGATCTGGAAAGGTCAGGGTTTTTTTATGCATTTTACTTTGAAGGATATTACAATTGTGTCCTTTTTTTATATTGAGATAAATTCCGAGAAACACTTATGAATCCACCTCCTCCATTTAGTTATTCCTATTCCCCAAATATTCCTGAGCTTCTTTTAGGCCTGAAGTGTTCCATTGCAATAAGTACCTATCAAACTGGAAAAGTGGTGATTTTTTCTGCCAAAGATGAAAATCAGCTGGTGCAACTTCCAAGGACTTTTCCAAAACCTATGGGCATGGCTAAGAATGGCCATCGGTGGGCCATCGCGACGAACGATTCAGTAGTGGTTACTGGAAACGCGCCCGGTTTGGCCGCCAATTATGCACCCAACCCCAACGTCTATGACAGTTTATACATTCCGCGAGCTAGCTACTACACCGGGCCGCTTGACATGCACGACATTCAATTTACGGCCAATGGACTATTAGGTGTAAATACCTTATTCTCGAATGTTTCTAAAATCAACGATTCATTCAGCTTTGACTCTTTCTGGCAACCTAGCTGGATCACCGAATTAAAGCCCGAGGATAGATGCCACCTAAATGGATTGGCAGTAGATCCAAAATCCGGTAAACCGAAATACATTTCCGCATTAGGAGATGGCAATGAAGCAAGGTCATGGAAAGAAAACATGCTATCTGGAGGTGTCTTGATAGATATGGAAAGTAATGAAATTGCTTTGGCCGGATTACCGGTTCCGCATACTCCGCGTATTTACCAAGACGGAATTTGGATGTTGCTTTCTGCAACCGGTGAGCTCGTGAAAGTAGATATAGAATCCGGGAAGTACGATATAGTGACACAACTAAATGGCTTTGCCCGAGGGATGGACAGGATTGGGGATTATTTATTCATTGCCACATCCAAGCTAAGACCGAATAGTTCACTATTTAAAGAAGCACCTGTTGCTAAAAGATCCGTTACTTGCGGAATTACAGTTGTGTATATCCCTACTGGCCAACCGTGCGGACACATTACTTATCAAACAAGTGTGGAAGAGCTATATGACCTCCTGGTCCTCAATGGGAATTTGCGTCCAAACGTATTAAATTTAGAAAAGGGATTGCACCGAAGTACAGTTGTCACCGAGCAAGAAGTGTTTTGGAACGATCCTGAGAAAGAGACAGAACAACCACCAACATGAAGCATTCACTCCACCAATCCTTATTAAGTAGGCTTAAAAACAAACACGCAAAACTTACAGCTCGATTTCACAAAAACATTGTGGATGGATCCTTCCAGAGATCCCGGCACCACAAAAGGAA
>CAYYNA010000031.1:16087-23305 GCA_964472815.1 uncultured Roseivirgaceae bacterium
ACCCTCAGCAACTAGGGGTTCCTTACATTAACAATGCGCACATCGGTGACATTGATGGTGACGGTGATATCGATGGGATCATTGTTGGCTATCTGGAGAGTCCGACTATTCTGACCAATAATGGCGGCTTTGCTTTCACACCCTCAGCGCTCACCACTCAAGATTTAGGTGTTATTAGATTAACCAGCCTTGCAGATTTTGATCAAGATGGAGATTTGGATTTGTTCATGGAGAATGGGCCCTATGGGTCTTTTACCAACCAAGTGTTTGTCAATGACGGCACAGGCTCTTTCACTCCGCAGGTTGCATCATTTCCTACTTTACAAGTCGACGAAGACTTCTTGTATACTGGCGATGTAGATGCAGATGGGGATTTGGATGTAGTTGTTCAATCATTTGAAATGGGGACCTACATACGTCGCGTTGAAGTAATATTGAACGACAATTTCATTTTCACTTCCAATGCAACACTGAATTCACCTTACTCCAGTAATCCGGCAGCAAAAATTCTGGGATTGGTCGATGAAGATGGAGATAGCGATTTAGATATTATCTATAGTGGTAGAGATGCTTCCGGAAACGACGCGTTACTAGCTTTCGAAAATGATGGTAGTGGGAATTTCGTAGATTCTGGGATTTCAAATGTACTCAGTACCAGCCTTTATTATGATTTGACCGAAGGTGCTGCTGCTCTTGATTTCGACAATGATGGAGACTTTGATATCATTTCGGCATTAAGTGGTGGCTATCCAAATATCGAGATCAGACCATTCCTTAACGAGGATGCTTCCAATTTCACATTTACCGAACAGACCACTTTTACAATTCCTAATAACCAATATCCCGACGATCTATTCGTCGCTGATTTTAATGGGGATGGTAGAGAAGAGTTTATGATGATTACTGAAGTGGACTCAGCAATTCTATTTCAGGAAAACGGCGCTGGATCTTTCAACAGATTAGCAGAATTTGTTGGAGGAGGCGTACCAGCAAACCTGGACCTTGATGCTGATGACGACTTGTTTTATCTGAATGCCGGAGGACTTAGCACACTAGAAAATCAAGGAAGTGGAGTATTTATTGAGAATGCTGAGATATTACAAGTCTCTGTAGCCTACGACTCACACCTCGTTGATATCGACGGTGATGGGGATCTGGACTTTGCTGAGATAAGCGAAAGTAACGCAAGGATCTGGCTAAACGATGGGTCAGGAAACTTCACTGTTGGTCAGGAATTTGGGAATCTTGGATATGCTGCCGCTTTTGGGGATTTGGATGGCGATGGCGATGAGGACATGGTGGTGGGGAAAGAAGATGAAACCGGATTTGATATCTGGTCAAACACCGGTGGTGTTCTGAGCTATGTGTCAAACTTTGCTAATGGAGACGATGTAGAGCAAGTTGAGCTAGCAGATATGGATGGAGACGGTGACTTGGATATCCTTGTTAACAATCAGTATTATGACAGTATGATATTCGATGATGTCTCATCAATTACGGTTTACAGAAATAATGGCTCGCTGAGTTTTACCGAACAGTCTAGCTATCAAGCTCCCGATACCTATCAATTTGATGTTGGGGATGCAGATGGCGATGGGGACTTTGATGTGGTAGTAGCCGAAGGTGCAATAGGAGTCCTACTCAATGATGGAACTGGAATCTTGAGTTATGGTGCTGCGTTTACCGTTTCTGGAAGTTATGAATTTTACGGAGTTGCGCTCGCTGATTTTGATGGAGATGGGGATTTAGATATTTTGGCATCAAACGCATTTAATGACTCGGGTACACAGAGCTACATTTTTTTTAATGATGGGACAGGACTTGCCGGAACCTACACAGGAATAGGTACTGGTTCTACTTATAGAAGCTTTGTGTCTGATATTGATGGAGACGGGGATGTAGATTTCATTTCGGGTGGTTATTTGGCTGAACCTCAACTTTGGGCCAATGACGGCTCAGGAGGTTTTGAATTTGATAGCAACATCCAGGCTTTCACTGATGAGTATTCTACTATCACTTTTGGAGATTTAGATGGTGATGGAGATACTGACCTTGCAATCAGTGGATACTACACCGGTTCAAAGGTTCTTTTCAACGATGGCACAGGGGTTCCTGAAAATCAGGAAATTAACATACAAGGGAACGGAATTGATATTTTGGCTGGAGACACCACGCCATCTGTTGATGATGGAACAGACTTTGGGACCGTCCAAGTTGGAGAAGCCAAAACTTCTACCTTTATCATACAGAATATAGGCCTTGCTGATTTAGGAGTAACAAGTATTACAGTTTCTGCGACGGACGGTATGAATGATGTTTCCGCCGATTTTCAGGTGAGCGGAATATCGCTCCCAACAACTGTTTCAGGAGAATCATTTACCTCTTTTAGCCTCACCTATACTCCGGAGAATGCTGCTGTGATTGCTGGTAGCGTATTAGTCCTTAATGATGATTCCGATGAATTCTCCTATCCATTTGGAATCACCGCCATAGCTGAAGGGTCGCTTCCCTCCCCTGATTCTCTTGCGCTCGTTGCACTATATAATGCAACTGATGGTGCAAATTGGACCAACAATACGAATTGGCTTTCCGGACCATTAGATACTTGGTTTGGTGTGACGGCTACCGACGGATCAGTTCTTGAAGTAACACTCCCTGCCAACAACTTGACTGGCACACTGCCTGATGAAATGGAAGACTTGGTAAGCTTAAGTGTGCTGAATTTTGAATTCAACAACCTTTCAGGTCCTTTGCCTCCTGAAATTGGGTCGCTTTCTGATCTCGACTTTATTAATCTTAGAGGGAACGGATTTAGTGGATCTATTCCTCCAGAGTTTGGAGACCTAGGGAGCCTAACCGTTCTTGATCTGGGACAAAACAACCTTTCAGAGACAATACCTTCTGAATTAGGCAGCCTTATAAATCTCGGTTCTCTAGATGTTGATGAAAACCAACTTACGGGACCAATCCCGTCATCTTTTGCTGGTTTGATCAACCTGAACTTCTTAAATATCAGAAGCAATAACATAGATGGACTGCCTGATTTAACTGGTTTGCCCCTGACTGATTTTGATGTTTCATTTAACCGGATACCTGATGAGGACATTGCACTAAATGCCAGTGTGATTACAGTGAACCTTGGTCAGAACCTATCCACGCCTATCAATGAAGCAGATTCACTTGCGTTGGTCTCAATTTTTAATGCGACGGATGGCCCTAATTGGACGGAAAATACTAATTGGCTCGAAAATGGCCAGAAAGTTGAAGACTGGTTTGGCGTCACGGTAGATGGCGACAGAGTAACTGCCCTTGACTTGAATACGAATGGACTTGCTGGCGAGGTACCATCCCAGATCAGTGACCTTACTAGCGTACAGACCCTGGACTTAAGGTTTAATACTCTTACCAGCAGTACCATTCTTAATGACCTGCAGAACCTGGTAGAAGTAAGGAACATTTTGCTATCAGGAAACCAATTTTCAGGAAGCATCCCAGATCTTACAGGACTCCTAAATCTCCAATTTTTGATACTTGATCAAAATGAGTTTTCTGGACCGCTCCCAGCCTCATTGGGTAGCATTACTTCCCTCCTTGCGCTCAATCTTGGAGACAACCTATTTGAAGGTACTATTCCCCCCGAACTTGGAAATCTGGAAAATCTTCTTCTGCTAAGAATTTGGTCTATGCCAGGTATTACAGGAACCATACCTGAAGAGCTAGGCAATCTATCGAGCCTAGAAGAGATTGATTTTGGCTTCCTAAGTCTTGATGGGACGATTCCTACCACTTTTGGAGACCTATCCTCGCTACAAATCCTCTATCTCAACGACAATAATTTAACTGGAGCCTTGCCGCAGGAAATCACTGGATTATCGAATATGACCAACATTTCGATCTTAAATAATGCGATGGATTCAATTCCCGTATTGACTCCCCTAACTGCGCTAGTTGACTTAAGAGTCCAAGGAAATAACTTGTCCTTTGATGACATAGAACCTAATGTAGGGATTCCTGGCTTTGTCTATTCACCACAAAATACCTTAGCTCCAGTTAGCATTTCAGTAAATCAAGAGCCCTCCTTTACCGCCGTTGACACAGTGCTTCGAGCGCAATCAGAAGTTGTTTTCTCCGTAAACTCTGGAATTGCTCCAAATAATGAATACGTCTGGAGTCTTGATGGAGCGGTTTTGACTGGCCAAACAGATTCCCAACTCACTATTCCTTCGCTTAGCCGAGAGGATGTCGGGGATTATGAAGTTTCCATAACTAATACGGTTGCTACTGGGCTAACTATCAACTCCGATCCGGCAGAAATACTAGCTAATGCAGTTATCTCAGTTCAATCCTTGGACGAGGACACTGAAACGCCGATCGGAGAAAATGTAAATGCTTACTTGTTTCCATTAGGCGAGGACCTAGGTGACACAATACAATTTGAGGGTGAGTCAGGAATACTTAATGTTTCCAGTTCTTTTTCATTCCCTGCAGTGTTGCTAGATAATTATTTGCTGGCAGTAGAATCAGTGGTTCCCGTATCTGATGGAAATGGAAATCAAAATCCTGACGCCACATATGTGCCCACGTTCTTCGGCGATGTGTTTCTTTCCGAAGAGGCAGAGATCCTCTCTTTGACCAAAGACACCACCCTCTTGATTAGTATGGTGGAATTTCCCGATGAAGTTGATCCGGGTGAAGGTGCGCTAAGTGGATCTGTGGAAGAGGATTTCCCCGAAGATGAAGCGAGAATAGAGACTAGAAGAAGAGCTAAGAGGAGAAAATGTGGTCTTCGTAGAAGGAGAACTGGTGGACGCCAAGATGATTTCGAATTATTTGCCTACGGGGAGACGAACGATCAAGGAGAATTCGAATTTGGCTTCTTGCCAGAAGGGACGTATAGATTCTTCGTGGAGTATCCTGGCGTCCCACTCGATCCTGATGCAGAGGTGGAGTTTACCGTAGGAGCAGCGGGAATCTCAGACGACACATTTACTCTAGAAGTATTCGCCACTCCAGAAGGTATTGAAATAGAGTTTATACTTGGTATTCCTTCCGATTTCTTTGCTGACTTCAACATCTATCCTAACCCAACGGTAGATTTTATCTCAATTGAATACACAAAAACAAAGACGGCAGAGATTAAGATGGAGGTCTTATCATTGGAAGGCAAGGTCCTAATTTCTAGGTCGATACCGCAAGGTCAGCGTAAAATGCAAATAAACACCTCTCAGCTATCGCCTGGTCAATATTTGATCAGATTCAGCGGAAATTCGGGTGATGATCAGTTAGTTTATCGTATGATTAAAAAATGATGAATTAGTACTTTTCTTAGATTAAGAAGACCGACTCATGATGTTTTTAATTTTTAAAGTGCTTAACTTGAAGGTTGGTTGTACCACTACGTTCAAGAAAAATGAAAAGCACCCTTTACCAATCCCTCCTCAGCCGCCTAAAAAATAAACACAGCAAACTCTCCTCCAGGTTTCACAAGAATGTCAAAGAAGGAGAGTTTCAGAAACTACGCTATCGAAACCGAAGGAATGCGGTAGAGCGACTCAAGAGCTTAGAAAAAAGAATTGCCGGTATTAGTAAGGAGTCCGGAATTAAAACGCAGCTTAACTACAAGCACTGGGCAGTTGCTCTTGCCTTCGGAGTGATAGTGGCTACTTCTAATCAAGCAGCTGCCCAAGAAGTGGACCTTGCTCCACCTATCATTCTAGGAAACTCTTACACCGTAAATGTCCTAACTGGTGATATTGATGGAGATGGAGATAATGACATCATTTATGTCAGTTATTTCGACGATCCTATCATATTCAGGAATGATGGCGCCTTCAGCTTTGCTTCCACACCACTCTCGAATACTGCGGGTGCCGTTGAAAACTCCATATTAGCAGATTTTGACGGAGACGGAGATCTGGACATTTTTATGCAAAATGGAAACGGAGCTACCGCCCAAGTTTTTGTTAACGATGGAACTGGAAATTTCGCCTCAGTTCCGGCGACCATGCCTGCTGTCAATTTCAATGAAGATCTGGAGCTTACAGGAGATATTGATGGGGATGGAGATCTGGATTTTGTAGCAGAAACCAGGCAGACGGTATCCCCATTTTATCGGTTTGTAACCCTACTAAGGAACGATTCTTTTGATTTTAGTGACACAACTGCTATCGAGGGTACCTATGTATTTCAACCCTCCACTGACCTTATTGGCCTCATTGATGCAGATGGTGACGACAACTTAGATGTACTTTCAAAAGCATACATTATCTCCACTGGAACCCCGCTTCAGGTCTTTTCAAATGATGGAATTGGGAATTTCTCATATGCAGGACCCTACACACCAGTTTTTAATGCGTATAATGCTGGCGATACGCTTGATATTGACGATGATGGGGATACAGAGATTGTCATCCCGTTTGATTCGTACCCTAACCCTTACGTAAGAATACTTGTGAACGGTGGTGCTGGTGGTAATCTGTTCACCACAGGGAATACACTAACTTTTAACAACAATGAAAGTATAAGGGATGTCTTTCCTTCCGATATCAATAATGATGGACTAGATGAATTTGTGATTAATACAGAAGCGGATTCAACATTCATCTTCGAAACTTCCGTAGGAGGCTTAGTTACTTCTCAGATCGCGAAGTTTAAAGGGGAATCAAGACCTGGAGATTTGGATGGCGATGGTGATGCTGATTTGCTCTTTGGTAGCAACGGCGTTTTCTCAATTTATGAAAATGAAGGAGGAGGGACTTTTACTCCAAATACGGACCTTCTGACTGTTTCTGCAGTATATGACGTAGACACTGTCGATATTGACAATGATGGAAATATAGATATTGTCACAGCTAGTGAAGATTTTCCTTCACGGGTTTGGCTAAATGACGGCACTGGTAATTTCACTGTTGGTCAGGTGTTGGCTGGCCCATCTTACGAACAGGTGTTCGGTGATTTCGACCAAGACGGAGACCAGGACATGATCAGAGCTGCCGAGAATACAACAGGTGTTCCTAATCCTGGCATTGAAATATGGAGAAATGACGGTGGCGTCTTGAGTCCTATTGATACGATTGGATTTGGAAGTTGGGAAGCCAGCGACATTGAGCTAGCCTTCTTAGATGGCGATGGCGATTTAGATATTGCAGTCTATCACACACAAGGCTGTTGCAGCAAATACGTAGAGACTTTTCTGGGAGGCACAGATCTGACTTTTGC
>CAYYNA010000032.1:0-22996 GCA_964472815.1 uncultured Roseivirgaceae bacterium
TTAATAATTGTATTGACTTCTCGCTCAAGGCAACTCTGTGGAATACTACCCCCAAAAATTTCTGATAAAATTTCTGGATGAATTTCTTCCGTGTTCAAACTTGGATGAATAAAGTCATTAGCGATCTGTAAAACGCACGCTACTAGCTCAATTGAGCCCGCACCTGCGATGCTGTGACCAATCATTGACTTGGGGGAATTGATGAAAGGAAAATCTTCACCGCTTCTCCCGAGTGCTTTCACCCAATTTCTAACTTCGATGGGATCACCTTTTGTGGAGGTCAGGTGTCCACTAATAAGATCTATTTCGTTCGGATCAATTCCAGCTTCTTCCACCGCTTTTTGAATGCATCGTACAACAGCCTCGGAATTGGGTGCGGTCATTGTGCCAGAACCTCGCTGGCCACCTGAGTTGGTATGTCCACCCAAAACTTCAGCATAAATCTTGGCTCCCCTCTTCTCTGCACTCTCTAGCGTCTCTAATACCAAAGCGCCAGAACCTCCAGACGGAACAAAGCCTGTGGATGTAGAACTCATAGGTCTGGAACCAAAGGTGGGGTTATCGTTGGAATCGCTACAAAGTACTCGCATAGCATCAAAGCCTGCCCAGATATATCTACCATCACCTTCAGTGCTACCGCAGATCATCCTGTCCGCTCTACCGGCTTGCAGATACTCATATCCCATCAGTACAGCTTCCGAGCCGGTGATACAAGCTGAAGAGTTTGATTGAATTCTACTTCCTAAGCCAAGTAAATTATTTAGGTAAGCTGCTCCACCACTATTCATGCCTTCCGAAATGGTCCTCGAACCAAGCCTTCTGCTCTCGCCTCTATCGATCGGATATGCGGGAAATTCTCTATTAATCCAGCTGTCGTAACTAAGATCCCCGGCACCCATAATTAGTCCCGAAGAATAGTCTACATCCCCGTCATTGACCTCTAATCCAGCATCCTTCCACGCCTCCAAGCCAGATAGGCAAGCATAAATGATCCCTTTATTAGTCATTTTTTCAGCAAATAGTCTAGGTAAGTAATCATGTAGGTTGATAGAGTCAAGGTCTGGCACACCTCCAATCTGGCATTTGACCTTGAGACGTTCCATTTCATCCCATTTTCTGATCCCAGATTTTCCTTCTCTTAAGGCTTGATGGAAATTATCTACACCTATTGCATTTGAGGCTACTACACCAATTCCTGTAATGACAACTCGTGGTTTTTCCAATTTATTGGTTCGTTTTTATGATCATACCGGACAACTCCCCTTTGGCGATGATAGTTCCATCATCTTTCTTACATGACACACTGCATTTGAGCTTTCCGAATCGGAAATATATTTTTTTTGATTCAACTAGTAGTTTGTCTCCTGGCAAGGCTGCTGCTAAAAAATCTACATTGGCACTTGTAAAGGCAGGACGGACAAAATCTCTCTCTTCAGGAGCAGTCAAAAACAGACCCAAACTTACCAATCCTATTTGGGCCATAATCTCAGTTAGTATGACCCCCGGAACGATTGGATTTCCAGGGAAATGACCTGCAAAGAAGTATTCATCCTCCTTTATATGATAAGCCCCTTTTGAACCTTCTTCATCCAGCTGCTGCAATTCATCGACAAAAAGGAAAGGCTCCTTATAAGGCAGTAGTGATATAATTTCCGAGTAGCTCATTTAGATCAGATGTTCTCCTCCATCGACATGTATTAGGGATCCATTTAACCACGCTGCTTCAGGAAGTGTTAGAAGATAAATGAAATTTGCTACATCCTCTGGAGTAGTCATTCGTCCGAAAGGATTCCTTGATTCTGTCTCAGAGATAAGCTTGTCGGACCCTGGAATTAACCTCAATGAAGGCGTATCGGTGACTCCTGCCTGAATGACGTTTACACGAATCCCCTCTGAAGCCAATTCGACAGCCAAGTAATTGGTAATGTTCTCTAAGGCAGCTTTGGCTGAGGCAACAGCACCATAACCTTCCCATATTTTCTTGTTGCCTTCAGATGTGAGTGCCACAACACGCGAACCTTCTGCAATGAGTTTCTTATCAAATAGCTTAGATACCCATGTATGAAAATTTATGGCCATTGCATCGATAGTAAGTGACATGTCTTGAGCTGAAAGCTTAGCTTCTTCACCTACCATCGGTTTTAGATTTCCTCTTGACACGGCGTGCAAGACGAGATCAAATTTATCTACGGAAAGATCCGACAATAACCCATCAATCTTTTCAGCGTTGGTTGCATCGATATTAAATGCTTCCAGTGATACTTTGAATTCATCTGAGAGTGCGCCGAGCGTTTCCTGAAGTTTCGCCACATCTTGCCTTCTATCTCTATGAATGATCAATACATCAAATTGATTTGCTGCTAGCTTCTTTACTGTAGCTAAACCAATCCCACTTGATCCACCGATAATGAGTGCTGTTTTGCTCATATTCAAGCGAATGTAATAAAGTACTTAGAAATCTTTTCTGAAGCAGCTACGCTTAATCCTCATCGGATCCAGATTGTAATCATTGAATGAATTTAGTACCCCTCGGTTTTCTTCCATCATTGGTCCAGTGGAGACGTAATTGATTCCTTTCTTCACATAGGTGGACGTGAGGTTTTCAAAGATTAATGCATTTGCCCCCATTTTTTGATATTCAGGACTAACACCAATTAAAAACATGTCCACATGTTTGTTGAAGAAAAAAGCATTTAATACGTGCACAAAACCAAACGGTATCAAACTGCCTTTTGCTTTTTGAAAAGCCTTTGATAGTGAGGGTAGAGACAGTGCAAATCCAACAACTTCGTCCTTGTCATTTACTACGATGCAAACGAATTCTTTTCTCACAAAACCAAAGTACTGTTCAATGTAGTAGTTGACTTGTTTTTCAGTGAGTTGCTGATACCCATACAAGTCTTTGTACGCCTCATTTAGAACTGCAAATACGCCAGGCGCATATTTAAGAATTTGCTTTGCATTCTTGAATTCCTTGACCTTTAGTCCAAAGCGATTTTTGACCATGGAGGCGGCCCGGGTAATTCTCCTTGGGACTTCTTTTGGGACTTCACCCCGAAGCTCCACCCACGTAGCAGATGTCTCGAGCCCCCATGCTTTGTAGTGATCTATGTAGTAGGGATAGTTGTAAATGGTAGCTTGTGTCGCTAGCTCATCAAACCCTTCTACAAGGGCACCTTCAAAGTCTAAGTCGGTAAATCCCATTGGGCCATGGATCGCGGCGGCTCCTTTAGAGGATACCCACTCTTTTGCTGTTTCTAGGAGTAGGTTAGAAACTTCACTATCATCTATGAAATCGATCCAACCAAACCTTGCAAGTTTTTCTTCTTTTAGCTCCTCATCTAGAACAATTGCAGCTATTCTGCCCACAATTTTCCCGGCTCTTTCTACAACCCAGTATTTCGCATCGGCCTGGTCAAAAGCGGGGTTTTTATCTTTCCTCAAGGTGCTCTCTTCAAATTCAATCAGAGGAATAACATAGCTAGAATTACCCTTGTAAAGGCTAAAAGGGAATTTTATAAACTCCTTTAGTTCCTTTTTACTTTCTATTTCTCTTATTGAAAGTGACATCAAAGCAGATTTTTGGTTTTGTAGTAGTTGTAGGCATCTTGAAATCCCTCCTTCAGGCTAATCTTGGCCGGAATCTTTGAAAAGTTGAGCGCCGGGTCTTCATGCAAGTGCCAATCCATTGATATTTCTTGAAATTTCTCTAGCGTTAGCCCAGGCCTTTTTTTGATTATTCTATGCCAAATATCAGATAGCCCAAGGGAGATCTTACTTAACCAAGTTGGAGTGGGGATTTTTCTAATTTTTTTTCTAGTGACTTCTTGGAGCTCTCGAATAAAGTCATCATGCAGGTACGTATTTCCATCATTAGTATGGATAATACCTTCGGATGAATTAGCCTCTTCTCTAATAATTCTTGCAAGGTCTTTGGCGTGGATCATACTCACCTTCTGCTTTTTGTTGGTGAGTGGATAAAGCCCCTTGGTGGCAAGCTTAAATAATGGAAGAAAGGCAACATCACCAGCACCGTAGATACCGGTAGGCCTGGGCATTAGGTATGGGTAAGGTCCTTTTGCTATCACTTTTTCCCCCTCTCTCTTACTACGTCCATAGTTGGAAACGGGCTTTCCAACACCGAATGGGCCTTGTGCGGCCATGGATGAAACATAGATGAGCTTTGAACTGGTTGGTAACCACCCACTTTGTACTAGTGCGTCCAATATTTTTTGGGTTAGCCCACCGTTTATTTTGAAGTACTCTTCGTTATCTAGGCTGACAGTTACACCAGCGTTGTGAATGAAGTATGTGAGTTCTCCATACTTGCTTTTCAGAGAAGATAGTTGTTCCGATAAATCCTGCTGATACTGAATATTCTCAATCTTTAAGGAGGCATTATCGGGAAGCAACTCGAGGTTAGCGTCTTTCCTTACCAAAGCAATAACCGTAAAGCCAGAATCGAGGAATTCTTTTACAATATAGGAACCAAGAAATCCGTTAGCTCCGGTTATTGCTACGTTCATTAGGCTGCTTTGTGATGGAGCTTTAGGTCAAGCTCTTTTGCAATTTTGGTGATCTTGTCAATAGCAATATCGATTTGGTCTTTGGTATGAGTAGCCATCAAAGAAAATCGAATAAGTGTGTCTTGAGGGGATACTGCTGGGGCAACAACCGAGTTTACAAAAACGCCTTCTTCAAAAAGCCGAGTGGTCATCATATATGCCTTTTCGTTATCCCTTATATAGATTGGAATAATTGGCGTCTCAGCTGTACCTGTATCAAAACCAAGATCCTTGAGTCTATCAAGCGCATAATTTGTGTTTTCCCACAATGTTAATCTTCTGCTGTCGTCAGATCTCATGATATCAAGCGCTGCAATCGTGGAGGCTGTTGAGGCAGGGGTCATACTGGCAGAAAATATCAATGCCCTTGCATGGTGTTTGATATATTGTATAGTTGTCTTATCGCCAGCGATGTAACCACCAAGAGAAGCTAGACTTTTACTGAATGTTCCTCCTATAAGCTCCACTTCGTCAGTCAGCCCAAAATAATCTGGAGTTCCGCGACCGTGATCTCCAAGCACTCCGATTGCATGTGCACAGTCACACATGACCGTGGCATTGTATTTATTAGCAAGGTCCACGATCTCTGGTAGTTTGGCAATGTTACCTTCCATGCTGAAAATCCCATCAACAATAATGAAGCGGTGACTGGCGTCTCCCAACTGACTCAATCGCTTCTCCAAAGAGTTCATATCATTATGTCGGAAAACCACTGTAGAAGCATCACTTAGTTTAGCTCCCTCGTAAATTGACGCATGGTTGAGTCTATCTAGAAGAAGTGCGTCTCCTTTTTGAGTGATGGTTGGGATCACTCCAAGGTTTACCTGAAAGCCCGTGCTGAATACAATAACCTCGTCTTTATTTAAAAAATCAGCAAGCTTGTACTCAAGCTCCTCGTGAAGTTCATTTGTACCATTTAGAAATCTTGAACCTGAACAACTGCTGCCATATTTTCTTACTGCCGCTTGAGCAGCTTCCATCACTTTGGGATGTGTCGTTAAGCCCAGGTAACTATTTGAGCCGAACATCAGTACTTTTTTGCCCTTTACTATTACTTCCGTTTCTTGTTTAGATTCAAAAGATCTAAAGAAGGAATAGTATCCGCTTTTCTTCGCTTCTTCAGCTAAAGTAAATCCCTCAAATCGGTCTCTCAGATAATTTGGCATGCTGCAAATTTAGTAGAATAGCACGTAACACGGCAAAAGATAAATTTGTTAAAATCTCATCAGATTGCAGACATCATGGAAGTTTTATTGGTCTGGTTGAGGGTGGTTGATGGGTTTAGAGTAATAACTTTGTCCCCACCATGAAAGCCGAACTTTTCAAACTCTACGAAGAGAATCCAGAATTTAGGAAAATAGAACAAATAGTCTCCATTCTTAGAGATGGTGGATTAGTCATTTATCCAACAGATACCGTTTACGGGTTAGGCTGTGATATTTTCAATCAGAAAGCAATTGAGAGAGTAAGACAGTTAAAAGGTATCAAAGGAAAAGATCTTAATCTGTCCTTCATATGCTATGACCTGAGTCATATCTCTGAATATGCGAAGCAATTGGATAATCCTACTTTCAAGCTGATGAAAAAGGCACTCCCTGGTCCTTATACATTCATTCTTGAGGCATCCTCTAAGGTGCCAAAAATTCTAAATGTGAAAAAGAAGACGGTTGGCATCAGGGTTCCGGGCAATAACATTCCGAGAGAGATTGTGAAGGCCTTGGGTAATCCAATTATCACAACATCTATTGTGGGAGATGATGATGTTCCATACAGAGCTACTGACCCTGAGGTTATTTATGATGAATTCAAGAATGTGGTTGATGTGGTGATCAATGGCGGGTTTGGAGATATAAATCCGAGTACAATAATTGACTGCACAGGTGGTGCACCTGAGATTGTTAGGGAAGGGAAGGGAGATCCAAGTATCATTGAATGAAGCAAATCATCATTGAGCCTCATTATTTAGGTAGCCTTGAATACTATTGTCTAATTACATCTTTCGACTCGATTGCGATTGAGATCAATGATCGTTTTCAAAAGCAAACATTTAGAAATAGGTGCTATCTACCAGGCTCAAATAAGGTACTCCCGTTGATTGTTCCTGTTTCTTATTCTAGCTCGTCCTTAACGAAGGAGGTTACGATTGACCATTCGCAGCGCTGGAAAAAAGATCACTGGGGTGCCATTTACTCGGCATATGGCAAGGCTCCTTTTTTTGAGTTTTTTGTGGATTCTTTTCAAGAAATACTGGGCGGTAACCACAAATATCTCGTAGACCTGAATGAGAAATTACTACAACTCACAATGAAATTGCTGAAGGTGAATGTCAATATGACATATTCAAATTTTCTTCAAGACAATTCTCAAGCCGTCGATTTTCGAAATGTAATCCTTCCAAAAAAGTCTTTCACTGATCGAAAAATATATCAATCGCGCCCGTACAGTCAGATTTTTAGTGATACCTTTATACCTAACATGAGCATTTTAGACTTGATCATGTGCGAAGGTCCGCAAGCTGCAGAAGTCTTGTCGGCATCTTTTTTGATGCGTCAGAATAACTAATACCCCACGCTTCATTTAAGCAAATGAACAAATCTGAAAAGGTGGATGTTTTTCATCTGATTAATGAGGGGAATCGGATAGTCAATTTTTAAATAAGCGAAAGATAACTAATGTCAAAAGAGGCAAAATTTTCAAACCGTGTCAAAGAAGTTATTTCTCTAAGCAGAGAGGAAGCTTTAAGACTTGGTCATGACTACATAGGTACAGAACACCTTTTGTTAGGAATGATCAGAGAGGGAGAAGGCGTGGCAGTCAGTGTGTTAAAAAAGCTGGGTCTTTCCATGAAAGAACTGAGGTCAGCTATTGAGCAAGCTACGAAGGGAACTGCTACCAGTAATGTCAAAAATCTGGCAAACATTCCATTGACCAGACAATCAGAGAAAGTATTAAAAATCACTTATCTCGAAGCAAAGATTTTTAAGAGTGCACTCATTGGGACGGAGCACTTACTTCTGTCAATACTTAGAGACGAGGATAATTTGGCTACTCAAATACTAGAGAAGTTTGAAGTGAACTATGATCTGGTAAAAGAGATGCTTGAATATCAGACCGAGAATCCAATGGGATCGGCAGATACTGATGATCCCAATGATGAAGGGGAAGACTTGTACTCTAGTGGATCGAGAGGCTCTGGGAGGACCCAGGGGAAAGATCCTAAGGGAGCGGAAAAATCAAGGACTCCTGTGCTAGATAATTTTGGAAGAGATCTGACCAAGCTTGCAGAAGAAGATAAGCTTGATCCTATCATTGGTAGGGAGAAGGAGATAGAGCGCGTTGCTCAAGTATTGAGTAGAAGGAAGAAGAATAACCCAATTCTTATTGGAGAGCCTGGTGTGGGTAAAACTGCCATTGCTGAAGGCCTGGCTTTAAGAATTGTGCAAAAGAAAGTATCTAGAATACTGTTCGGAAAGAGAGTTGTGACGCTTGACCTGGCTTCTTTAGTCGCAGGGACTAAATATCGAGGACAGTTTGAAGAGCGAATGAAGGCAGTTATGAATGAGATTGAAAAATCTCCAGAAGTAATACTGTTCATCGACGAACTTCATACAATTGTTGGTGCAGGTGGAGCTTCCGGTTCACTAGATGCTTCCAATATGTTTAAGCCCGCCCTGGCTAGAGGTGAGATCCAATGCATAGGCGCAACTACCTTGGATGAGTACAGGCAGTACATAGAAAAAGATGGAGCCTTAGCTAGGAGATTCCAGATGGTAATGGTAGATGCTACTTCGCCTGAGGAAACACAGCAGATTCTGGAAAACATCAAGGACAAATACGAAAACCATCATCACGTCAATTACACAGAGGAGGCCATCAAGTCTTGTGTGACATTGTCTGATAGGTATATTTCAGATAGATTCCTACCAGACAAGGCAATTGATGTAATGGATGAAGCTGGTGCAAGAGTCCATATCAACAATATCAATGTTCCTAAGATTATCACTGAGCTCGAGGACCAGATTGAGGATGTTAAGAAAGAGAAAAATCGGGTGGTCAAAAGCCAGAAATATGAGGAAGCTGCTCAGCTTAGGGATAAAGAGAAGAAACTTATAGCGCAGCTGGATGACGAGAAGAGTAGATGGGAGGAGGAGACGAAAACCAAGCGGTATGAAGTAAACGAAGAAAATGTTGCAGACGTGATTGCGATGATGACTGGTATACCTACCAAACGAATTGCTGAAAACGAAGGAGCAAAGCTTCTGACGATGGGCAAGGAACTTGAAGGTAAGGTCATAGGCCAGAATGAAGCGATCAAGAAGCTGTCAAAAGCAATACAAAGAACAAGAGTAGGATTGAAGGACCCGCAGAAGCCAATTGGCTCTTTCGTCTTCCTTGGTCCTACCGGAGTTGGTAAGACAGAGATGGCCAAAGTTCTTTCGACGTTCTTGTTTGATAAGGATGATTCACTTATTCGAATTGATATGAGCGAATACATGGAGAAGTTCTCAGTGTCAAGACTGGTTGGAGCGCCTCCGGGATACGTGGGATACGAGGAAGGTGGTCAGCTGACTGAAAAAGTTAGAAGAAAGCCTTACAGCGTAGTACTTCTTGACGAGATTGAAAAGGCTCATCCAGATGTATTTAATATTCTTCTTCAAGTGTTGGATGATGGCGTATTGACTGACGGGCTAGGAAGAAAAGTCGATTTTCGAAATACCCTGATCATCATGACGTCAAATATTGGAGCAAGAGATCTCAAGGATTTCGGAGCTGGAATTGGATTCGCTACAAAGGCGAAGCAGGATAACATGGATGATATCATGAAGTCCACAATTCAAAATGCATTGAAGAAAACCTTCAGCCCAGAGTTTTTGAATAGACTGGATGATGTGATTATTTTCAACTCGCTTGAGAAAGAAGACCTGTACAAGATCATCGATATCACGCTTGAGAAGCTATTCGTAAGAATTAAGAATATGGGTTACGGAATTGAGCTTACAGACAAAGCGAAAGATTTCCTTTCTGACAAAGGCTATGATCCACAATTTGGAGCAAGACCTTTGGCAAGAGCCATACAGAAGCACCTGGAAGATCCGATTGCCGAGGAGATTTTGAAAGGAGAAATCCAGGAGGGAGATACATTGGTAGCTGATTGGGATGGCAAGAAAGAACAGATTGTTTTGAAAGTGAAGAAGAAAAAGTCCAGTACTAAAGCTTCAGATAAAAAAGAATAAATGAAAGGCGGCTATTGAAGAAGAGCCGCCTTCATTTTTGAAATTAGGTTTATAATATAAACTAATTTATATTTGCTTCGTTAGATGATTAAAAAGTAATAATCATGGAAAAAGAATTAACGAACGAGGAACGGCTAGTACTTATTTCTGATATGATAAGTAGAGCAAAAAAGAATTTTGCTCATGGGAGCAGTTTCCATTTTCTTTTATGGGGGTGGGTAATATCCCTTGCAAACTTTGGCCACTATGTTTTAGACAAATTTGATCTTTACGATATTCCCTTCATCGTTTGGCTGATCACCATTCCTGCTGCTTTTGCCTCCTTCTGGTACGGATTCAAGAAGACAAAAAACGCAAATGCTAAGTCCCACATCGACAAAGTATATAGTAGCCTTTGGATTAGCATCACAGTTATGGTTGCCATATGCTTGATATTCATGGGTAAACTTGGTTTTAATCACAACCCCATTATAATGCTATTTACAGGTCTGGGAACTTTCGTAAGTGGGATTTTGATGAGATATAAGCCGATAATATATGGGGGTGTGATCCTGTGGGTAGGAGCCTGTATGGGCTTGATGACGACCATCACAAATCAACAATTGATTGCAGGTATTGTAGTTATACTAGGGCATCTAATACCTGGATATATGTTAAGAAGCGCGGAAAAAAGAAATGTTTAAAGACCTAGATCCTTTACTGCATTCACAACTGAGACTAGCTATTATGTCTCTATTGATAGGAGTGGATTCGGCAGAATTTGTCTTTCTGAAAGAGAAGACTGGAGCTACTGCCGGAAATCTTAGTGTGCAGTTGGATAAGCTGTCTGGAGCTGGTTACATAAGTGTTACTAAATCTTTCAAGGGTAAGAGACCCTTGACTACATGTAGCATTACTAAAGTTGGGATAAAGGCGTTTGAGGACTATGTTAATTCGCTGAAAGGCTATATCGAATAATTTTTTTACATTTTAAGTTTATACTATAAACTAGTTTAAATGAAATATTTATTAATTTTTTTACATCTGCTTTGTCAAAGTCTCTACGGACAGGTCAATTATTTGATCGAGGATATTAAGTTATTTGATGGCTATGAGTTGAAAGAGCGTGTAGATCTCTTGATTGAGGAGGGTATTATTCAGCGAATTGGTGAGATTAAGGCTGAGAGCAAGGACTTGGTGATAATTTCTGGAAGAGGTAAGACGATCGTACCAGGTATGGTTAATTGCCATGTCCACGCATGGCTTCCTTATCACTTAAAAAATGCTATGCAAGCTGGGGTATTTGCAGTCTTAGATATGCATACGTCTGTGCACCCAGATTCGCTCAATAGATACAAGTTGGAGGATGGTTATGCTCGATTCTTTTCTACTGGATATGCGGCTACAGTTCCCGGGGGGCATGGCACTCAGTACGGATTTGAAGTTCCAACAATTGGAGCAGATCGATCTCCAAGTCAATTTGTGCAGGAATCAGTTGCTCGAGGGTCAGACTATATTAAGATCATTTATGAGCCTCAGAAACCTACCTTATCTATTGATCAAATAAATGAGATCGTAAAGACTAGTAAGAACGAAGGCCTTCTTTCGGTAGCCCATATTTCATCCAGGGGAGGTGCTAAAGACCTCATTGATACTGGTATCGATGGATTTGTCCATATGTGGAAAGATGCGCCTGCAAGTCAATCTTTTCTTGATTCAATCTCAGCTCGCGGAATGTTTGTTGTCCCCACGGTTTCCGTAATGGAAGGTATCATTGAGTACTACCGGCAGAATAGAATTAGAGTGCCATTTTCTCAGCTAGAGATGCTACTAGATGAGGTGGCGCGATTACACCAGTCCGGCATAAGACTACTTGCCGGTACAGATCCACCAAATGTTGGACTAGACTATGGAAGCAGTCTGCACAATGAACTAAGGCTTTATGTGCAAGCCGGGCTTAGTCCTTTAGCTGCCTTAAAAACGGCCACTTCTAGTCCCAATGAGATATTCAGTCTCGGCGATATAGGAGTCATCAGGGAAGGCCAGCTCGCAAATTTTAATCTAATAGACGGAGACCCGCTGCTCAGAATGGAAGAGATCTCTCAAATGGAATCGATCTGGGCTGGGGGAAAGAAAATAAAGTAATGGAAATCTAAATTTTAATATCATGAAACAATTAACGATCATCATTTTGCTGATAATCTCAATTAGCTTATCGGCGCAAGAAGCAAGTGAAACCCAGTATGCAGCTTACTTGAAGGCGAGCAAAGCATTGTGGGAAAAGAGCGTCAATGAAGCCGAAGAGGCATATGGAAAGGAAAGTTTCGAAAGAGCAATTGCGCTTTATGGCCTCTTGAATAACACCATGGCGAATCAGGATGAGGAGACGTTTGATCAATACAAGAAAGAGACCGTAGACCTATTGGAGCAACTTATAGAAGACAATGAGGAATGGGGTGAGCCTTGTGCTGTATTATCATCGGTTTATGGACTGATCATGGCCTATAGTCCAATGAAGGGAATGTACTTGGGGATGAAAAGCTCAGGCCTAATGGACGATGCAATGAAGCTGCAGTCGGAATCACCATTGGTACAAAAACTATACGCAGGTTCTAAACTTTACACTCCCGAGATGTGGGGTGGAGATGCAGAAAAGGCCGCTAAGGCTTTCCAGAAATCTTTGAGTTTGTTTGGTGAAGTCGAGAAGGCAAATAACTGGATCTACTTGGATACAATGATGGGTTTGGCAATGGCGTATAAGAAAATTGGTGAGGAAACCAAGGCTTTGAATACGCTGGAAAAAGCTGTCGAGCTGGAGCCGCAATATTTCTGGGCAAAAGCTGAATTGGAGAAGATGGGCAAATCATGAGGCTAGTCAGTATCCTCCTATTTCTATTCTGTTGTCCTCTGATTTATGCTCAGCATGCAATTAATGGTCAGGTTGTAGATGCGGAAACAGGGGAAGGACTTATTGGCGCACATGTATACTTCCCGCAAGACTGGAGAAATGGAGTCATCACAGATATGAATGGGGCCTTTAGTCTGAAAAGTGATTCTACCTATTCAGATCTAATTGTGAGCTATGTTGGATATCAGGAATACTTTGGACCCCTTGGAGTGGAGGGATTGATCAAGATGCAGCAGATTGTAGTCAAGGGAGAAGAGGTGGTAATAACTGCAGCTCCCTTGGTTGCCGAGGAGTTTAGGTTCGATAAAATCAATAAGATCGAAATCTATACCAATCCTGCTGCTAAAGCAGATCCGATATTAGCTGTTAATTCTTTGCCCTCAGCCACAACCACTGATGAATCTGCAAATATTAGTCTGCGAGGAAGTAGCTCCATCGAAACCGGGACCTTTCTAAATAACGTGCCAGTATATGATGCAGTCAGGTATTCCCAGCTGAATGGGATCGGTACGTTCAGTATTTTCAATACTTCCATCATTCAAGATGTAAGTGTCTTCCCAGGAAACCCTCCGCTGGAGTTTGGCAGTACTACCTCAGGGGTAATATCGCTAAGAACAGACGAGTCAATTGTGGAGGAAAATACGAATGCAGCGATTATTAGTTTAGCCAGTATAGGAGCCTCGAGAGAACAAAGAATTAACGGTAATCAGAGTCTGAAACTATTTTCAAATTGGCAGCCAAGTGCCGCCATGAAAGCACTGAATAGTGAAGCCCTTCGAGATATTGAAGATTTTGAATCTGGAGATCTTGGAATCTACTGGTACGGATCTACAGAAAAATATGCATGGAAAGTGCTTAACTATTCGGTCTTGGAAGGTTATCAGTTTCACTTTAACCACCCGTCATTTTCTGGGATATTTAGTCAGAAGAAAGTCAGGTCGTTCTTGATCAGTTCTTTAGACGTCAACTTGAAGAAAGGAAGACTGTCTTTCAATAATGGACTATCTGGAAGCTTTGGTGAGTATGAGTACTCTAATGTTGCATTTGAAACCACAAATCGAGATTTCTTTTTTGGTACCAACTATTTGTTGAATCAGAATAGTTGGTCTCTCAAGACTGGGGTCTCTGTTGATTATCGCAAAAATGCAACCGAAGGAAATTTCCATTCAGTTGGGTATGCGCTAGGAGAGAATCACCCGACAGTCGATTTCACTTCTTCGGACCATATAGTACCGATTGAAGGATTTCTCTATGGCAAATATTTCCTTTCCGATCAGCTCACCTTGGGTACTGGGATTCGAAAGAATTTGCCGGTGGAAAATCAGCCTAACTACTTAAGTAGACAGTTGAATCTAAGCTATTCAGGTGATAGATTAAATGTTATCCTAGGCACCGGTAAATATCATAAAATCGGATTCTATGAAAATTCAGATCAGACTTTCTTTTCTAAGAGTCAGCAAACCTCTATGGATGTTCGCTATGAGTGGTCCGAAGCTCAGATTTCAGTTTCGTACTTCGATAAGAAATCCACTTTTGATGGTCTTAAATATGAAGTAAATGGATGGGAGTTCTTTGGAGAGAAATCAATCGGAAAGCAGTGGAGAGGATCAACCTCGGTTACACTCCTCAATGCGAGCTCAATGAATGAAACTCCATATTTGTACGATATCAACTACTTCATACGTGCAAACCTCGCGTATCGAACACGCAGTTTTTGGACTGTTGAATTATTGTCATCCAACAGGCAAGGTATTCTGCAAGAGGAAGTGCGAGATGCTTCCTTCGATCCTAAATTTCAAGTGTTCGAACCAATCGCCTGGAATACTGGTAGACTGCCTGATTACTTCAATTTGGGTCTTTCAATCAGCAAAATGTACTTCTTGCCAAAAGAGCAAACGCTGCTTGTTTTTGCCAGTTTCAACAATATCCTGGATTATGATAATGTGAGAACCTACTCTTACAATTTTGATTATTCCAGCAGGAGCGCAAGCCTTTTCTCACAACGAACAGGATATGTTGGAGTAGTGATTAACTTTTAGTAGCCGCCCCAATACCGTCTTAAGAACCACTCAGTGGAGAAAGCAACGAAGATGAGAAGGTAATACCACCAAGCTCTTCTTAGCTCTTGAAAATCTTCTTCGCTTGTTAGTATTGGTTTAAAATTTTGCTCTTTGATGATCTCCGGAAGAGTTTCAACTTCAGTCAAGGGGATAAATTCTCCATCAGTTTTGCGAGATAGGTTCTTAAGTAGCCGATGATCGGCAGTAAGATTGAGAAACTCTTGATTTACGTCCTCTACCAGAAATTCTCCATTCTCTGTGAAGGTATTTTGACCCACTTGAACACTTGCCTGGAATCTGTAAATGCCTGGCGTAAGCCCTGGGGCTCTGAATGTGTTGATCAGTTCAGAATCTACAAATTCATACGATTCTGTTTTATTCGCTTCATCAGTAATCCTAATTTCGATCAGGTTGCCATAAATACGTTCGTAAATATCATTGTAGACCTCTCCGTCAAAAAGCAGAGGCTCTGACTTATTGAAAGTGGCGGACCGGCTCTCAAAGCGAAATTGTTTTTTATCATTTTTTACAGATAAGAACTGAACCGTTTTGGTTACGAAATTATCAAACTGAGCGGAGTTGTCATTGATAGCTGCTTCCTGAAATTTCCACTTCCAGATATCTTGCCCCATCAGTACTGCACTTTTTTGGACACCATCATCGTTAACAACCATCAAGGGCTTTTTGGTTACCACACTTCCAAGCTTTTGGTACATCAGCACTTCGGAAGCACCTCCTACCGAATACTCCGCAAATGGAACGTCTATGGGCGGATAGTTTTCAAAGATTTCCATATCATCCACTTTGAACTTACTGAAGTTTTGATTGAATGATCCCGTCACTTTATCTGGTTGTCCTCCTATTCTTTCGATGTTGAGAAAAGGAAGATTCTTGTTCATCGCACTTATTAAGCTTTCCGAACTAAGGATATACCAAAGCCCTGCGGGCTCTTTTGGGACGTATTGAGCATTGGTATTGAATGCCCCATGGTAAATTATAACGTCATAAATTTCATTAGGGGGGCTTCCTTGAATGGAAGGAATATACAATTCTGTCAAATAGCTATCCGTTTCATCCAAGGACCTTCTTATCGCTTTGATATCAGGATGAGGTGAACCAGCCACGATGAGGATTTTTTGTCTGCCGTCAATTACCTCTAAGAAAATATCTGTCCTATTATTTTCGGCAGTTGATTCTGTCGTTTGGGTTGGAATACTCGCTACAAGATGCCTTAAACCTTCTTTCTCGGAACTGACTATGAATTCGATTTCTTGCACATCCGCTGAAAGGGTGACGTTTTTCGTCATAAGTACTTTGCCCTTCTCCGTCAGCTGTATAGAAGAATTAAGCCCAGTATACCCTTGTTGACTTACCTCTAATCGAATGGGGGTCTGGTTCCCCTTAAATGTAATTTTATTGTAGCGAGTTCTGCTGATACTGATATCCTTTAATGGGATAGTGTCACCAAGGCCAACAGTGTAAACCGGTTGAAGGTAGTTACGATACAACGGCGAAGAGCCTCTGTTAAAAATCCCGTCAGTTAGCAATACAGTGGCTACCTGATTTTCTCCGTATGAGTCGTCAATGGATGAAAAAAGGCCGGATAGTCTAGAGGTTTGTTGATCAAACTGTACTTCTGGATTATCAGATAGTGTGTAGACTTCTACTTCAATGTCTTGATCTTCCAATTCTTCCCTTATGAAATCAATGCTGTTTTTTAGTTGGGTCGAATCTGCACCACGCGCCAAAATTGATTGCGAGTTATCTATCGCCAGATTAACGATTGGCCGCTGGATTGTATTTACGACTTTTTTGATAGACGGCTCTAACAACAGAAGAAGGAGCAGAAAAACTGCTAGAGAGCGAATCCCAAAAAGAATCCAATTTTTTGTTTGACTCCACGGAACATTTTTCTTAGTGTAGAGAAAATAGGATAGACCTACGGAAATAAGTAGAATTACAATTAACCACCAGGCCGACTGCCCAAGTTGAACAAAACTTCTTGTCATTAGAATTGAAAACTAACTCAAAAAGAATAATACGGGCAAGATTTTATTTGGATGAAGTTTTCTCCGTTTTAGTTCAGTACTGCGGCAATTTCAGATCTTGAGATCTTATTCAGAATGATTCGCTCAAAACGCCCAGCAACGAATGTGGTCCCTAGTACCAAGATCGATTCATCAGAGGTAACCTTCACTGAAGAAAAAGTGAAAGGATTTAAGAATCCAACATAGTGAACTCCGTCAATCTGCCCGGTTGTGGTATTGTAGAAGTGGAGCGAAATTTGGTTGCCCTTTGTTTCTGCAGCGAATACCGTATAGTTTGCATTTGCAGCTGCATAACTAAAGATCTTGGTGGCAGTGTAAGGCTTTAGTTCTGCCATATTTCCTGGATATAAATCTGCACTTGATGTAGTGCCTCCAGTTGAGAGTGTGGTTGATGATAATTGATAATTATCGTCGAACTGATAACCAGCAACCGCAAAATCACTTCCGCCTAAGGACAGTGCACCTCGTATTCCCGCATCTGTGGACTGACCTTGCACCACACCACTTGGGCTTCCACCAAAGTCTGTGAAGACCATTGAGAAGCTGAAGTTGTAAAAACCATTAAAATAGTAATTACCTGGTGAAATTTCTCCGCAGAAAAAGGGTAACGGGTTATTGGTTGCTTCAAGAAAGTGATCGATGATCTCTTCTTCCACATCATCGCCAGCTCCAATCGAATACTCATTGCCTCCTTCAAAGCCACCAGCTAAGCTGATTTCTGAAATTTGTGTCTGCAGTCCTACGGGATCATAGCTTTGCAGTAGTAAAGTATTATTTGAGGTAGGAGAAGCTGACAAAGGGTAATTAAGCCCACCTAAGATTGTGGTGCTTTGGATAGCCAGCGAAGTATTGATTGAGATTAGCACAGCATCTACTGTGCCTGAGTTTTTTGCAAAAAAGTAAATACTGCTATCTGATGCATCAAAGTACATATCTCCAACTGGAGCTTCAAAATCGTTGAATAATGCTTCATCAGAAAACAAGTAGTTTCCTTCCTCGTCTATCTTGATCAGAAGTATGCCGTCAAAGTCTGAATCATCTCTTTCAGTTCCTGAAAGTATGATGTAACCATTACTCACTTCTACTACATCAATGGGATCGTAGCTGAGATCAAAATCTGAATCATCGTAAATCTTCAAGAACGAATCAGTAAGTGAGGGCTCATCGTCAGAACAAGAGATAAACATCCCGATGACAAACAGGGAAAGAACTAGTAACCGGAAGTTGAAATTTTGAATAGTAGATTTCATAGTGAATTTTTTTACGCTATTGAAGGCATTTTCTAGCTACCGAGCTTTGAATTGTTGATCAATAAATCTGAATGGGAATACGAAACCGAGCGAGACATTAATATCCCGGAGAAAGATTTCGTCGTTGGTCTCCCCTAGTGAAGCAAATTCATTCTCTTGCACATTGGTTTTGGTAGCAGCGGTCAAAGCTCTGCTGTACTTTATTTCAAAAACCGTTCGAATATTCCAGTAATCCAAATTCATTCCGACACCTCCAGAAACTCCAGAAAAACCTTGAAAGGCATCTTTCACGCCAATAATCGTGGTGCCACCATCGGAGGTTAGCGCATTTCCAGATGAAAAATCAGTCTGTGTAATGCCCACTTCTTTTTGAGCGGAAGCAATGAAGGAGTGAAACCCACCTGCCATCACGAAAGGTCTGATATTCCCTGAGCGAATAAAATCATACTTGACCATCAGCGGAAGTTCGATAACATCAAGTCGCTGCTCCACATCATACCTTGTTGTGAAGCGATTTCCTGATGATTCGCCACTCCACTCCAGTTCACTTGAGTATTTGTAGCGACTTCTTTTGTAGATGGGTTGGAATGAAATAGAAAATCCTCTGTGATAGAAATTCATTTCCAGACCCATGTGTGCTCCGGGCAGATTGAAATCCTCATAGCTCTTCTCTAGACTATCGGCAGAATAGTTGATTGGACTAAAGCCAGTAGTCCTTGTTTCTGGGAATGCTTGAGTCACATTGCCGCCCATTTTCAGGCCAAGCCAAAACTGGGTATCCAAAAAGCCCTCCAGAGGATTTGTACTTTTAGGCTTCTTCTGTGCAATAAGTAGGTTAGAGCATAGCAGGATTAGCACTAAGGCGAAAACCCTACTTGCGAATGACAAGTCTTTTCGTATCATTTAACATTTCTGATTTTGCTTTGATAAAATAGAATCCCGGTCTCAGTCCATCAAGAACAAAAGAGAATATATGCTCTCCAGGAGCTACGCTTCGATTGATCTGAGAAACCGTGACTCCTTCAATATTGATCAACTTCACATTCACGTTCTGGTAGTTATTTACAAATATTCTTGCTTGCGTATAGTTCGAGGCTGGATTTGGATACACTGCCTCGATTCTATAATTACGTTTTACATATTCTTTTTCACTTAAGATCACATCTTTGATCAAGTCCATAGGTTCAAAATTCCCACCCGCTGGATTTGGTCCTTCAATGTAATCACCGTAAAATATTTCATTTTCTATTGCTGATTTTTCTACGCCCATCCATTCAAACAGTACATTAGCTGCTATTTGTCTGTAGTCAAATTGAAGACTCACATTGTTTCTTGACATGTCTGGATTCACACCATAGATACCTGGCTTAACGCCCAGTCCAAACATCATCATAGGCCCACCAGTACCGTGATCCGTACCGAAACTTCCATTGGATGCCACCCTGCGACCAAACTCAGACATGGTCATTGTTAGCACTTTATCCTCCATCCCTCTGGATCTCAAGTCTTTTTGAAAGGCTCTCATCGCTGCGCTGATGTGATACAGCTTGGCAGAGTGGCCACCCATGGTAGGGTCGTAACTTTCTACTTGCTCTGCGTGTGTATCAAAGCCCCCTATCCTAACCAAGAAAACTTTGGTCTTGACTCCTCCTGCTAACAAGCGAGCCACTAGTTGTAGCTGACTCGTGAGGGGATTATTTTTTGAGCCTCTAGGGGCATTAAATGGGTATGTTTCAGGATAATCCACAGTTGTCTCGGCACCAGCTTCATAAACTTCTGCTAGTCTTTTGATGTAGGTTTCGGATTTATCCTCCAAGCCTAGTATCCAGTCCATTTCCTTACCGTAAGGAGAACCGTCTAGAAAATCTGGCGGTAGCCCTCGGTCATCTACTGTGAAACTCCCATCTTCATTTACTTCTTCATTGAAACCTTCTAGACTATTAATTTGGTCTAGTGTTCTTTGAGGATTATTTCCTAAGGATAAAGATGTTGGTATGTTGCCATCTTGATGGAACAGTAGTGAAACATCATTTCCCATTTCTAGTGCCAAAGGATCGGGCATTTCTTCCGTTGGAAAATCTTCTGGGTAGCTTAATGGAGCGTACTCCGTGCCTAAGTACCTCCCGATCCACCCAGAGGTGAAGTAGTCGTCCGCTCCACCTCCCATAAACCAGATATCTCGTCCACGGAAGTGGGAGCCGTTATTGTTTTCATAGGACACTCCTTGAAAAACTGCGGCCTTCCCTGTATCGTAGAGGTGCTTGAAGTCATTCATGTCAGGATGCAATCCAACTTGTTCTTCAGCTGCCGCGGTTGTGTCTAATGGTATTAACGTACGATTCCCAACTTTGTATGGGATAGCAATATTTGCTCTTCTACTGTAGTATTCATCATAATTTGCAATAGGGATTACGGTGTTCAAACCATCGTTACCTCCATGCATTTGTAAAATGATCAATACACGATCGTTAGTGCTCTGCTGTGCGAGGTGCTGCAACTCGTTGTTGGCACCCATCAGTTTCAAAGGGACTCCATGAAATGCAATCGGCGCTCCTGCTGCAAATCCCAATTTTTTGATAAAATTTCTTCTTTTCATAGCTGGATTACATTAATTGATATTCAGGAGATTGGAGTAGGGCATTAAAAAGATTCGATAGCTGATTTGCTACCGTCGTTGGATCTTGACCTGTTGTCCACCGAGTATTCCATGAAGCCTCTGGATCAGGGTCTAGATCACCTAGAAATGCTAGCTTGAAGTAATTCAACCTTTCAAGTGTAAGCTCTCCTGTATCCGAGTCAAAGCTTAGATTGTCAGATACTGGCAAAAAATATTGAATCACAGAAATAATCAGATCTCGGGCATTAGGAGCAACATCAGCAAAGTTGTCTCGCACAAACTGCACAATATCCACTTCGCCCAACTCTGTATCAGCTTCCGCTGAAATAGAGTTTTGAACAAAATTGTATCTATTGGTCAGATAGTTTGTTGTTATCCAACTCCTATTGAAAATAGGATATTGATGGTACGCTGAATATCCAGCTACTTCAAATGGCTCATAGTAGTCCATTCCCTGATTATCAATTTCTCTAAGAAGGCCACCTGTGAAATCATAGAATGTGTTTAGGTCATTCTCATAGTCTGGAAGCTGTAAGTCAAAATTCCGCATGAAACCCAATACCAAATCAAGTGGAGATTTGATGATGCACCCAAAATTATTGTCCGTCTCGCCAGCTTCTGCTTCATAGAAATGTGTACTTGTAAACAGTGCTTCTAGGACGGGCTGAATTTTATAGTCATTTGCAATGAAGATATCAGCCATGTCCTGGATGGTGCTATCCTGCAGAGCTTGGCTAACTTCATGATAAACAAAGAACCGGTAGATCTCTCGACATATAGCGACCGGTGTTGCTGCTTGCTCATAGACTAAATCTACAAACTGACTAATCTCGTCAAGTACGCTCTCAGCCGTTGGCCTACCACCGACCAGAAGTTCTTCATTAGGAGTTACAGATCCGTTTCCAAGCCTAGAACTAAAAGTCTTAACTCCTTCTTCATGCTGACTTGCAATATTTCCACCTTTAATTACTCCAGTAGGTAGACCAGTTTCTATGTCGATGTTGCTAAAAGTGTTGTCTCGATCAAAGCCAGATAGCACTTTAGCACCCTCCTGAACGTCTTGCTCCGTAAAAACAAAATAATCACCATCAAATTCTGGCGCAGGAACGTTTCCTTCTAATCCTCTACCAACCGAGTAAAGTTCTAAAAGCTCTCTTGCAAAATTCTCATTAACTCTTCCTTTGACGTTCAGCCTACCATCAAGAAACACCAGCATCGCATTGTCCACACAAAGCTTTTTGGTGAGTTCCCTGAAGTTTCGCGGTACAATGGTCTCCATTGAATCTGGATCCTCAGGGTCTGCTTCAGGGTCTACAGGAGGAAGAATAATATCTTCTTGATCAAAGGCGTACAATCGAAAAAGCGCTTGCTGATAATACAAGGCTTCCCAATTATTTACCGTTGACTTTTTTGTTGTGAAATGGGTATGAAAGAATAGCACAAGGCGCTCACGCAAGATATGAGCTAGCTTGATGGGTTCTTCTACACCGCCACCCAACATCTGACCCAAATGCCAGGACAAAAAGATCCTATTTAGGTCAAGCTCTTCATTATTTGGTTCCGGATTGGTAGGAATCCCCACATCCGGTAGTTCTGCATTGAAAAGCTGTTGTATTGCTTCTGCAGGAGTCAAACTTGCGAAGGCATCTATTTCAGATTTAGACCCTCCCAAACACGCCCTTCTTAGAAGATGGGCCGCCCTTTTTATCCCAAGGGGTTCTGTTAATTGAGTTAGAGGCATATACGCTGGTTTTCTTTGATTCGGGAAAATTAATTCATTAATTCTAAAATTAATGATAAAAAATCACCGAATTGTTAAATTATTCGTTTAGACATTAAAAAAGCCCATTGCTTAAATGAGCTCAATAAATGTAAGTTGAAAAATTTTAAGTTAGCATGCCTCCATCCACTTGAATCGTCTGACCGGTGATATATGTCGACAAATCTGAACCAAGAAATACACAGGCGTTTGCCACGTCTTCCGGACTACCTCCCCGCTTAAGAGGGATCGCATCTCTCCAGCTTTGTACCGTCTTCTCGTCCAAGGCATCTGTCATTTCGGTCTCAATGAATCCGGGGGCAATCGCATTAGATCGAATACCTCGTGACCCTAGCTCCAGGGCTACTGATTTTGTGAATCCGATAATTCCTGCTTTTGATGCGGCGTAGTTTGCTTGTCCTGCGTTACCTTTTACACCTACAACTGAAGACATGTTAATGATGGATCCACTCCGTTGCTTCATCATGGTCCTGCAGGCAGCTTTAACCGTGTTGAAACAGGATTTTAAGTTGATGTTTTGAATGGCATCCCAATCTGCCTCACTCATTCTCATCA
>CAYYNA010000033.1:0-4923 GCA_964472815.1 uncultured Roseivirgaceae bacterium
TCTAGGTCATCATAGTGCGATTCTGATTCTGTGAGTGATTTATCAGCCATACTTTTGATGATATAGTGTAAGCCCAGCGATAGGTGATTGCACAATATTCTGGATTAAAATTCCACGTTGATTACCAACCTCCCTCAACACATCCGAAAAATAATAAGCAATAGATCCCGAAAAGTGAAAGGGCAATTCTGCATTCTCGTTCTTCGAGAAAAAAGCATCGAAATAATCTTCAAAGGCTTTATAGATTATATGATAAATATCAGGATGTGATCGGTTCTGGTAAACAAATTTTGCAAAAGACGCTAAAAAATGATTGGGTCTTGGCTGGTGGTAAATTCGTTCAATAACACTATGTGCCGTAAGTTCAAATTCACTTTGAAACTTATCAATTAGGTCTTTTGACAGCTGCTCCCTAAACACCCCCATCATCAACTTTTTGCCTAAATAAGCTCCGCTCCCTTCATCGCCTAAGACATACCCCAAAGAAGCACTTACCTTGCTGACTTGGTCACCATCGTAGTAACATGCATTGGAGCCTGTACCTAAAATACAGACATTGCCAGGGTCTTTACCACAGAGTGATCTTGCTACCCCTACCAGGTCATTCTCAACATATAATTCATTGACAAATATTTGATTGAGAAAATCCGTGACCTCTTCTTTCTGCATCTCAGTATCTACCCCCGCAGCATAGATGTACTTAGGAATACCTTCTTTGATATGACTCCCAAATACTTGAGAAATATTTGTCTTAAAGTCTTCTAAGTTATGCGTGTAGGCATTGAAACCGATAGTTTCATACTGCTCGATTTGACCATCATTTACTACCCTCCATTGCGTGCCTGTACCACCTGCGTCACCGACTATGAATGATGAATTAGACATGAGCAGATTTATAGATTTTTTCTATGATTTCAACTGTCTTCAAACCCTCCAAGCCATTTGTGGCAATGCTCCCGCCGTTTTCTAGTACGTCAATCAGGTTTTCGTAGACTTTATCATGGTTACTCATGCTTCCCTGATATTCGCCGTACTCATTTGCAGGATTACCTTCACGCAATTCTCCAATTGGATCTCCTTCAAATGATTGATATTCCAATTTGTTCAAATATTGCCCACCTACTTTGACTGTTCCTTTCTCACCAAAAATTGTAATGGATCCTTCCATGTTTTTTGCATAGGAATTGACCGTATAATTGATCGTTCCCAAAACACCATTCTTGAATTTCAATGAAACAACACCTGTATCCTCGAACTCAATTACCTCTTGATGCGCATAATTTTTGAGCATTGCGGTAGACTCTTCCACATCACCAATCATCCAATAAAGTAGATCTACAAAGTGACTGAATTGAGTAAACAGCGTTCCTCCATCAAGCTTCTTTGTCCCCTTCCAGTCCGATTGGTTGTAGTATGCAAAATTCCTGTTCCAAAAGCAGTTCAATTGAATCGAATAAATTCTTCCAAACCCTCCTTCATCAATTTTTCTCTTTACTTCTTCTATTGCTGGATTAAAACGATTCTGCTTAACGATAAAAAGACGTTTATTACTCCTCTCCGCTGTATTGATCATCTCCCCGCAATCAGATGAACTTATTGCCATCGGCTTCTCACATAAGACATGAAATCCCGCCTTCAGCGCTTGAATAGTATGTTCGGCATGCAGTCCATTTGGCGTGCAAATAGCTACTACATCCATCTCTTTTTGTTCCAAAAAAGCATTCAGATCTTCGAAGTAAGGGACATCAAATTCCTGTCCTAATGCCCTAGCTTTCTCCCCTACAATGTCGCAGACACCAGCGAGTGATGCCTGTTGATTAATATGTTTCGCATGCCGCCCTGCGATTCTGCCGCAACCAAGTATACCTATCCTAATGCCCATGTAGTTTCACTAATATATCTTCTAATTTCTCTACCAGCTTTGAATGCGAGAACTGTTCAAGTAAAGCGTCAGATTCTTCTAAATCCGGTACTTTGTCATTTTCAAAAACATCTTCTATAAAAGCTCTTACAGAGCTTGCAGCTTTAAAGGAGAATAGCTCACCTACTTCCTTTCCTTTAATAATACCTCCAAGATCACTATCTGGATGTCCCAGACATAGGATCATCCTTCTTGCGGCCAGATATTCAAAAAACTTAACCGGCAATATCCACTTTGAATTATTCGATTTGTTCAAAAGCAACAAAAGAAGGTTGCATTTTTGATACTCCAGTTGAACATCTTCATGAGACAAATAGCCCAAGAAATGGACTTTGTTTTTCAAATGCTGAAACCTCAGTAACTCCTCCTTAATAGATGAAGAAACAATCCCACCAATCCTTATTTGCAACTTAGAAGCAAAAAGCTCTGACTCTCTGCACATTTGATCCAGTAGCATCCACAGGGTTGACGGATTACGCAACTCATTTAGCATTCCGAAGTAGCCAATGGTGAAGCTATGATGGCTAGTCGAAGTTTCTGGAGAAGCTTTAGTAGATACTCCATTATTTAATACCTCAACGTCACCTAATGAATTTGCTAAGCTTGAACTCACGGTAATTGCTTTGTCCGCTTTTCTCAATACCGAACGCTCCAACGATTCATGTACGCTCATCGCCAATTGAGAAGTTTTCAGTTTCTGAAGTACATCCCACTTACTCCATGGGTCCCTGAAATCAGCAACCCACTTTATGCTAAGGTTCTTTTTCACCCTTCTTCCAATTAAGTGAATGCTATGAGGAGGGCCAGTGGTTATGATTGATTCTATCTTTTCCTTTTTGATCAACTCAATTGCATATTCTGATGCCTTCCTGACCCAAAAAACTCTAGGATCTGGGAGCAAAATGTTACCCCTTACCCAAACTGCAATTTGATCTTTAAAGGTTTTGTTGCTTTTTTCCATCACCAAACCTTGCTGAACATTTTTTCGCTCCCTATTTCCAGTAAGGCTATGGAATAAGGTGAACGGCTCCCAAATAGGGACCTTGTGCGTTTCAATGCTTTCCACTGCCTTAAGCAAGCTTTGGTCTTTAATTTCGAACTGAGGATTCTCTGGAGTTAGAATAATCGGATGCCATCCTCGCTTCTTTAATTGCAACGCAAAATTCATCCACCTTTGTACTCCAACGCCTCCACTAGGTGGCCAATAATAAGTTACTATAAGAATCTTTTTGGAAGCCATTGTTGATCGAAGGGCAAATCAAACACAATTCTTATTCTCCGGAAAGAGATGAATCTATGAGTTTGATTATTTCGGTTTTTTGATTTGGGTCAAACCAATGAATGTCTTCATACTTTCTAAACCAGGTCATTTGTCGCTTAGCATATCTTCTGCTGTTTCTCTTCAGCAAGCGAATTGCTTCTTCTCGATCGTAATCACCATCTAAGAATCCAAAGATTTCTGAATATCCGACAGTTTGGAGTGCATTATGATTTCTATATTCTAATAAACTTTCAGCTTCTTCAAACAGTCCAGCATCGATCATATGATCCATTCTCTTATTGATCCTTTCGAATAGTACCTCGCGATTAACCTCCAAACCAATTTTCAGATTTCGGTAAGGGAACTCTCGCGCTGAATTCTTTCGATAAGATGAAAATGGTTTTCCAGTGCCACGCAAAACCTCCAGCGCTCGAACGATCCGTTGACCGTTGCTCTTATCGACCTGATCGAAATAGGTCGGATCCCCCTTTGCCAGTTCGTTCAACAACGGACTAAGACCATATTCTTTTAACTCTTGGTTCAAAGACTTTCTAATACTTTCATCTACCCGCGGAACATCATCAAAGCCATCCCATAGCGCTTTTAAGTAGAGAGTGGAACCTCCTACGGCAAGGATGATCTTTTTTTCCTCGAATCGTTGAGAAAGTAAACTCAGCGCTTGCCTCCCATACTCGCCAGCGCTGAAAGAGGCTTCAATGGAATGGGAATCAATAAAGTGATGAGTCACCTCTGCAAGTTCCTCAGCATCAGGTTTGGCCGTACCGATCTTCATTTCTCGATACAGCTGACGAGAATCTGCGGATATCACTTCTGTTTGGAAGTGCTTGGCAATCTGGATTCCTAGATCGGTTTTACCGATAGCAGTAGGGCCAACAATGGAGACTAATAGCGGTTTAATGGTTGATTCTTTACTTATTGTTTCTGCGTTTTCAATTTATAGAATCACGTAGATTCCATTGGATCAACAAAAAAAATCAATTACAACTATTACCAATGCATACCAAACACACATTATCAGAAATTGACTTTTTCTAATAATTTATATTACTAATATTACAAGAATGTAATGCCTTACTTTAATTAAATGCCTAATTTTATTCGCAATGGCTGTAGCTGAAGTCAACCAAACAATCTCCTCACTTAAGGAGAAGATCATAGGTCTTGAAAATGATCTAGAAAGTGCACAGCGTGAATACTACTCCCTCATTGAAAAGACCAACCAGAACTTAAAGGATTTATTTGATAATTCTAATGATCTAATCATCATTTTTAAGGTTACTGGTGAGATCCGTTTTGCCAATGATGCGGTCAAAAAGAAGCTGGGATTCACTGACGAAGAAATCACAGATCTCAAATTTTTGGATGTGGTTCACCAGGACTATCGTCGAGGCTCTTTGCAGAATATTCTAAAGATCACTGCTGGTAGTCGGTTTGAGAAATTTGAAACAGTTCTCATATCAAAAACTGAGAAGAACATTTACGTCACTGGTAAAATGACCTCCGTATTTGAAAATGGAGAGCCAGTTGAATACCGATGTGTTTTTTATGATATCACGGAAAGAATCCGAGCTGAAAGTGCCCAAAGCTTGTATTACCAAATAGGTAATATTACCATCACAGAAAATGACCTTGAGCAGCTTTATCAAAACATCTACTTTCAACTTAACCAGATGCTCAGGGTTAAGAATTTTCAGATCAACATAAAGGAAAGAAGAAACTA
>CAYYNA010000033.1:5023-6459 GCA_964472815.1 uncultured Roseivirgaceae bacterium
AATCAGGAGGCCGCACTTGGAGCGATATTCGACAGTAGTACGCATGAAATCTGGTCAGTAGACAAGAAACTTAGATTCACATCCTTTAATGATAATTATGCTTCGGCTTTCGAACGGTACTACGACATCAAACCTAAGATCGGCGAGAGTCTCCAGGAAGTTTCGCTAGATAAGCTGTCCATGAAGCGTGTCAAGTTTTGGATTGAAAAATATAACGAGGCATTTGACGGAAAATTCGTCAACTTCCAGATCAAGACTAAAGACAGAAACGACAAATTGATATGGAGAGAAGTCTTCATTAATCCGATCTTTTTGCCGGACGGACGTATTGAAGAGCTGTCGGTAATCGCAAATGATATTACTGACAAAAAAGAATCTGAAAGTGCGCTTATAGCCAGCGAGGAGAAGTTTAGAAATATTTTCGAATCTTTTCAGGACATATACTTCAGATGTGACATGAATGGAATTATCACTATGATAAGTCCGTCCATTCAGGAAGTACTTGGCTTTTCATCCAATGAGGTAGTAGGAACGAATATCATGCAGTATGCTGACAATAAACGTCAGATTGTGCATATGTTCTCCAGAATCATGGAGGAAGAACGGATACGAAACATTGAAGGGACTGTTATTGACTCAAAAGGTCACAAACTTTCTTTCCTTTTCAATATTCGATTGATCCACAAAGACGAAAGCACAGAGGTTGAGGGAGTTGCAAGAGATATCTCGCAGCTCAGAAAAACAAACCAGCAGCTGAAGAAAGCGAAAGAAATGGCTGAGCATTCGCTCAAGGTAAAAGATCGCTTTTTAGCTAATATGAGTCATGAGATCCGAACACCTATGAATGGTATTATTGGGATGATTGACGTGTTGGCCAGTACTGATCTTGATAGCGAACAAACCGAGTTTGTGCAGACTATCAACAGGTCATCGCAAACGCTAATGAATATCCTCAATGACATTCTAGACCTTTCAAAAATAGAAGCAGGAAAGATGGAATTGAAACCTGCTCCTGTTGAGCTGACAAAGACCATGGAGAAAGTCTTTAGTCTTTACTCACAGCAGGCTACCTCCAAGGGTCACACATTATTCTACCATGTAGATCCAAAAATTCCTCGGTTTATCCTAGGTGATGAAACTCGACTGATCCAAATTATTTCTAACCTTACCTCTAACGCCATAAAGTTCAATCAAAGACAAGGTGACATAAATATGAGCTTAAGGGTCCATTCAAAGATTGGAAAGAACTATACGCTCAAAGTCTCGATAAAGGATTCTGGAATAGGAATATCCGACAAAGATCAGGATAGTCTCTTCCAGAGCTTTCACCAACTGGATAACAGCAGCTCGAAGAATTTTGGTGGGACAGGACTTGGTTTGGCTATTTCAAAAGAGCTGGTCAAGTCTATGGGTGGTGATATTGGAGTAGTTTCTAC
>CAYYNA010000033.1:6559-10421 GCA_964472815.1 uncultured Roseivirgaceae bacterium
GCCTATTCGATGGAAGAAGATCGAGAGCGATTTTTAGAAGCAGGTTTGGATGATTACCTCGCTAAGCCAATCAAAGCTGACGGACTAATTCAAAAAGTGAAGGATTGGATTCGATTTGAATCGGCCATCGAGAGCTCAGCACCTGCTTCTATAGTTCAGACTGAAGCTCAAACGATTAATCATGAGACCTTAGATCAACTAGCTAAATATGGAGGTCAAGAACTCATCGAATCTACACTTATCGATTTCGAAGAGGAGGCTACCACATTGGTAAGAAATACAATTATTCACTTCAAATCAAAGGATTATGATAAGATGAAAGGCGAGCTACATACCCTAAAAGGAAATTCGGGAACGCTAGGGGTTGAAAAACTATCGCAGCAAGCAGCCTTTGTTGAAAAAAGATTAAAAGAAAATAATTTTGATGGGTTGAAAGATGAACTGATCAAGCTTAATATCCTATTTAAAGAATTCAAAGAAAGTTTTAGAAACATCCTTGTAACCAATGAGTAAAAAAATCATAGTAGCTGAGGACAGTAGCGTCATACAAAATCTCACCAAAAAGATCTTATCGCAGCTAAACTTTGATATAGCCTCCGTGAAAAATGGTAAGCAAGTCCTGGATCTCCTTGAAAAAGACACCTACCATCTGATTTTATTGGATATCCATATGCCAGTGATGGATGGGATGGAGTGCGCAAAAACGATAAGAGCTACTAGAGGAGACAACCAGAATATACCAATCATTGCCATCACGGGTAATGCAAATAATTATACAATTGAAGAGTTTGAAGCTGTTGGAATAAATGCCTTTATCCCTAAACCACTCAACTATGACTCACTTGTGGAAAAGGTAAAAGAGTTCACGAATGACCATTAAGTACACCAACCATTTCTTAAATAAGCTAGAGGATATCATGTCCGAGACTGATTACATTCTTAGGTACGAAAAGGGTAATTTCCAGTCTGGATACTGCATACTAAATGAAAGCAAGGTTGCTGTAATAAATAAATTTTTTGCACTCGAGGGGAAGATCAACAGCCTTATCGAGATCCTGCGATCAATCAATGTAGACAACAGCAAGCTAAGTGACTCGAATAAAAAGCTTTATGCTGAGATCACTAATAATCAACTCCAATTTTGAAAGTTATTTTTCTTGGATCAGGCACATCACAAGGTGTTCCTGTTATAGGTTGTACTTGTGAAGTTTGCTCATCTGTAGACTACCATGATAAACGCCTTAGAGCCTCTATTTTCATTGAATATCAGGGTCTTCATTTAGTGATTGATACAGGTCCTGATTTTAGGCAGCAGATGCTTAGAGAGCGCATTAGGAAGTTAGATGCAGTACTATTTACCCACGCTCACAAAGATCATACAGCAGGGCTTGACGACATTCGTAGCTTTAACTTTCTCCAAAGAAAGGACATGCCAATTTTTGGCGAAGAGATGGTGCTCGATCAGCTTCAAAAAGAATTCTCATACATCTTCGCAGCAAACAAATATCCTGGAGTGCCCCGAGTGGAGCTCAATGAGATCACCAACAGCCCTTTTGAGGTTAACGGCAAAAAAGTACTTCCTATTAGAGTGATGCATTATAAGCTACCCGTTTTAGGGTTTAGATTGGGTGACTTCACTTACATCACAGATGCAAACCATATCAGTGATGAGGAGAAAGAAAAAATCAAGGGATCAAAAGTGGTTGTTTTAAATGCGCTTCAAAAAACCGAACACATAAGCCATTTTACCTTGGATGAAGCATTGGAAATCATGAGTGAACTTCAACCTGAAAAGGGGTATCTAACTCATATCAGCCACAAGCTGGGTCTGCACGCTGAAGTATCTAAGGAATTACCAAGTAATGTGGAACTAGCATGGGATGGTCTGAAAATCAATTTAGATGATTAGCCTCTATGTTCCACAACCATTTTTTTATCAAAAGGCTTGCAAAGTCGCTTCATCAAGAGCTAAAAGGTCTTGGGCTTGCAGAGTGCTTTTCACAAAACAAAGATGAGTTAATCCTACTTTTTTCCGGAAGTGGCAAAGAGTTCTGTATCAGAGCAAACTTGGACCCAGTTGTTTCCCTTCTCGAGTTTCCAAATTCCTTTGCTAGAGCAGGAAGAAATAGCGTTGATCTATTTTCTGGGTTAATTGGTGAAATAGTATTTGAAGTACATGAATTTCAGTTCGAGAGATCCTTTGCAATTGTATTTGAATCTGGTGAATCGCTCATATTTAAGATGCATGCCAGGCGAGCTAATATTTTGCATAGTGATGAAACAGAAACTAAGGCAATTTTCAGAAAGAGTCTAAAGCAAGATTTGGAGGTAAGGCCTTCTGAACTAAACCAACAAATTGAATTTACAAAAGAGGCCTTTGCAGCAAGTGCTTTTGATCCGCTGCAAATGATCCCAGCATTGGGTCGCGAGTCTAAAGTTTTCCTAGAAAAGCTCAATTTTACTAAGCTTCCCGATGAACAAAAGTGGACAGCATTAAATGGTCTTTTGTCGGATCTTGAGTCGAACCCCATTGCTTTGATTGACGCTGACATCCCGAGAATAAGTCTTTTGGAGTTAAGTGACTCGACTACCGAAGATCCGATTCTGGCAAGCAACTGGCTATACGAAACTTCGGTCCGAAAGCTTTTTTTTGAAAAAGAGAAAAATCAGGTGATCAACCAGCTCAAACAACGAATCAAAAAATCTGAGAACTATATTTTCAAGACAAAACAAAAGCTCCAGGAAATCGAAGGAGCCCGAAATCCAGAGGAAATCGCTAATGTACTCATGGCGAACCTCCACCAGGTACAAACAGGGTTAAGCAAAGTTGTGCTGACTGATATTTATTCAGATAGCCCCATAACTATCAAACTCAATACATCCTTAAGCCCTCAAAAGAATGCGGAGAATTACTATCGAAAAGCCAAAAACAGACATAAGGAAATTGAAATACAGAAATTAAATATTCAAACCAAGATGAACCTGATCGACCAGCTGAGCAAAGAGATTTTGGCTGTTCAAGAGATACATTCCAGCAAGGAGCTAAGGAAATTCAAAAAGTCACATAAGATCGAATCGAAAGCAGAATCGAAAGAAACGAACTTGCCATACCATGAATATGAAATAGACGGCTGGAAAGTTCTGATTGGGAAGAACAGCAGAGCCAATGACGAGCTGACACTTAAGATTGCCAGCAAAAATGATCTTTGGTTACACGCTAAGGATGTAGCCGGTTCCCACGTGGTAGTAAGGCAGATTCCTGGTCAAAATTTTCCCAAGCATGTCATTGAATATGCTGCAGGACTTGCAGCTGGAAATTCAAAACGCAAAACTGATTCAATTTGTCCAGTGATCTATACACTTAAAAAATTTGTCAGAAAAGTCAAAGGCACGCCAGCAGGCCAAGTAATTGTCGAGAAAGAGGATGTAGTCATGATTGAGCCGATTCACGATCAATAAAATAAAAAGCCTTATTTGATATATTTCATAGTTAATCGATAAATTAGATTCCTAGATCTTAAACTTAAGTCAGTCTGCATTTCAAAGCCTTATTTCGAGGTATTGCCAGCTTAACAAACTAAATATGGAAGCCAAGAAAACCACCTTTCTATCTGTGTTATTCACACTTTTCTTCTTGAGTATTTGTGCTCAAAACCCCAAGACTCACGAAAAGAAAATATATAAAGACACAGCTGATAAGGTATTCGTCAACATGGAAGTACCTGTTTATCTCAGCATTTCCACGAAGGCTGATGGGAGCGACCGAACGATTCTGAAAGGTAAAAATCCTACCTACAGTTATCCTATGTATTTTGATTCTGAAGGATATAACAGTATCAAATCACCTTGGGCTGTGGATCCG
>CAYYNA010000033.1:10521-17889 GCA_964472815.1 uncultured Roseivirgaceae bacterium
GTGAGCCAAAATCAATGAAAGTAAGGCCTGATCTTGTATCTCCTACATCTGATATTGCCATAGAAGGTGATCAGTCTGAGGAAAGCGTCTCAGAACGAACCACCATCGTACTTTCGGCAAAAGATGACATCTCTGGAGTATCAAAGACCTTCTACAGTATCGATGATGGCAGAACCTATACCTACTCTGCCCCTGTCAAACTTACAGGACTTTCAGAGGGTGAACATACCATAACTTACTTCTCAGTAGACAATGTTGAAAACGTTGAGGAAAAGAAGTCAAAGACCTTCTTTCTAGACAAATCCGCTCCAAGAGTTATCAGTGAAGTGATTGGAAATACATTCATTGCTAATGGGAAGGAGTACTATTCTGGGAAAACGAAACTTAAACTGGTAGCACTAGATAATAAGTCTGGTGTAAAAGAGGTGCTCTATTCAATAAATGGTGGAGAGTTCACCCTCTATGAGAACCCATTTTATCTAACCGAACCAGGTGACTTGAATGTAGACGTGATGGCTATTGACAAAGTCAACAACCGTCAGCGAATAGGTGAAATCTCAGATTCGGAGAAAACAAGGTCTTATGTGGATCTATCTGGACCAGACCTGAACTACAGTTTTTCCGGCCCTTCATTTGTGATTCGTGATACGACTTACTTGACCAAGGATAGCAAAATAATATTGACAGGTAAGGATTCAGAATCAGGCTTTAAAGAAATTGACTATCAACTAAATGGAAATACACTCGAAGATTACGCCGAGCCATTTTCAATAGAAAGCGAAGGCTTCTATAATATCACTTACAATGGCTATGATAATCTACAGAATAGCAATACAAGCAGTGTTTTGGTTCAAATCGACAATACAGGCCCAGAGGTATTCAACCGATTTAGTATCTCATCTAATAAATTCAAAAGTGTAGCGGGCGAAAGACTGACCGTTTATCCACCTCATGTTGTGCTTTTCCTTTCAGCAACAGACAAGTACTCCGGATTAGATAAGATAACCTATCAGATCAATGGAAGCGGTGAGCTGGCTTACAGGAGTTTGATAGAAAATTTTAAAAGGGAGACTGTTTATACGATAATTGTAAACGTAACCGACAAACTTGGTAACAAGAATAGTGAAGAAATCAAATTCTACATTGAATAATAAAGACTACCATCCCATCAACGGCTTAAGATTCCTTTTCTTAAGCCTCGTTTTTCTTTTCCAAACCACAGTCCTAGCTCAGGAGCTACCAGAAGCGCAAAAAAAGCAGGTTAGCAATTACTTAAGTGCACTGGAGGCAGCCGAAAATGCACAAGAATATGCAAAAGCCGCAGGTGCAAGCGGTAAAATAGGCTACATCTACTGGAACAATCAACTTCTTGATGAGGCGGTAACTTATCTGGAAAAATCCATCTCCTACAACGAAAGAGTTAATAACAAAAACGGCATTAAATCTGTACGTCTCCAACTCGGATTAGTGAAGATTGATAAACAAGATTATACAGGGGCCTTGCAAGAGTTCACCAAAGGAGTTGCAGTTGCAAAAGAGCTGAAAAGTAAAGAGGATATACTCTCCGGTTTAATTAACATGGCTGCCATCAATCAAAGTCTATCAAATCATCAAGCAGCAATCGATGCTGGATTAGAGGCATTGGATTTAGCTAAGGAACTTGACAATATCAATTTGACTAAGCGGTCCTATGGGATACTTTATGAAAGCTATCAATCGCTTGGTGATTCTGAAAAGTCTATTGAATACTTCGACTTATACTCCACCGTTGATAAGTTTCTCAAAAATGAGCAGGTAAAACAGATCACCACTGAGTCAAATCAGAAAGTCGCACAAATAGCTTCAGCGAAAGAACAAAGTGATGCGATGCTTGCAATCAGTCAGTTGGAGCTCAATAGAGTGCAAGACTCGTTGCGTCTAGCGCAAGAAATCAGCGAAAGACAAAGCTTACAACTTAAGCTAAATCAAGTGACAATAAGCGAAAAGGAGGCACAGCTTGAGAATGAAAGAATTATCCGATATGGCCTTACAACGGTCATTTCTTTGACGTTGGTCTTCTTAATTATTCTGTATGTCCAGTACCGACAGAAGAAACAAAAAAATATACTCCTAGAAGAGCAAAAGAAGGAAATTGAAAAACAGGGAGAAAACCTAGCCATCAAGAATGAAGAACTAATGGCAGTCAATAAGGAAAAGAACCTTATGATGAGTATGGTTGCTCATGACCTCAAAAAGCCTATAAATGATCTCACATCTCTTGCTTTGATTTTGAATGACTACAGAGATAACCTCCCTGAAGATTTCAACAACCTGGTTTCCGTACTTCAGCAGTCTTCTCAGGGTTACCGCGAAATGGTTCATAAAATTCTAGATGCAGGTGCTATCGAAAATAGGAAATTGAACATCGCAGAAGAGAAGCTTGCAGTTACTGAACTGCTACAAAAGAATGCCGATAGTCAGAAACTAATAGCTGATGAGAAAAATATCAAAATCGATAGGTCGGATGTGCCAAATGAGGCCTTTATAAAGGCCGACAGAATTTATTTGGCACAGGCAATCGAGAATGTCCTTTACAACTCCATGAAGTACTCGCCTGAAAACTCAACGGTCTTCTTAGGCGCTAAGGAGGAAAATGACCACTACAAGCTATATGTCCGAGATGAAGGCCCAGGAATAAGTCCTGAAGATCAAAAGTACCTATTCGAGACATTCAGGGTGCTGAAAAACGGAGACAAGGAATCTACGGGTCTGGGCTTGTCTATTTCTAAGAAGTATATGGAAGCCATGGGGGGCGATATAGCCTGCGAAAGTGAGCTGGGTAAAGGCGCTACTTTCTATTTCACAGTTAAGAAAGGATAGTAGAAATGCAATTTCTTGAACTCATTGGCTGGCTTGGTGCAGGACTGCTATTGCTAGGTTTTGCCCTGAACTTGTTTCACAAAATAACAGCCGATTCCAAGACGTACTTGCTGCTAAATCTACTGGGCTCATTACTCTTGCTATACAATGCATATATGAATGGGGCATTTCCCTTCGTAGCGGTGAATTTTGTTTGGGTTGTATTTTCTGGTTACAAATTGTTGCCAAATAAATAATCGAATGGAAGGTACCTCAAGAGCAAACATCCAAATAGGTAGTAGCGTGCTAGTAGTGCAAAAGCACCATCAAAGAAGTGGTGAATTGACCGAAGGAATAGTAAAGAGAATTCTTACAAAATCACCTTCACACCCTCATGGAATCAAAGTGATGTTGGAAGATGGAATTGTGGGAAGAGTAAAGGAGGTAGTTCAATAAGGGATTGGGAACTATCTAGTTATGCACTAGTTCTACATAAGCTCCATTTTTCCATATTTGACAAGTGATTGATTCGCTTAGTACTCTCGGCTTCAACAAAGGCTTGCCCATCAAAACTCGACCGCACTCTTGAATCCCTTCGATAATGGATGGGTGCGGATGAATCAGTTCTGCTAACTCCTTAATGCTTTTCCCTTGAGATATAAGCAGAGCGACCGCCTGAATTGCGCTCGATGCATGCTCTCCTACCACTCTCATTCCGAGAATATGCATGTCTTCATCATCAGTGACCAAGACTTTGATAAACCCTTCTGTGTTTCGCATCGCAGTGGCACGCGGAATAGTTTCATAGTTCAGACTGACTATGCGATAATCAAGGCCTGCTTTTTTAGCTTGGATTTCGTTCATTCCTACTCCTGCTATCTCAGGATCAAGGAACATGATAGTTGAGATATTACTATAGATCAGCTCTTGCTCGGGTTTTCCAAAAATCCTTTCCACAGCGTATCTTCCCTCCAACTCACCAACGTTTACCAAGGAAATATCTGCAGTTATGTCACCCACTGCATAAATATTGGAAATACTCGTTTGAGTCAAATTGTCCTTAATCCCGCGATCATCCATTTCAAGTTGTAAGCTTTCATCAATCAGATTTTCATATTCTGGTACTCTCCCGATTGACACGAGCGCTTTCTCCACTTCAAAAGTTTCCTTTTCACCATTCGTGTATTCTAGTTCATATTGGACCCGCCCCTTTTCATTTTCTAAGTTGATCAGCTTAGAGTTACGATGAATCAAAACATCTTTTGACTCAAGGTTCTTTTCAATGATTCTGACAATATCTTCATCTTCGAAGGGCAGTATTCTATCACCTTTATCTATCAGATGGACTTTTGTCTGACCGAAGTTTGAGAAGATGGTGGCAAATTCACAACCGATCACTCCAGCTCCCACAATCACAATCGACTCAGGAAAATCCTTCAGGTTTCCAAGGCCATCGCTAGTAAAAACGGTTTTTTCATCAATTGGCCAATGAGGAAGCTTTCTAGGTTTACTCCCAGTGGCAAGGATGATGTAATCCGTTTGTATGGTGGTTACATTTCCATTTTTTAAGATTTTTATGTGATGCTTATCCATCACCTTGGCAGTACCATGGATGTACTTAAAAATATCCTTGTTTAGGCTATGGTTGATGTCATCGAGATGTTGAAGTAAAAGTCCGACTCTGTGATTGACAGCACCAATCACCTCCTCATTTAGCTTATTGTACTTGAAGTAAGGCTCCTTCAGACTCAATGCCTTCTTATGAAGGTTAACCATTCTGGCTTCACGAGATATTTCCCACCAGGTCTTACTCCATAATGCCCCTTGGTGTATTCCCGCACCTCCAAGTTTGTCTTTCTCGATTAGTGCTACTCGCTTTCCGAAATCCAGAGCACGCATTGCAGCTGCGTAACCAGCAGGACCGGCTCCAATGACGCAAACGTCAAATTTTTCCATATGTGATTAGGCGATTGATCTCTATAAAGATAGAAAATTGAAACTTTTTGTCAGGTGTAGAGGCTTGAAAACAAAAAAGGGCTGAATTCAGATGAATTCTGCCCTTCTTAACTTGTTTCAGCCGTAGCATTGAGCAAGCTCCAAATTACTGTTCGGTTGCCAAGGTTGCCCTTCAGCTTTGGAACTTCGCCAACCTAAGCGTGCCTAGATCGCCTTCCCTTCCTCTGCTGCGGAATTTAACTTCCGGCTTCCTATCTCTCGTTTGGTTTTACTAAGGTGAATATTAATTTCGTAAGAATAAAATTTGTAGTGAGAGAGTTTTGAACAAATTTTACACATGTTTTCCACATTAATTAAAGTAGAATCCTTTAAGTACTGAAAAGATTACCAATTAAGATTTCAAGAAAGTTCTTGAGGAAAACAGCACCATCACAGAGAGGACTAAATTCAAAGCGCCATTTTTTGACTTTACTACATCAATGAGATCTAAGCACCTAATTTCGATCTAAGCATGGACTGACTTCAGTCTTTCGGATAGCAGTTCTTTTATTTCAGGGATGCTTTCATATAATTCTTCATAGGATTTGATGACAAAATACTCCTCCTGAAATTTATCCTTTCTGTAAGGTGTATCCAGCGCATGACCTACACTAAATACATGCTTGGGAGCTTCGTCACTTAGCGAAAACTTGGTCTCTCCAGCGCTGGACAGAATCCCTGCACCATAAATTCTCAAACCTTTACTCTCTTGGATGAGGCCAAACTCAACCGTAAACCAATAAACTCTGGAAAGCAAATCAATCGCTTGTGCGTTACCCACATACCCTAGTCCAATCTTGCTCAACTCTTCTAGAAAATTCACAAAGTACTGATTGGTCAAAAGTGGAACGTGTGCAAATACATCATGGAACATATCCGGCTCTTCTAAGTAATCCAGCTCTTTCTTTTTCCTCAGCCAGGTAGTTGCTGGAAACCTACGGTTTGCCATTAACTCAAAAAAGGTATAGTCTGGAACAATTCCTGGCACTACGGCCAATTGCCATCCTGTTGTGTCCTGAAGAATCTTGTTGGTTTCTTTGAAATCAGGAATAATCCCTGTTTCGAAGTTTGCGATCTTTAAACCATCAAGATACGCCTGAGAGGCACTGGTAGGAAACTGCGCAATCTGTCTATCAAACAAAATTTTCCAGACCTCAAAATCCTCTTCATTGTAGTTTTCGTAAATCTGCCTCATCTATATCACCTCTTGCAACTTATTTATTCGATCGATTAATCGCTTGCTTTCATTGTAATCCAAAGTCTGCTGGCCATCTGAGAAAGCCTCTTCTGGTCGACAGTGTGTTTCAAAAATCACCCCATCAGCACCCGCAACCGTAGAAGCCAGTGCAACCGGAGCTACATGATCCCTAATTCCTATGCCATGCGAAGGATCAGCTATTACGGGCAGGTGTGTTTTTTCCTTAAGAATCGGTATGGCATTAATATCGAAGGTATTCCTAGAGGCCTTTTCGTAGGTACGAATACCTCGCTCACAAAGCAGAAGTCTTTCATTTCCCCCAGAAAAAACATACTCAGCGCTTTGTAGCAACTCATCTATCGTTCCAGAAATCCCACGTTTAATCATCACAGGTTTGTCCACTTTTCCGAGCTCGTCCAGCAGATTGAAATTCTGTGTATTTCTTGCTCCAACCTGAAAAATATCCACGTAATCATGCATCTCCTCGATCTGGGAAACCTGCATGACCTCTGTGATGATTTTGATTCCATTTTCCTTTGCAAGCTTATACCAAAGCTTCAACCCATCAATACCTAGTCCTCGAAAGGAATATGGGGAACTCCTTGGTTTATAAACCCCTCCTCGCATGATTTTGATATCATTCTCCTTGAGGAAGTCAATCGTATCCATAATGTTTTCCTCTCCCTCAATGCTGCACGGTCCTGCCATCAAAGAAAAATGACCACCGCCTATCTTAACATCATCACCTAGGTCAATTACCGTGTTGTTTACCTTCCATTTAGATGAGACAAGCTTGTAGTCGTCAGAGACGATATGAATGTCTTTGATACCATCCAGGTGCCCGATTTCACGTATATCCAAAGCTTTCTTCCCTGTACCCACAATGTAACTTCCAAATTGCGTGTCAACTTCTGTGGTCTTATACTTGAGAGAGGATAACGTCTCGATCACCTTCTCCCTCACCTCGCCATTCGCTTGCTTTTCTAACTGTATAATCACTGCTTAATACTTTTTACAAAATCTATAATTGCTTCACTAGAAGCGTCTTTTCTAAGTTGGTTTATGAAAGCACTTCCTATGATTGCGCCATCAGAAAATTCGCACGCCTTCCTGAAAGAATCATGATCCGATATACCAAAACCAATCAATCTCGGATTATTTAAGTTCATTTTCTGAATTCTTTCAAAGTATGAAATCTGAGCATCATCAATTCCTTTCTTAGCACCCGTGATGCTCGATGATGAAACCATATAAATAAAGCCGCTGGACTCTGAGTCAATCAATTGAATGCGCTCCTCTCTAGTATTTGGGCTTATTAGAAAAATATTATGAAGGCC
>CAYYNA010000033.1:17989-19463 GCA_964472815.1 uncultured Roseivirgaceae bacterium
GCAATTGGGTCAGAAAACGGAATTCCGATTTCCAAAATATCCGCACCGCCTTCCTGTAGACTTCTAGCAATACGTATCGTATCCTCCATCTTTGGATAACCAGCAGTGAAGTAGATATTTAAAATCTTTTGCTTCTCGGACAGAGTATAATCAATCCGATTCATTACTCTTTGGTTAGTACTCATTACATTTAGTATTTACCCCACTTGATATATGTTTCTAAATCTTTGTCTCCTCGACCGGACAAATTGAGTACGACCACTTCGTCCTCCCCAAACTTCTTCTTCCTGAAAACTGCAAATGCATGTGCCGTCTCTATGGCAGGAATTATCCCTTCCAACTTGCTTAGCTCTACCCCAGCGACCATCGCTTCCTCGTCAGAGATTGGAAAAAACTCCGCTCTTCCATCATCAAATAAATGCGCATGCATCGGTCCTATGCCAGGATAATCCAACCCTGCAGAGATACTGTACGGTTCAACAACTTGACCGTCATCAGTTTGCATCAAGAGTGTTTTGCTACCATGCAATACCCCCGACTTACCTAACTGTGTGGTAGCAGCAGATTGGCCAGTTGAAACTCCTAAACCAGCTGCTTCAGCAGCAATTAAGTTTACCCCTTTGTTTTCGAGGAAATGATAGAATGCTCCAGCCGCATTGCTACCACCACCCACACAAGCAATCACATGGTCTGGATTGTTCCTCCCTTCCAGCTCTTGCAACTGCTTTTGAATTTCTTCGCTGATTACTGACTGAAAACGCGCAACCATATCTGGATACGGATGAGGACCGACTACCGAACCAATGATGTAATGGGTGTCTTCTGGATTATTTATCCAATGGCGCATGGCCTCATTGGTGGCATCCTTCAACGTCTTACTTCCGGAAGTGGCAGCCTTCACCTCCGCACCCAGGATCTTCATTCGCTCCACATTTGGCCTCTGACGTTTCGTGTCTATTTCGCCCATGTACACCGTACACTCCATTCCCATGAGGGCGCAAACCGTAGCTGTGGCTACCCCGTGTTGTCCTGCCCCGGTCTCGGCGATGATCTTCTCCTTTCCAAGGCGCTGCGCCAACAAAATTTGCCCAACCGTATTATTTACCTTATGAGCACCCGTATGACACAAATCCTCTCTCTTGAGATAAATTTTGGTCTTGTATTTTTCAGATAGACGCTCTGCTAAAAACAAAGGCGTAGGCCTTCCCACAAATGTCTTCAGTAAGTGTTCATAAGCATGCTTAAACTCCTCCGTTTCAATGATGGAAAGATAGTTTTCGCGTAGTTCCTCTATGTTGGGAAAAAGCATTTCTGGAATATATGCCCCTCCGAATTTCCCATAATATCCTTTCTCACTTACCTGATAGCTCATAATTCATCTTTTAATGCTCTTAATAATTCCAAATCCTTTAATCCTGGCTCCACTTCAAAGCGGCTGTTTACGTCAATACCCGCAAGTGCTGGTAAATTCAAT
>CAYYNA010000033.1:19563-22836 GCA_964472815.1 uncultured Roseivirgaceae bacterium
TTTAGCTCCATGGCATAGTCTAAGTCCTCATCACCATGTAACTGCGCATAAGTCAGACCATATTTCTTACATAAGGTGATCACATTTTCAATGTCCTCATTGACAAACACTCCCACCTTCTTTATGCTGAGCGGAATCCTTGCCATGAGATCATCATCCAGCTCACCTGCAAATCGAGCGGACTTAGGGTAAAATATAAATCCTATAAAGTCTGGCTTGAGCTCAATTAACCCTTCGATATTCTCCGCTTCACGCATACCACAGACTTTCAACTTCATCTCTAACCTACTCTACTAATAAACTCTTTTGCTGCCCTTTCTGGTCTTCCACTTTTCATGAAAGACTCTCCGATCAGGAAGCCTTCGAAACCTACGGACTTAAGTTCATTGACAATCTCAGGACTATGAAGTCCGCTCTCAGCCACTTTTACAAAATCGTTCGGAATACTTCCTACTAAATTTTTGGAGGTGTTTATATCCGTCTCAAATGTTTTCAGATTCCTATTGTTTACACCGATCAGGTCTACCTTATGTGTAATGGAATTGTTTAGCTCTGCTTCGTCGTGAACCTCTAGCAAGACTTCCATACCCAAGCTCTTGGCTAATGATCCCAAATTTTCAATCTCCTGTTTACTCAAAACTGCCGCAATCAAAAGAATGACGTCCGCACCAATGGACTTTGCTTCAATGACCTGATATTCATCGATCATAAAATCCTTTCTAAGTATCGGGCAGTAATTGAAGGACCGGGCCTCCTTTAGGTCTTCAGCAGATCCGCCAAAATAGTTTTTATCTGTCAAAATGGATAATCCAGATGCACCTGCCTGCATATAGCCGATGGAGGTTCGCTCTATAGATACATGTTTATTAATCACTCCCTTTGAGGGAGATTTTCTTTTGATCTCGGCGATTACTCCAGATTTGTCAGCTCGCTGTATATATTTTCTTAGGGAAACCGGCTTAGCTTCAAAATAGGTACTTGTCTCAAGTAGTTTCACCGGATAAAGCTCTTTCTGCTTTGCCACTTCCTCCTTCTTACTTGCTACTATTTCCGATAAAATGTCCATTAACTATTGATACTTAAAAATTTCTTAAATGATTCTAATCCTTTTCCGCTCTCCAGCGAGACTTTGGCTTCTTCAATTCCTTCAGGAATCGAAACCTGCCTTACAGTCGCTATAGCTAAGCCAGCATTTGCCAGCACGACTGAATTCTGGGCTTGATTCCCTTTGTTTGATAATATGGCTTGAAAAATTTCTGCTGCGTCCTCTACAGTTTCACCGCCGTGAAGTTCTTCCTGTTTCAATGGACTTAGCCCCATAGCGTCTGGTGACACCAATGTTTCTGTACCATTTGCAATTAACTTAAAATCGCTTGTAAGCGATATCTCATCATATCCATCCAATGCATGGACAATCGAGAAATTTTTAGTGGTGTTCTGGTAGAGGTATCCGTAGAGTCTTGCTAATTCCAAACTAAAAACACCCACCAACTGATTAGGTGGAAAAGCTGGATTTACCATAGGACCCAGCATATTGAAAAAAGTCTTAATGCCCAGCTCTCTTCGGATAGGTCCTACGTTTTTCATCGCGGGATGGAACAGAGGAGCATGCATAAAGCAAATTCCGGAGGCATCCATTGATCGTTTCATCTGATCCGCATCTCCACTGAACTTGACACCTAAAAGCTCTAAAACATTAGAAGATCCACTCACTGAAGAGACGCCATAGTTGCCGTGCTTAGCAACATTAACTCCAGCTCCAGCTACGACAAAAGATGAAATTGTGGAGATGTTGAAGGTGTTTTTTCCATCTCCTCCAGTGCCGCAAACGTCGATGGCATCATAGCCTTCAAGATCTACGGGATTGCATAGCTCCAGCATGGCATCTCTGAAGCCTTCCAACTCCTGCACAGTGATAGCTCTCATCAAATAGACTGTAAGAAATGCAGCGACTTGACTGTTGTTGTATTCTCCTGAGGCCAAACCAGTTAAGACCTTCTTCGCCTCCTCTCTTGAAAGCTTCTGATTATTTATCAGCCTGTTTAATATTTCCCTCATAGTGTTAGCCAATTTTTGACAAGTTGAATACCATGCTCCGTCATGATGGATTCTGGATGAAATTGTACACCTCTGACGTTATACTCTTTGTGTTTGATGGACATGATGTTTCCATTCTCCGCAACACTGGTAACAAGAATATCTGAAGCCACTTCATTTTTGTCAATGACCCAGGAGTGGTACCTGCATACCTCAAATGATTTAGGGAGTCCTTGAAAGATCTTATCTGGTTGCGTAACCTCCAAAGGTGTGACCATGCCGTGGTACACTTGAGGTAAATTGTAGAGCTGACATCCAAAGGCTTCCCCAATGGCCTGATGGCCCAAACATACACCTAGAATGTTTTTTGTTGAAGCGTATCTCTTAATTACCTCAGGCATTAAGCCAGCATCTTTAGGAACACCTGGTCCTGGCGAGAGCAAAATATGATCGAAAGACTGCACATCAGTCAAATCAAATTGATCATTCCGAACGATCTTCATTTGCGAATGAAAACCTAGGCTCCTGAGGATATGCACCAAATTGTAGGTGAATGAATCGTAGTTATCAATTACCAGTATCTGACTCATAATTCCTCTGCCTCTTTTACTGCAAGCTCCAGCGCACCAGTCTTATTAAAAACTTCTTGCAATTCATTTTCGGGCACAGACTGAGCCACTACTCCGGCACCTGCCTGAAACTTTAATTGACCATTCTGACTTTTGAAGCTCCGAATCATAATGGCGTGGTTGAAATTTCCATCAAAATCCATGAAACCTACCGCACCTCCATAGAAGCCTCTTGGCGTTCCTTCATTCTCCTCAATAATCTCCATTGCTCGAATTTTCGGAGCACCCGATAAAGTACCTGCAGGAAAAGTCTCCGCTACTAAATCTATGAAGCTGGCACCTTCCTTCAGCTTGCCAGTGACCTTAGAAACCAGGTGTATCACGTGAGAGTAATATTGAACCTCTTTGTATGTTTCCACTTTCACATCTGTGCAGCTCCTGCTCAAATCGTTCCTAGCAAGATCGACAAGCATTACATGCTCTGAATCTTCCTTAGGATCCTGCAAGAGCTTTTCGGCCAGCTCAGAATCCGCCTTATCATCTCCCGTTCTCTTGAATGTGCCCGCTATCGGGTGAATTTCTGCTTTTTCATTTTTTAGCACGATTTGCGCCTCTGGTGAAGATCCGAAGATCCTAAAGTTTCCATAATCGAAATAGAAAAGATACG
>CAYYNA010000034.1:0-22574 GCA_964472815.1 uncultured Roseivirgaceae bacterium
CAAAACTGCCACTACGCCTGTTTTTGCCACACCCGTTTGCGGTTCATATCCAATATCCTTGAGTATAGATGCAATGCGCTCTGCCGTCTTAAACTCTCTATTGCTCAGTTCCGCATTTTCATGAAACCAGTGACGCCATTCGATCACATCTTTCTCGATCTTGGCTACCATCTTTTCAATTTGCTTATCGTATTTCTGAGCAGATGAAGCGAGAGGCAAGAAGCCAATGATAGCTAAGGTTAATACTGCTTTTTTCATAGTTATTAGGTTTTAAGCTTCAATTTACAATTCATCGTGCTAATTCTACAGTTCGGTAGGATTGTTTATTAAGTGTATGCTTGGACTCTGACTTTTGAATCACCAAAACGGTCAAAGTCATGAAAGCACCTACTACTATTATTCTTCTATTCGTTGCAGTTGCAGCATTTGGTCAAACGATCATTTCCGGCAAAGTGACCGAAACCAAAGGAGATGCTCTTTTGGGAGTCAATGTGTACATCAAGGGAACCTATGACGGAGCAACCACGGGGGTAGATGGAGATTTTTCTTTCACCACCTATGAGTCAGACAGCTTAATTCTTGTTGCTTCGTTTGTTGGGTTTCATACGCAGGAGTTGCTCCTTGAGCCCGAAAGTCAACAACTCAAAATTGAACTTAAGGAAGAAATTAACCAGCTAAATGCAGTAGTTATTACTGCCGGCTCATTTAACACTTCGGATGCTAGCAAAAAGGAGGTTTTGAAACCTCTGGATGTAGTCACCACTGCTGGAGCTACTGCCGATATCCCGGGAGCATTAAATACACTACCGGGCACGCAGCAAGTTGGTGAGACTGGCAGACTCTTTGTTCGAGGGGGTGAAGGACGTGAGACGAAAACCTTTATTGATGGTATGCTGGTGCATAATGAATACAGTCCGACTGCACCCAATACTCCGGGCAGAAGCAGATTCTCTCCATTTATGTTTAAGGGCACCAGCTTCTCTACGGGAGGCTACTCTGCAGAGTACGGCCAAGCACTTTCTTCAGCATTGATTTTAGAATCAAAGGATGTCGCAGGAAGCAATCGAACAGATATTTCATTGATGACAGTAGGTGCAGAGTTAGCCACGCAAAGGTCTTTTGAGAAAAGCTCGTTGGCAGGAAAAATTCAATATACTAATCTAGTTCCCTACTTTGCCTTGGTCAGCCAAAGGCTTGATTGGGATAAGGCACCTCAGGATGTCACAGGAAACTTCGCCTATCGAGTCAAAACCAGCAAGACGGGAATACTAAAGTTTTACACAAATCTCAGTTCGGCGATTTTGGAACTTTATGAGCCTGATATTGCTAACCCTGAAATCAGCCTTCCAGTCAAGGTCACCAACGACTATGCACACTTTAACACAAGTTACAGGGAATTAGTAGGGGAAAAGTGGGGAATTAGAACAGGCTTGTCGATTACTAAAAGTAAGGACTTTGCTTCCATAGAAACAAGGAGTAGGGAAGAAGACCTATTTGGCTTTCATACGAAGCTGGTGGCAGACTATCTCCACACTGATAGAATCGCCATAAAGTTCGGAGGTGAGGTCATTGGTAGAAATCTCGATCAGCAGTTAATTGACGGAGATTCTCTGGAGCAAAGTCTAAACGAAAGAATCTCTGGAACTTTTGCAGAAGCTGAGTTATTTGCATCTACTGCGCTAGCATTTCGCATTGGAGGAAGGTTGGAGCTTTCCAACTTAACAAATAGACTTAGTCTCGATCCTAGATTATCCGCAGCGTACAAAACAGGGGAGTTCAGTCAGGTTTCTGTAGCGTTTGGTCGCTTTAGACAGTTGGCAACCAATCCCATTCTCCTTTCAGATCAAGAAGCGAGTCAGGAAAAGGCAGTGCATCTCATCGCCAATTACCAATGGGTAAAGGAGGGGCAAACTTTCAGAATTGAAGGTTATGAAAAGCGATACGAAGACTTGACGCGTTTTGCAAACATTTATGATCCTTCGACTTATGCTTATAATGGCTCAGGTCATGCCAGAGGGGTAGATCTTTTCTGGAGAGATTCAAAGACGATCAAAAATCTTGATTATTGGATCAGCTACTCCTATTTGCAAACCGAGCGGAACTACCGAGACTTTCCCGGGACATTCACTCCAGCTTTTGCATCCGCACACAATTTCTCAGTAGTGACTAAGAAGTTCATCGATCAGATCAAAAGCCAGGTGGGGCTGACGTATTCTTTTGCAAGCCCTAGAGCTTACAATGACCTGAATAGCGAACAGTTCATGGCTGGTCGAACGCCATCCTATCATGACCTAAGTTTCAATATCAGCTACTTGTATAGCAATCAAGTGATCATCCATGCTATGGTCAATAATGTGCTTGGCATCAATAACATTTTTGGATATGAGTACGCAAGTGAGCCAGGCGAAAATGGAGTCTATGCAAGTCGGGCGATTACTCAGCCAGCAAAGCGATTCATCTTCTTGGGTGTATTCATTACGCTCTCCAAAAACAAAGGAATAAATCAATTACCAAACTTATAAATCAGTCTTAAATCTTAAACAATACAACTATGAAACGGAATTTTTTAACCTTCTTCGGACTCTTATTAGCAATCCTAACATTTGCAAATGGCCCTTTTGAAAAAGCGATGAGCAAGAGCATACCCGCTGTGTTTTCAGCAAGTAACTCGGAGGAATTACAAAATGTGATTAATCAACTTTCGAGAATTGGAGCAGCAGAAGGAAATCGGTGGGAGCCTTACTACTACGCAGCATACGGATACATTCGCATGAGCGGGATGGTAGAGAAATCGGATGAAAAGGACAAGTATCTAGATTTAGCAAAAGCCGAGGTAGAAAAAGGTCAAGCAATTGATCAGGCAAACTCTGAGTTGGAATCACTAAAAGGATATGCAATTATGATCCAGCTCACACTTGATCCTCAGGCTCGAGGCATGACGTATAGTGGAATGGCCTTTGAGTCATTCAATAAGGCAGTCCAGCTGAATCCAGAAAACCCACGTGCTTTGTACCTCTTAGGAAGAATGCAATACGGTACCGCCCAATTTATGGGAGGTGGAAATTCAGAAGCATGTGCCACACTGTCAAACGCTAAAGCATTGTTTGCTAAAGAAGCAAAAACTGGCAATCCATTTGCTCCGGACTGGGGGAAGGAGAGTACAGATGAAGCGATAAAGCAAATTTGCGAGGGAGGAGAATAGTAATTCAAAAAGCGGCGAGAGCCGCTTTTTTCTTATCTGCATTTCATTCAGTCGAATTCTTCTCGTAGAAGTCGATGATGCATTGGGCGAGCTCTTCTCCCTTCTCTTCCTGGATGAAATGACCTGCATCAAGCAGGGTATGATCTTGACCCTTAGTACCGGGTACAAGCTTTTGAAAAACCTTTTCCGCCCCTTTCATGATCATATCTTGCGAGCCGAATACAGTTAGAAAAGGCTTAGTCCATTGACCTAGTTTTTCCCATGCTGACCTGTTCTTTGCTGCCTCAGGATCGTCAAAGTCTACTGGTACCAAAAGAGGGAGCATTCTGGCACCTGCTTTATAATCCTCTGATGGGAAAGGGGCATTATACCCCTCAATGACCTCATCAGATAACTGCTGGACAGTCCCTTTATCGATCACTTTTCCAATGTCAAAACCAGGTGAGTGCTGTGAATACTCTCGCCACTGCATAAAGCTTTCTGGCATTGGGATAGTACCAGCAGGTAAGATCGTATTAGAAGCAACAACCATCGAAAAACGATCTTCCATTTCAGTCACAAGTCTCAGTCCAGTTAGCCCACCCCAATCCTGACAGAAAAGTAGGATATTGTTCAAGTCCAGTTGTTCAATCAGTGTGGTTAGCCAGTCGAGATGTTTTTGATAGGAGTAACTTTCTCGTTCGGCAGGCTTATCTGATTTCCCGAACCCAATAAGGTCTGGTGCAATGACACGGAATCCATGCTCCGAGAGGATAGGGATCATTTTCCGATAGAGATAAGACCAGCTAGGTTCACCATGAAGTAGGAGAACGACGGGGTTTTCTGCATTACCCTCAGCTACATAGTGCATTCTTAACCCATTTTCGACTTCCAAATAATTTGGGGCGAATGGGTAATCTTTCAGATTTTGAAAATGACTTTCTGGGGTGGTAAGGATATTCATAAATTAAAATTTGTGAGTTATTGATGTTATCACCAGCTTCATCTAAGTGAAAATCATGGACGGTATCCGAGTTGGATCACCTGTCTGCACTATCCACTCGGTTAGCAAAATCTCTTAAAGCACTAATGATCACTTCTCTGTTGTCAATCAGTGTGCCATGTCCTGCATTGGGTACTTCAACAAACTGGCTATTCGCGACCAATTGCTGAAATTTCTTAACGGTAGAAGGCCGAGCTTCATCGTATTCACCGGTAGTGAATAATACTGGCACTTTTACATCTTTTAGTGCATCGATATTTTCGTATTTCAGCAGTGTACCTGTGGGACTAAATTCACTTGGACCCCACATGTAGTTGTAGATGAAGCTGCTTCCCTTGACCTCCATTGTGTCATAAGCTGGGTTGATTAATTGATAGGAAGGTTTTGCAAAAGGCTGGTCTGATCTTCTTAAGAAATTCTTAGAGAAAACCTCCATAGCCGCCAGATACGAATCTGTTTCGAATGCATAGGTTTCCTCCGCAATCTTGATCGCCCGTTGCGTGCTGTCAGGTAATGTGGAAATAAGTGCATCCGTATCTTCAATCCAGGTGGAGGTGGAGAAATACGGGCTATTGAAAGCAATTCCTTTAACTCCCTCTGGATAAGCAGAGTAGTATTCTAGTGCAAGAGCCGTACCCCATGAGTGACCAGTTAAATAGAACTCTTTTAGACCAAGGGCATCTCGCACTGCTTTGACTTGTTCAACAAAGTTTTCAACCTTCAATAAAGAGGTATCCTGATGATTGGTGGATAAGCCTCCTCCTAGTTGGTCCATGGTGATTACGGGCCGGTCTTCCAGGACAGCAGTATACAATAACCCTCCTCGGCCGGTACCACCAGGACCTCCATGCAGGTACAGATAGGGAGCTTTGTCTCCTTCTCCCATGATGCCATACCAGACTTTGCCTCCTTCAACAGAGGCAAATCCTTCGCCTGATGTGAGGTATGGGTTGCCTTGCTCTTTCGGCTGACAGGATAGCAGCGATAGGACTACTAGTAGTAAGGTTAATTTTTTCATAATCGATTAGGTTGGACCAGAATTTAGTCAAAATTCCAAATAACTGGACTGCTGGCAGCCGTCGATTTGAATAATGCGTCTGATCGTCGGATGCTAATTGGAAAAGGGAGAGTGTATTAAAACCTTTGATTCATCCGAATGCCTACGAACTTATGGAAGGTTGCTTCGGTCGTTTCTTTAGTCCGTCGATAGTAGAGGAGGGCAAAATCAAATTTGGTCCAACTGACCATAACTCCTGCACGCGTTTGATAAATCCAAGGTACTCTTTCTTCTGTGTAGATAGACTCCTTTCCAATGAGGTTTCCCTCGATTGTGGCATTGTATGCTACATATTCAACTCCAGGACTGATAAAGAAATAGAATTCATGGTTTCCACGGCCCTTGTTTTCTATTCCTGTGACGCCATTAAATTGAGTAGAGGAATGAATGGGTTTGAATTTACCAAGCCGAATCATGAACTCTTGTCGAAGATGAGTGAATGAAGTTCCTAGTGCGATGTTTGACTCGGTCGCTATGTCCACACCGTCAGCTTCAGCCAGTGTTTTTGCATAAGTACCGTAGGTATTTATTATCGGGGCATTGTTGATTTCATATTGCCAAGCCAGGGGCCTTTGCATCCCGAATGTTTTGTGCCAGGTATCCTGAAGTTCTGCTGTATTCAGCGCTGGGCCCATCCATCCGAGTTCGGCTTTTACCTTCAAATACGAGCCTGTGCTATAGTAGTATTCATTAGATACTGCCGCCGTGAACTGTCCAGCGTAAGGTCGATCCAGGTCTTCCAGCTCCGTCCACCACAACCTTTTTGGGGTGTAAATTCGGTGATTGAGATCATACGATCGAATCACTTTAGTAGCTTTCTTAAACTTCGAAGAATCCCTAACAAACCGATACCTCAAGGCAACTCCATTGCTGTAGTATTGGTCTCTGGTAAGATTGAGCGTGTATGCATCGTTATCATTTTCCACCATCAGCTCTCTGTTCAGAAATTTCTTCTTTTGACTAAAGCCTGAAAAGGAAAGAAGTAGGAGTAGGCAGGTGGTAAATAATAAAAGGCTATTTTTCTTCACGCTACGAATATAGTCTCTATCACGATTTGGGAAACTGTTCGCCAATGGTTTCAAGCTCAATTGTCGTGTGATTTATACCAAGCCGAGCAAGATCAGTTTTCACTTCATTCTTGATTCGCTCGATCTCAGCTAGTGGCTTGTTTTCTTTAAAAACCAAGTGCACGGATAAGATGTGATACTCACCATCCATCGTCCAGGTATGGCAATCATGGAAGCTTTCAATTTCAGGATAGCTAGAAAAAGTCTGGTGCACTTTAGAAATATCGATGTTTGATGGTGTTCCTTGAAGGATGATTCGAAAACTTTCTTTGAGGTTTTTGTAAATGTTGGAGAGAATAAACAAAGCAATGAACAAGGAGAGGATGGGATCTATGATCGGTAAGTAAATAAAATGCATAACGACCGCTCCAATGAGCACTGCTACCCACCCCAAAACATCTTCAAGCAGGTGGAGGTATACGGATTTTTCGTTAATGGTACTTCCCTTCTTAAGACGAGCCGCAGCTACCCCATTTACTATTACTCCAACGATAGCGAAGTAGATCATTTCCAGTGTTCTAGGATTCTCTGGCTCAAATAGTCTTGGAATTGCCTCCATTAAGATAAAGACCGAACCTGTGACCAGTACGATTCCATTAATTAAGGCTCCCATAACGGAAAAACGCTTAAAGCCATAGGAGTATTCGCTGGTCTCTTTCCGCTTTGCAATTCGTGCGAAATACCAAGAAATCCCTAGTGTCAGACTATCGCCGAAATCATGCAGTGCATCAGATAATATTGCGACGCTATTTGTGAACAACCCACCAACTAATTCAACGATTGAAAAAGTTAAATTCAAAAAAAAGGCAACCTTAATGTTGCCTTCTGCTGAATGTGTATGGTTGTGGGTGTGACCCATATCTTAGATTTCTCTGTTAAGGTCGTAAGCCTCCAAATAATCTGCTACTTTTCTGACAAACATTCCTCCCAAAGCTCCGTCTACCACTCGATGGTCGTAGCTGTGAGATAGGAACATTTTGCTTCGTATTCCGATCATGTCACCTTCTGGAGTTTCAACCACAGATGGCTTTTTCTGAATTGCTCCCAAAGCCATAATGGCTACCTGAGGTTGCATGATGATTGGAGTACCCATAACGTTACCAAAAGACCCTACATTAGAAACGGTGTAGGTTCCCCCTTGAAGTTCATCTGGCTTCAATTTGTTATCTCGTGCTCTGATCGCTAGATCATTGACCTTTTTGGTAATTCCTATCAAACTCAATTGATCAGCATTGTGAATGACCGGAACTATCAGGTTTCCAGATGGAAGGGCAGTGGCCATACCAATATTGATGGCGCGTTTCTTGACGATATTGTCTCCGTCCACCTGCACGTTGATCAATGGGAAGTCTTTAATTGCCTTCACAATTGCCTCAATAAGGATAGGGGTAAAGGTTAGTTTCTCACCCTCTCTTTGCAGGAACTCATTTTTGACTTTGTTTCTCCAAGCAACAACCTTAGATACGTCTGCTTCCACGAAAGAGGTGACGTGCGGTGAGATGTGCTTTGAAGCAACCATTCGCTCCGCGATCATTTTTCGCATACGATCCATCTCAATGATTTCATCAGCACCATCTACTGCTACTGGAGAAGGTGTATATGAAGCTGAAGCCATGGTAGGCTGGGCTTTCGCAACTGGTGCGCTTACTTTTCCCTGCTTTTTGTTTTCAACGTAAGAAAGGATGTCATTCTTGGTAACTCTCCCTTCTTTTCCTGAGCCATCAATGGATTCTAGCTCAGCAATTGAAACACTTTCTTCTTTTGCAATACTTCTTACTAGTGGCGAAAAGAACTTGCCGCTATCTGATGTTCTTGGAACAGGATGGCCGTTGCTCGCTGCAGAAGCTGTAGAGATGGCGGTTTCAAGTAATTCTTCTGCTTTTTCTACAGGATCGTCTTGGCTTGGTGCATCATCAGTTGCTGGGGCTGCTTCTGATACTTCACCTTCGGTTTCAATGATGGCGATGGGCTTTCCAACTTCAATCACCTCTCCTTCGTTTGCCAATACCTCTTTAAGAACTCCTGCGTGAGTAGCAGGTATTTCTGTATCAACTTTGTCGGTAGCCACCTCTAAAATAGATTCATCTTCTTCTATGGTTTCTCCCACATTTTTGAGCCATGTCAGCACAGTACCCTCCATCACACTTTCGCCCATTTTGGGCATCACCATTTCTACAGTTGCCATATTTTATTTTGTTTCGGGTTGTTTATTTCACTCTCAAAGATAATAATTCTGCTATTCTTTAATTCTATTAATTATTATTTAAGTTTATTCTGATCATATTCAGCGCGGCGATTGACGTATATTGAATGTTTAGCATTCGGTCTTTGGTGAACACGAATTTCTTGGCCACTGTTTTGTTTTGATCAGAATAGCCAATCCAAACTGTTCCTACTGGTTTTTCCTTAGAACCACCGGAAGGTCCGGCAATGCCACTCACTGATATACCCACATCCGCAGCAAAATTCTTTCTCACATTTTCAGCCAATGCTAAAACAACTGGTTCGCTCACTGCCCCATGTTCTTCCAGTACTTCGGTCGGAACCTGCAAGGCTTCATTTTTGATCTGATTACTGTAAGGGACCATTCCGCCCTGGAACCAACCCGAGCTACCGGGAACAGACGTGATCTTGTGCGCTAAAAATCCCCCAGTGCAGCTTTCGGCGATAGCTAGCTTTTTATTCTCTTTCCCAAGAATACGACCTATCGCTTGCTCAATCTCCTCATCGTCAAATCCATAAACGTATTTTTCAATCACAGGTAGAACTTTATCAATCTCCTCTTGCATAATTTGCTGGAGGCGCTTTTCATCATTGCCTTTGGAGGTCAATCGCAACTTCACCGTACCCATGGTTGGTAGATAAGCCAGTTTGACAGTTTTTGGGAGTTGATTTTCCCAGTCTTTGATCATATCGGCAAGCTTTGATTCCGGGATGCCAATTGTGCGAATGATCCTGTGATGTACTCCTACATCCACGAAAAGCTCCTTGAGTTTTGGGAGGATGGTCACCGTCATCATTCTGCGCATTTCATAGGGGACGCCCGGCATAGATACCATGACTTTTCTGTTCCTTTCAAACCACATTCCAGGAGCAGTTCCGATCGCGTTTTTTATAGCTGTAGAGTTAGCTGGCATATCTGCCTGCGCCTCATTTAGTTCGGTCATTTCCCTGCCCCTTGCATCGAACAGCGTTCGAATATTTTCTAGCATTTCATCATTCCTGACCAAGTGCGTATCAAAGTATTCCACTAAACAAGGTTTAGTAAGGTCATCGTTTGTTGGTCCCAAGCCTCCCGTGATAAGGATAATATCAGCAAGTGATTCCGCTTCTTCAAGTGTCTTCAAGATCTCCTCTCTAATGTCTCCTATAGTGTATCGCTTGATCACATGCACTCCAAGGGTATCTAATTCATTACTGATCCAATGGGCGTTGGTATCTAGTGTTTGGCCATAAAGGATTTCATCTCCTATGCTAATAATAACAGCTTTTGCAGGCATAGTTGCTTTTTCGGTATCTGATCAAAATTAAAGGTTACTACTATCTAATCGCGACAATTGTTGTCTGGAATACCGCTTAATTCTTATTTTCGTTATTCCTGTATATTTATGTAAAATTCACCTATGCTATCTCAACTGCTTACCAATAAACTGGAGAAATTCTTCTACATTCTGGATTATGATAGAAATGGCATCATAGAAAAAGCAGACTTTGTTGCTATTGGAGAAAACCTTTGTGTCTTGTGGGGACTGAAGGAAAATGACCCAAAGCACGATGATGTGCTCAAAAAGTTTGAAGAGGGCTGGGTACATTTTGACTTATTCATCAACTCTGAAGAGAAGGGGAGTGCCAATTGGACACACTGGATAAAGTTTGCGGAAGAACGAATTGTTGGGGGTGATGAGTCTATTTTTGGTGCGTACGTAGATAACTATGTTGGTGGGCTATTCGATAATTTCGATACGGACAAAGACGGTTACATTGATTTAGATGAGTTCATCGATTTGTTTGTTGCTTACCGAATTGAAGTACGATTTGCGGCAAAGGCGTTCAGAAAAATCGACCGCAACAAAGACGGTTTGATCAGCAGGGGTGAGCTGATTACCGCAGTTAAAGAATTCTTCCGAAGCGAAGACCCAGAAGCCCCCGGCAATTGGCTATTCGGTAGCGGAGTTCGTATCGAGTGAAGCATTACCTCTCTTTACCCCAACCTTTATTTTTCCTTTAGTCATAAGTTCTCTCAAAATTCTTTCGAGAGGAAAGATCATGAATGCTACCAGGGCGTCAAATAAGAAATCAACGACTGGAGTACTCTTCACAACCAAATAAGATGAGATTGCACTTTGCAAAAACTCGATGATTAGGACTAACGTCAGGATGGTTAAGGCTCCACTAAGAAATCTGTTGGTCGAGTTGTTTTGATTGAGTCGTGTCGATAATAGTACCAGGGATCCAAAAAAGATCATTTGAATCGCATAAAACCAGGGAGTCTGCCAATAGGGTGGTTTTACTTTGAATGACAGGGCTGAGCTTTCTTCCATGCGTCCAAAGGTATCTCTCGACCTGACCAATAATTCATAACTGCCTTGGGGTAGAAAACTAAAATCGATCGTCTTGCTCTTCGTCCATTCCGACCATTCTGTGTTTAGCCCATTTAATTTGTATTGAAATTCCGGATTAAGCAGCCCCAGAAAGTCTGGTTTTGAAAGTTGAATGTTCAGGAAGTTCTCATCGTAATTAAGCGTAAACTTTTCATCTTGATCAATTGCCCCTTTTTCATTGGATACTTTCCGCACAAAGAGATTGAAGAATCCGAGATTGTTCTTTTGGTCTGGGTCGTACTTCAAAATATCATTTGAATTGGTCACTAGCCATATGTGCTCTGAATCATTGCTGGAATTGATGCTTCGCAGATCTGGGAATAGTCCTAGGTACTCAAAAGATTCGACTTCACCGTCACTTTTAATTTTGTTCCAGACTTTTCCTGTGTAGACCCAAACCGCATTGCCACTCTTGTCAAAAATGTGATTTATCGGATTTCCTAGCTCCTCCGATAATTTTTTGTCTTCTCGTATGCTGTTCTCCGAGGTGTCATAATAGTAGTAACCCTGCGAGTTGATGAAGTATGTTCGTTCTTTTATCTCAAGTAGATTCACCTGATCCAAATACTCATTATTGAGATCATAGCTGTCAACTAGGAAGAATGAAGAATCGGTCAACTCCGAAAGGTATAGCGTGTTTGCTCCAGCTAACCAAAGCGTACCATCCTTACCACTTGCTAGACCTACAATGATGTCCCCAATCGGTTGGCTGATCTGTTCAACCCAGATGTCTCCCATTTCCTTGTAGCACTTGACAGCTAGATAAGTGGTACTTAGGACTAGCTGATCTAGATCATTGATTGTGTAAGACTCAATATCTTCTTCTATGATCATCTCAGCTTCATTCCCAATGATTTCATACACGCCGGAGTTACTTATTCCAAGCAGTTTTCCCTTATAGGGGACGACATCCAGGAACTTTCCATCTGTGCCTTCTACCTTCTTGAAACTGTACTTGATATCAATGGGCGTCTTGCGGGTTTTTCTTATGTACTTTGCGTTTCGGTCCAGCTTTCCTTTGACTTTCTCAACTTCACTTTTTCCATCGAATACTTTTGCAATGGACTTGAATAAGCCTTTGCTTTTCTTTGGTTTTTTATCAGCATTATCTTCCTTATTAGAAGTATTTTCTGCTCTTTTCTTTTTGCCAAAGAGTCTTTTTAGTATCGGTTTCTTTTCGTTTGTTTCAGCTACTTTCTTAGTTTTTGACTTTTTTTTCTCGGTCGTCTTAGTTGGTTTTTTTGATGTTTTGGAAGGGACTACCTCGTAGTACACTTTGGTTTCAAAAAGTGTATCTCGATCAAAATAGTAAAGCCCCAAGCTGGTAGTAACCCAAAGTCGATCGTTATACGTATTGGTGCTTGTAAGGCTTCCATTTATGCCTGGAAAGTGTGAATAGCTGTATGCTGGGAATAGTGGGGAAATTTGCGTAATTCCAAATTGATGTGCACCCCAAACTCCGTTGTTTTGATCCACATGTAATGCATAAATCTCATTATCGGGAAGGCCGGAGTGATAGTTTGTAACGTCAATGTAGTTGGGTTTATTTGCATTGAAAAAGAGCAACCCGCTCTCGAAGGTTGAGCAAACAAAAAGTGAATCATTGATCCATTTTACTTCTTGTATTTCATATCCTCTTTCTTCAATGATTTTGTTTTGAGGTATCTCCAGAAAATTTCCGTTTTCGGACCTGTAGACCTTTCCGTCGAAATCGATGGTTAGTGCTGGGACACCAGGCCTGGTATGAGAATATGAGATTGGTCTTTCGATTGTAACCTTCTCCAATGTATCCGATACGAGGAAGGTTTCGTAGTTGGCATTATTGACATACATCTCGCCATCCAGTTCGAATAGATTTAAATAGAAGTCTGAATACACATTTGCAGACCTCTTCTGGATGTCGTAGACGACTAATTTCTCGCTACTGAGGAAGAATACCTTCTCATTTTTATATAGCGTCTCAAGAAATAGGTCATTTATGGAGTCCCCCTCGATCAAGGGTTGATAGACGATACTTCTTTCCTGAAAGTCGATCATACCTACTGAGCCTATGCATCCTACATAAACGACATTTGAAGTATCCACAGCAATAGATAGCGCCGCTGATGGGGTTTTGTAAAAGTCCCAAGCTTCTCCATCATACTTGAGTACTCCAGATCTATTTGCAACACACAACCTTCCTAGGTTGTCGTTGATGATTTCGAAATTGGTATTATCTATTGTAGATTGTCTGGGAAAATGCTCGGTTAGAAGAAAATCACCTTGTTGAGAGAAAGATAATAGGGTGAGGGTAGTTAGTAAAAAGGTATAAAGTTTTCTCATACTCTAATCTATCAATAACTGTTGAAAAAGGGTGTTTACCATATTATTAAATCGATAGCAGGTTTTGTTCTTCTCTTCAATATCATTTCCCTGGCCTGGGTAGTTATCTACGCTTACGTTCCCATTCCTGTGACCAAGATTATGCTGGTAGAAGGGAAGGAGGAGAAAGTGAAATATGATTGGGTAAGGCTGGAAAAAATATCAGGCAAGGTTCAGCTAGCAGTCATGTGTGCAGAAGATCAGTTCTTTCTGCTACACAATGGTCTAGATTTCGACTCTATAGATAAGGCTATGGTGTCAAATAAAAGTGGGGGTACGGTAAGAGGCGCAAGTACGTTAACGCAGCAGGTCGCCAAGAACGTTTTTCTTTGGCCCAATAGAGACTGGGCAAGAAAAGCTGCGGAGTTGTACTTCACATTACTGATAGAGGTGGTCTGGAGTAAGGAGCGCATCATGGAGGTTTATCTGAATGTAGCAGAATTTGGCGATGGGATATTTGGCGTAGAGGCGGCAGCTCAGGAGTACTTTGGAATTGCAGCTTCAGACCTAACCACCAGGCAAGCAGCACAACTTGCAGCTGTGCTGCCAAGTCCGAAAAGGTTTTCTGTGACCAATCCTAGTTCATACGTCCAAGGGCGAGTCAAGTGGATCAGAAAACAAATGAAGCATTGGGGATATGAAATGACCTATGATGAGTCATTTGTAGAGAAAATGATCAAGTAGCTAATCCAGTATTAGCTTCACTCTTTCCGTACTTTCATCACTTGCTACTTCTAAGATGTACAGACCTTTGCCAAGAAGTGATAGATCTAATTCCGATTTTGGGTTTTGAATCTCCAACAAAAGCTTTCCGGCCAGATCTCTTACCAAAATCTTTTCGATTCCATATTGGGTCAGAAGCTGAAGCTCACCTTTGGTAGGGTTTGGATAAATACTCAAACCGGAATTTTCAGACACACTTAGCGGTGGCGTGAAGTCAAGATTTAAGGTATCTGAGGCTAAGCATCCAATGTCGCTTTCTGCTTCCAAGACAATCTCTTTCAAAATGTCATCAAAGAAAAAAGTAGGCTCAGGAGATGAGTCAAAGAACTCCCCATCCAAGTACCATCTAAAAGAGATGATTGAATCACTACCAGAGGTGAACAATTGAACCTTATTGGTCCCATTTATTGACTCGGCGGTGAAACCCAACTCCACTTCAAAGTCTTGAAATGACACAGTTGATTCCACTGCTATCCCCGGAATTCCATCATCTATCCCTGCGACAAAAACGGTGGTGTCACTACTAACTGCTAATTGTGTGCCCTTTCCGATTAGGGTCGTGAGGATCTCATCCGCAAAAAAGGCAAAGTATTCACCGTTTGTTGGTTTGAGAATCACTTCGGAACCAATACAACTTTCTATATTAGACACCTCTGGGACAGAAGATGTACTTACCTCAAACGATTCTTCAACAATCACGAAGCATCCATTTTGAGCAAGTACCTCCAACTGGATGACTTGAACACCTAGATCGGCCGGTATTGAAATGTTCTTTTCTGATCCAAATTCTACCCCATTTACCAACCAACTTACAGTCGCAGTAGAATCAGCAATAGCTTCCAGAATCAGTTGGTTCCTAGTGGCAGTTGTGTCTGGAAGTACACTGATCTCTGCATTGACTTCCTGGATATCGACAGTCAATGCGGATCGAACAGTCAGGAATCCATTAACTCTTCCGGAAATGTAGACTGTGGTGTCTTGTGTGAAGGGACCAATGGAAAGTGGATTTCCCGAAGCTGTTGGAACTTGCTGATCCGGACTGAAGTAGAAGAAAAGTTCAGATGCAGAAGCATCGGATATTGTAGTAACCTCATTCGGGCAGAGTGTTAGCGCCTCAAACTGGAGTGGAACTGGACGCTGTGCTACCACTAGATCTTTGCTAAAAGTATCAAGGCATCCGAATTCATTCTCGACGGTGAGGGATACCTGGTAAGTTCCCTCTTGATTGAAAAGAATGGAAGGGTTTTGCAAAGTGGATTGGGTCCCTTGTCCAAAATCCCACTGCCATGAAATGGGATTGATGCTTTCATCGGTGAAATTCACCACGTTTGCAGTAGGGTGGTCTAGATAGAGCGTATCTGTGCTAACTGAAAAACTAGCAATATCTTCAAAAAGTCTAACGCGAATTTCAAAGATGTCTGAAGGAAAACCTTGATCTAAGTTTCTCGCATAAAATGAAGTGTCGCTATTGATAGCAGCAGGAGCGAAGCTTTCACCTTGCATAATCAAGTTGATACCAAGCGGGTCTTCGTAAAATGCAAATTGACTTCCTTCTGTAGGATTAATTGTGGTAGATCCTCCATTGCAAGTGATAATCGTTTCCAAGACAAGTGGATTGGAGCTAAACTCTTGAAGATAGTCTTCGGCGAGCGCTAGGGCATTTTCCAGTTGTCCTTCAGAGCTTCCAGCAGCATAGATGAGATTGATATAAACGAACCCAGCTGAATCAATTCGATCGATCGTAATTCCATTTAGCCCTGCAACATCATTTCCATTTCCTTCGATCCCTGCCGCAGAGTTGGCTGAGCTTAGAAGGAGATCGTATTTCTGCTGATCGGTGAAGGTCGAATCAAGGTCAGGGATATTTCCATTTTCTATACCTAGGTTTAGTGCACTATAACTTGGTGTACCAACTCCGATAATTTTGGTGGCAGCATATGTTGTTGAGTCATTGCTTCTTGCAAATAAGTAACTGCCTTCCGAATTGAATGCAGCATAATTTTCATTTTTATCTGCAAGGTCCCAGTCATTAAATACTCCGAAGGTCAAGTTTTCAATTGGCTCGGAAGTAGTATTGATGATCCTGTACCTTGTAATGATAAAGCCATCGTTGGAGGAGGTGATATTAGACTGTTCAATCTGAAGGTTATTTGCAGCATCAGCGAATTCAGAGTAACCGTAATTTGCTGCAAATGGATGATGTTGAAGCCTATAGAACTTCTGCGTTTCGAAATCATTCTCTCTTTCCAAAGTTGAATAGTTGGAAATGATATTGTCTGAGACATTTGCAGCCGATTTTGCTAGCAAGATCCCTGCATGGGTCAGTATCGGTTGAGACTGAAACAAGAGTCCAGAGCCAATATTTTCATTGTAATCAATCACTCCTAGTCTTCCATCGCCTGCTGCTGATAGCTCTATTTCGTTGTTACCAATTACCGCATAATCAGGAGCGGTGGTAATATCAATGAATTGAAAATCATTGTACGCTTCATCCTGAAAGTCAAGCCTGATTCCCACTAGACTTTCAGGCAGCAGATCATCGGATAGTATGATTTTAAATGCCAGTTCTTTGCCTTGGAGCGTGCCAAAAGAACCAGGAAAGTAGCTTGATTCGTCTATGGTAAACTGACTTTGTGTTGAGGAAATATAGACCGATGGATCACTGAGCACCTCTAAGTAATTGGTCAGGTCAACTGAGATTTGTAGTGTATCTCCATAAAAAAACTGGCTATTTGGACTTTGGACTGTTGTATTTTCTGCTCTTAGAGATTTTAGATTGCTTTCACTTACAGCTCTCAGGGCGTTGAGACGTCCTCTTCCCAAATTTCCTTCAAAACTGGAGTTACCTCCGATATCATAAATGTCGTCAGCTGTTACCCGGACCCTCTCCATAAGCTGCTGGGCGGATAGTTCTGGGAATTGATCTTTTACTAATGCCGCAGTGGCTGCTACCATCGGAGCTGCAAAGGATGTCCCAAATCCAGATTGATATCCATCATTATTGGTGGTGGAAAACACGCCTGAAGCCGGGGCAATCAAATCTACCGCGTGGTTGTAGGAGGAGCCTGACCATTTTGTATCATCTGCCGTGGAACCCGCTACGGAAAGAACATTATCGTAACTCGCAGGGTAAAACTTTTCTTCGGCCGTGGACTTGCTTCCGTCATTTCCAGCGGCTGCTACAACGACCACATCCTGCTCCAAGACGGCATAATTGATAATGTCCTGTTCTGATTGTAGTGGTTCTCGAATGCTTCCCCAAGAAAGGTTTACCACTTCAATGCCATTATCTGCTGCATACAAAATAGCCTCAAACAATCCGCTGCTGAAGCCCGTGGTGGAGTTGAATCCCTTTAGTGCAGCAATTTTTGTGTTGTACCCGATTCCAGCAATTCCCACCTCATTGTCTACAGCGGCACCTGCGATTCCTGCTACTACAGCTCCGTGGGCATCTAAGTCAGATTCCGGCTGGTTGTCATCTTCTGAGAAATCATATCCGATGAAATCGTCTATGTACCCATTGCCATCATTGTCTACTCCGTCAATCGTATCATTCTGGTTGAACCAGAGATTGCTCTGCAGATCTTCATGGTCTAGGTCAATTCCTGTGTCTATAATACCTATCGCTATATCATCATCTCCCTTGGTGATATCCCAAGCAGCAAAAGCCTGGATGTTTTCTAGGTAGTACTGGTTCTCCAATAAAGGATCAGAAGGAACCTCAAGCGGTCTATCCATTACAATGGGCTCTGCATATAGGACGTTTGGATCTTTTAGGTATTCATTGCATACCTGTATCGGGTCTTGGTCACTGCGAATAGGGATTTTCACTAATCCATCTAGAATGGATTTTTTGCTGTTTGATTCAGATGAGGTGCTTTGAAGTTTTACTTTTAGTGACCTTGCCGGGGGTGGGATCTGAGCGCTTGGTTCGTACTTTACAATGATCCAAGAGTTGCTTATTTCTAGATCCTTAAAACTGTTGGGATGAAGTTTTCTATTTTGGGCCTGTATATTAAAGGAAATAAGACCCGCTACAATAAGTAGAAATAATCTCAACTACGTCACTTTTAATTTTCTCACTGCCCGAGCCGCGGCGTTTGGCCAAAAACGCTTCAGATAGATTCCGGCTTTTTCTTTTAGTCCCCCTATATAAACTTCATTTCTATTCTTCTCAATCGCTTTTACGATCAACCGAGCGCATTTTTCGGCGGGCATCCCATTTGCCTGACCATCGTCCATTTCTTGCTGTGCAGATCCGTCTCCAGTCAAGGCATTTAAGGAAATTTCTGTACGGATGTAGCCTGGGAGAATGACGCTGACCTTAATGTTATCTTCATGATGCTCTGCTCGAAGCACATCATAAAAGCCGTGTAAGGCATGTTTAGCTGCTCCATATCCTGATCTGTATGGAGTATTAATGATACTTACTGTAGATGTGATTACTACATGATGGCCTTTTTTGCGTTCCACCATTTTTGGCAACAAGGCTTTTGAAAGCGTGATAGATCCGAAGTAGTTCACCTCCATCAACTTTCGATCTACATCTAAGCTGGTATTCAAAATGGTATCTCGTTGGCTGATGCCCCCGTTATTAATCAGGATATCAACCGGTCCGAAAATGGTCTCTGCTTCTTTCGCTTTTTGCACCAATGCAAACCCATCCGCTAGATCAAGTGTGAGAATCTCTACAGTTGAAGAATTACAGTTATTCTTGACTCTTTCTAGTTCACTCTTTCTTCTTGCAGAAATAATAAGTTTAGCGCCTTTCTCAGCCAATTTGTAGGCCAACTGTTCGCCAATACCGGAGCTTGCGCCGGTCAGCCAGACTACACTATTCTTTATTTTCGTCATTCTTTCGTTGCTTGTTGTTTTCTATGAATACGTATAGTGAGTACACTCCAAGGGCCGTACCAAAAGGAAAGCTGAAGATGGAGATGCAACCAGCTATAAGCGTCACAGTTAAACCCCAGTCTTTTCCTTGAATCACCCCAATGCCGCCAATGATCGATGGAAGTGCCGATAATAAGAAAATGAAGGTGAAGACCGTTTTGATAATTCCGGCAACCATCTCAAAAATCATTGCACCGTCAGGGCCTTCTTCTTCAATAATGGCTTCCATAATAAATGGAAGGAAAGCGGAAATGATAACTCCAATGAAGATGAAAATGAGGGACGTGATCGCTCCATATACGATGTGTACAATTCCTAATGTTCGTTTGTGTGATTGTATATCCATGATGATTATTGTTTTGTATAAAGTACGAAATCAAAGGCATATTGATGTCTCTCATCCTTCGGATGATGTTCCCTTGATTCTTCTTTCCACTCGCTCTTAGAAAACTCAGGAAAAGTAACGCTTCCATCAAAGTCTCCATCTATTTCCGTAAGATAGATCCTATCTGCTAAGTCAAGACCCATACGATAAATCTCCCCGCCACCAATGATGAATAGTTCCTCCTCTCCATTACTTTCTGCGATCTCTTTCCCTTCCTCCAGGGATCTAATAATTGTACCTCCCTCTGCTTGGTAGTCTTCCTGTCTAGTGATGACAAGATTGGTTCTATGAGGTAGTGGTTGAAACTTATGTGGGAGCGACTCCCAATTTTTTCGTCCCATGATGATGTGATGACCTTTTGTGGTCTGCTGGAAGAACTTAAAGTCGTCTGGCAGGTGCCATGGAAGATCATTGTCCTTTCCAATTACTCTATTGCTACCCATGGCAGCTATCATTGATACAATCATCTGTCTAATTTGAAGAATTAATGTTGTAACCTCTCAAGAACACTTCGGAGGTCATTCTTTTTTTGCCTTCTAGTTGCAATTCTGTCACCTTAAGGTTTTTGTCCGCGCATCCAACTAGCAGCGTATTCTTCTCGGACTCAAATCTGCCAGCTCCAATGCTGCCGGAGGTTGTCAAATCAGTTTCAAAAACCTTAAGAACCTTACTATCATGCATTGTCCAAGCACCAGGATAGGGTGATAGTCCTCTAATGAAGTTCCTTACCTCATCCGCAGGCTGATTCCAATCGATCTTACAATCCTCTTTGAAAATCTTGGGTGCAGCTCTCAGCTCCTGGTTGGTATTTTGAGGTGATTGAGGATATGAACCACTAGCAATTACTTCCACAGTCTTAAGAACTAGATCAGCTCCTTTATTCATCAGCTTAGAATAAAGTGTGCCCACATTATCATCTTCAAGTATGGGTTCCGTCTCCTGAAAAATGATCTCGCCAGTGTCTATTTCATGCTTAAGAAAGAAAGTGGTCACTCCGGTTTCCTTTTCTCCATTGATGATGGCCCAGTTAATGGGGGCAGCTCCTCGATATTGAGGTAGGAGCGAGGCATGTAAATTAAAGGTGCCGATTGGTGGCATATTCCAAACTGCTACAGGAAGCATCCTAAAAGCTACCACTATTTGCAAATCTGCCTTAAAGGATTTGAGTTCCTCAATAAACTCAGGAGATTTTAAGTTGGTCGGTTGGAGAATAGGTAATCCTACTTCCAATGCATATTCCTTCACCGCAGAAGTTCCTAGTTTTTTTCCTCTTCCTTTTGGCTTATCAGGTGCAGTGATGACAGCCACGACATTGATGGCACTTTCTACTAATTTTCGAAGCGACGCAGCTGCAAAGTCGGGCGTTCCAAGAAATACGATTCGTAGGTCTTTGCTCATAAGCTGGCAAAGAAACCAAGGATTCCGCTAATCAATCAATGATCTTAGCTCTAGTGTTACATTTTTTTCTGTTCCACCTTGACTGATAACTAGATCAACTTTCTCACCTTCTTTTTTGAGCATTTTTTTCACATCCTGAAGGTTTACTTGATCCATGGATTTACCATTTATTTTCAAAAGCTCATCATTTACTTTGATCCCAGCTTCTGTTGCTGGTCCTTCTTCAAACACCTCGTGTATCAGCACGGTCTTTTTGTCTTCAGCTAGCTGTACATCCAATCCACTGCAGTTAACATTGAAATTAGCGTCATAGGTATGATCTTTTTCTAGGTAGATCATTTTAGCGCCGTAATCAATAGTGAAATTGTACATTCTTATGATCTGGCTTCCAATGATTCCTGCCACACTCTTGCTCGCCTGGATTCCTTCCTTCGCAGTGCTAATTCCTATAGGAAGGTCTTCAATTTTTTGATTCCCGAACGAAAAAGAAATCACATGCCCTTCGTAATGAGGCGTCTCATTTTTTGAAAGTCCTTTTACTAAATACGAATAGTGCTTTCCAGTTTTATTTATTACATCGAATTCCGCGGCATAAGGAGTATTGAAATCTACAGTAGTGCCAGCGCCAGTGATAAAGTAGAAAGTGCCATCGTGAGGCTCGTTGTTATTGAGGACTACATTTCCTTCCACCACTGGGATGGATGTGTCAAACGTAAATGGAATAGCATCTCCTTTTTTTGGTGCTGCACCTAAATCATAGATGTAGATCAACTTCTCATCGAAGTTGACATAAACCGAGTGATGCCTTAGTAAGTCATAGCCTACAATTCCATCAAGATCCTTTCCTAAACTAATCTCTAAATGATCAAAATCTGTGGAATAGACCTTGATGTTCTTTTCCATTAAAAAATCATTGATCGCAATAGTATTGTGCTTAATAAGCTGCCAATTATAAGAAGCTTCATTCATCTCGATCTTTTTCCCTGATAGGCCCAACTTTTTGGTGATGTCCTCATCCAAGACGGTATATCCTGATCCTGTATCGAATATGAAGTCAAGCGGCTCTGAGTCATCTATGCTTACTTGAATAATGATATGATCTCCGAATAACTCAAAGGGAATGCTAGTAATTGGAGATTGTGATTGAGCATTGAAAATGAAAACAATGGCTGCTAAGAGTAGTGATACTTTTTTCATAGAGTTAGTGATTTAGGAAAAGGAAAATTACTGAGAATAGTTGAAATGTAAATTGAATTTGATCCCTTCCTTAATCCACAGGAACCATTTTTGGATGAGCGTGTTCCTTTACCTGATCAAAGCAAACATAAACATGTCAAAAAGAGTCTGGCTGGTTACAGGTTGTTCTACAGGATTTGGAAGAGAATTGGTAAAAGTGATCGCTTCTAAGGGAGAAGTGGCAATTGGTACGGTGCGCAAAAGCGAACAAATTAAAGAACTTGAAGCAATAAACCCCGATGTTGTTAAGGGAATAATTCTCGACGTTCAGAACCAAGCAAGTATTGATGCGGCTGCTACTCTCATCAAAGAATCCTACGGCAGATTAGATGTACTGGTGAACAACGCGGGGTATGGTACTTTGGGACCAATAGAGGAAACCAGCGAAGAAGAAGTACAAAGACAGTTTGACGTGAATGTTTTTGGTTGTGTGCGAATGATCAAGCTCGCACTACCTTTCATGCGAGCGCAGCGAAGTGGAAATATTCTCAACATCACCTCGATCGCAGGTTTAAATGGTTTCCCAGGTGTTGGAATTTACAATGGGAGTAAGTTCGCTCTGGAAGGAATCGGAGAGGCGCTAGCAGCTGAAACGAAGCACCTTGGTATCAAGGTTACTAATGTAGAGCCAGGTCCTTTTCGAACAGATTGGGCAGGCAGGTCCGCTAC
>CAYYNA010000035.1:0-1822 GCA_964472815.1 uncultured Roseivirgaceae bacterium
CCGGAATCTATGACTTGATAGATCAGAAATCCGACCATGATGTAGAGAACAAAGCGGAATGGTTTTCTCATTAGGGTAAAGCTAAAAAGAGAATTGAAGCTTTACCTAAATTTGCAGCCCAATTCAGAAACATGACCTTAGAACAAGAAATAGAGCGCAGGAGAACCTTCGGAATTATTGCTCACCCAGATGCCGGAAAAACTACCTTAACAGAAAAACTGCTGCTTTTTGGAGGCGCTATTCAAACTGCCGGTGCAGTAAAATCTAATAAGATCGACATGGGGACCCGATCCGACTGGATGGATATAGAAAAGCAACGAGGTATCTCCGTGGCTACTTCCGTGATGGGTTTTGAATACAGAGATCTTAAGATCAATATTCTGGATACGCCTGGTCACAAAGATTTCGCAGAAGATACCTATCGGACACTAACGGCAGTAGACAGTGTCATCATGGTGATTGATTGCGTGAAGGGAGTTGAAGAGCAGACAGAAAAGCTGATGGAAGTATGCAGAATGAGAAATACTCCGGTAATATGCTTCATCAATAAGCTGGATCGCGAGGGACAGGATGCCTTTTCTCTACTCGATGAAATTGAAGAAAAATTGGACATCAAAGTGCGCCCCATGAGCTGGCCCATTGGCATGGGAAAGTCACTACGCGGCGTTTTCAATATCTACGAAAATAACCTCAACCTGTACGAGCCAAACAAGCAGAAAAGAGTCACAGATGTGGTAGAGATAAACGGTGTGGATGATCCAGAATTGGAAAAGCACCTTCCGGAATCAATGGTCAATGAACTCCGAGAAGAAATAGAGTTAGTGAATGGAGTCTATGACCCGTTCGATGAGAAAACCTATCTAAGCGGCCAAGTCGCTCCCGTTTTCTTTGGTAGTGCAGTTAACAATTTTGGGGTAAGAGAGCTATTAGACTGCTTTACGCAAATTGCTCCAGCACCGAAATCCAGGGAGACGGAAGAACGAGAAATTGCTCCAGAAGAAAAGAAATTCTCGGGCTTTATCTTCAAGATTCATGCAAACATGGACCCCAAGCATCGCAATAGAATTGCTTTCGTACGTGTGTGCTCCGGGAAGTTTGCACGTGGAAGCAATTATTATCACGTCAGGCAAGACAAGCAGCTTAGGTTCTCCAATGCAACAGCCTTCATGGCACAGCAAAAAGAAACGGTGGAAGAGGCATTCCCGGGAGACATTGTTGGTCTCTATGATACAGGAAACCTGAAGATTGGGGATACGCTGAGTGAAGGCGAAAAAGGTCTATACAAAGGCATTCCGTCCTTTTCACCTGAGATGTTTAGAGAGGTTATCAACCTCGACGCAATGAAATCTAAGCAATTGGAAAAGGGGCTCAACCAGCTAATGGACGAAGGGCTGGCACAGCTTTTCACTTTTGAGTTGGGATCCAGAAAAGTAGTAGGAACTGTGGGTGCCCTACAATTTGAGGTACTTCAGCATCGATTATTAAATGAGTACAGTGCCAATGCAAGGTTTGAAGCCGTCAACATTTATAAAGCCTGTTGGATAAGTGCTCAAGATGAATCTAAGCTAGATGCCTTTGTCAAGGATAAGTACCGCCACATTGCGAAAGACAAAGAAGGTAAGTTGGTCTTTATGGCAGAGTCGAAAGCATGGTTGCAAATGGTTCAGGACAACTTCCCAGAAGTAGAATTCCATTTTATCAGCGAGTTCTAAATGAAACCGTCAATCAAATACGAGGATAACCACCTACTCATCGTTGAAAAACCCTCGGGGTGGCTGGTGCAAGGTGACGAAACGGGAGATGAGACCTTGACAGATTGGGC
>CAYYNA010000035.1:1922-22543 GCA_964472815.1 uncultured Roseivirgaceae bacterium
CGCCCTCACCAAATCAGAATCCAAATGAGGGAAAACAATACTTCCATCAAAGGAGATACTAAGTACGGATATACAAAGGCCAATAAAGACAAAAGCATAGATTTGCATGCATTCAAACTTGCATTCGTTCACCCTGTGAAAAAAGAACCACTAGCAGTAATTTCGAAACCAAATTGGCCAGACTTTCAAGCCTTTATCAATGAGTTGGATTAATCGTTTACAGGAAAAATGGGGACTAACGAGTCTTTTTCAAGTCGTCATTGTGCTTATAGTTTTTGCTTGCACTGGGTTTACGGTTTTGTTTATTAAAGGACCTATTTTGGACCTCATAAGTGGTGGAAGTGAGAGGCAATGGTGGATGACAGTGATTTACATATTATTGATCCTACCCATCTACAATGTGATCTTACTCTGCTATGGATTTCTATTTGGACAATTTGCATTTTTCTGGAAATACGAAAAAAAGATGCTTCGAAGATTTGGTATCAAGGTAGATGCTGAAAAAGAATGAAGCGATAGCACAATTAAACCAATTAGGATCGGACAATCAGCCGTTCTCCTTTTATTGTGATTTCTTAGGCGAAAACTGGTGTATCTCAAGGGATGCTATAAATGATGATTTTGTACTGAAGATCAGAGATCAGCCCTCCTCAAGGGTTAAAGTAGCGCCGAAGTTCGAGAAGTCCCCTGCTTCTTTTTCTTCATTCAAAAAATCGTTCGATTCGGTAGTCAATGAAATCAATATTGGTAATTCCTTCCTAACGAACCTCACTTTCCAAACGCCAATTACTACCGACTTATCCATAGAGCAGATTTTCAATTACTCAGAGGCTAAGTATCGCCTTCTTGTCCCAGACAAATTTGTGGTTTTCTCTCCTGAGACTTTTGTGAAAATTAAGGATGGGTTCATCCATTCTTATCCCATGAAGGGCACAATCGATGCAAAAACCCCTAATGCAAAAGAGCAACTGCTGGGCGATGTGAAGGAAAAAGCAGAGCACGTGACAATCGTAGATCTAATACGAAACGACTTGAGCCAGGTCGCGCAGGAAGTAACCGTCACCAAGTTTCGTTACATAGATTCCATCAAAACGAATCAAAAGGAACTCCTTCAGGTGAGTTCGGAAATCAAAGGCAAGCTAGATCCTAGCTGGAAGAATCAGATAGGAAGTATTCTGTCAAAACTGCTGCCAGCAGGATCTATTTCGGGAGCACCAAAGCCTGAAACGCTCCGAATTATTCGAGATAATGAATCCTATAACCGTGGGTTTTATACTGGAATTTGTGGTCATTTTGATGGCAATAAACTAGATACAGGGGTAATGATCAGGTTTATAAAAGTCGTTGAAGAGCAATTGTTTTATTGCAGTGGGGGTGGCATCACTTCCTTCAGCAGTCCTCAAAAAGAATATCAAGAAATGGTAGATAAAATTTATTTGCCCTTTTGATAAGAAATTTTAATCCATTTAATAAATAAGCAAGCCTTGTTTTTAAGAGTGTAGCGGTGTTGCTTTGAAGCAATTACGATTCAAAGTGAAACCATGAGTGCCCTAACCGAAACTTTTCAGCACGTAAAATCAGAACTAGGTCGACCGTACCAAGACCTTGAATTCTTACTCAACGCCTTAAAAAATGCGCTAACCGACAATGGCGAGGAAGAACTTGCCAAGGCGATTCCGTGGGTGAACGAACAAGAAGTTCACATCGAGCAAATCACGCCAAAGCATGTGCAGTTGTATTCACTGGTATTTCAGCTAGTGAACATGGTGGAAATAAATGGAGCTGTGCAGCACCGAAGGACCAAAGAGGATGAGTCCCTTGATTCAATCAATGGCCTATGGGCAAATAACTTTTCTGAACTGCTGAGCGAAGGTTTTTCCGCGGACGAAATACAGAAAGCCATTCAAGAAATCTCCATTGAACCGGTTTTGACAGCCCACCCTACGGAAGCAAAGCGAGCCACGATACTCGAACACTACCGCGAGCTGTATCTCTTACTTGTCAAAAAGGAGAATACCATGTATACAGGTGCTGAGATCCAAAACATCGATCATAACATTGAGCAAGCAGTATATCGAATCTGGAAGACTGGAGAGATTTATCTGGAGAAGCCAAATGTTCAAGACGAACTAAGAAACATTCTTCACTATCTGGTAAATGTCTTTCCAGAAGTCATCGCCATCATGGATCGAAGGATGTTGCAAGCAGCAAAATATACGGGGATGAGCATAGAAGAAATCTGTGCAAATTATTCATTTCCAAAACTGACTTTTGGTGACTGGGTAGGCGGTGACCGAGATGGGCATCCCTTAGTTACTGCGGAGGTCACAAAGCAAACACTCCTTCAGCTTAGGCTCAATGCCTTTGTGGTGATTCGAAGAAAGCTATTGATGCTGGTGCAGCGAATCAGCTTCAGTTGTGATTTAGAAGAAACACTACCAGAGGTGCGTGAACGAATGGAAGCAATACATCAGGAGCTCGGAGAAAAGGGCCAGGAGGCACTGGACAGAAATAAAGGAGAGGTATTTAGGCAGTTTGTCAACTTGATGCTTCATAAACTTCCCGTTGAGACTTCCAGAGGGCATGCTACTCGATTAAATGAACTACCAGGATCTTATGTGCATTCGCTACAACTAAAAGAGGATCTTAAGCTGCTCCAAAATGCCCTGATCCATTACGGTGCTAAATCAGTCGCTTACGATGATGTGATCACTGTGATTCGTGTAGTTGATGCATTCGGTTTTCACTTAGCTGCCTTGGATATTCGACAAAATAGTGCGTTTCACGACAAGGCAGTAGAACAGCTGTTGGAAGCCGCTAATGCCGAAGCGACAAACTTTGGTGAGTGGTCTGAAGAAAAAAGAGTTGCCTTCTTAAATAAAGAATTGACCTCAGCCCGACCTTTCACTCATACCAAAATGAAGCTCGGAAATGAGGCTACCGCAGTGGTGGATTGCTATCGCACAATTGCAGCTCACACCGATAAATATGGCACCAATTGCATAGGTTCTTTCATCGTCAGCATGACTCGCTCAATGTCTGATCTTTTGGTGGTTTACTTACTGGCCCGCGAAGCTGGTTTGACGTACATGACCAAAGAGGGAATGGTTTCTAAGATTCCTGTTGTTCCTCTTCTAGAGACCATTGAAGATCTGGAAAATGGAACCTATATCATGCGCCAATTTCTCGACCATCCCATTACGAAGCGGACGCTCTCGGTGCTGAAAGAGGAACTAAACTGGTCTCAGCCGATCCAGCAGATCATGGTCGGATATAGCGATAGTAATAAAGATGGAGGCATTATGGCCAGCCAATGGAATTTGTACAAAGCACAATTCAAGCTAGCAGAAATTGGGGAGCAGTTTGGAGTGAAAATTAGATTCTTTCACGGTAAGGGAGGTTCCATCAGTAGAGGTGCTGGACCTACCCACTACTTCATTAAGGCCATGCCCTACGGAGCTCCGGGAACTGAACTGAGGCTTACGGAACAGGGAGAAACCATTGCACAGAAATATGCTAACCGAGTAAATGCCGCCTACAACCTGGAGCTACTCGCAGCAAATACCTTAAGCAAATATTTGAAGGACCAGAAAGAGGCCAGAAAATACCATTACCTGGCAGGCACCATCGAATGGCTGGCAGATCAATCTAAGAAGTTTTATGAATCCATGATGCAAACGGATGGGTTCATTACGTTCTTCCGGCAAGCCACTCCTATCGATGCAATAGAAGTCAGTAAAATTGGGTCTCGTCCTGCGAAGCGTACCGGGATGAACACAATTAATGATCTTCGAGCTATACCATGGGTGTTTTCTTGGAGTCAAGCGAGAGTGCACATGACCAGTTGGTATGGTGTAGGTAGTGCTCTCGAAAAATTGGAAAAAACGCAACCTAAGGAATACAAGAACTTTAAGAAAGCACTGAAATCCGACACGCTGATTAGGTACGTTTTTACCAATATCGATACCAGCTTAGCAGCAACGGATGAGGAAATATTCAAGATGTATACTGAGCTTGTAGAGGATACTGAAGTGAAAGAACGATTCAGTTCACTTTTTATGAATGAACTATCGCTAACTCGTCAACATCTGAAGAACCTTCTAGAAAGGCCAATTGAGGACAGAAGAAGGAACCACTACTACTCAAATCTATTGCGTAGTTCATTGATGAAGCCACTCCATGAAAAGCAGGTTGCGCTATTAAAAACATGGAGGAAAATGAAAGCTGAAAATGAAAATACCGACAAGATTCAGGTAGAGCTCCTGCTAACCATCAATGCCTTGTCCGGGGCAATGAGAAATACAGGATAAAGTAGATTATCAACAGTATGTTGAAGAGAATTCTTGAGAAGCAGGCGGTCTTTAGTATCACACTAAAACTACTGGCTGTGTTTGCTCAAAGTAGAATCTTCAGCCCTGTCTCTTCTTGGCTAGCTGGGCAATTCGCCCATCTCAATCTTGTGCTGAACAAACCAAAAAAGGCTGAAGATCTTAATGATTTAGCAAATACATGGTTGAATCTAATGCCACCTGACGGAAGACAATATTTTAAAATACAGAAGATAGAAAATAATACTGCTTACGCAGAAATTCACCTTCATTGTCCTCTTCGAGGAAGTGGAAATGCCGAGGCATGCTACAAACTCATGAATTACGACAGGAAACTGATGAGTAAGGTAGGAGGGAATTTAGTTGTTTTGGAATCACAATCGAACTCAGGAAAACCTAGCTGCCTCCTCGCTATTCGAAAAAAAGAAGATGATATCTCAGATCTAGTTCCAGCGCATCTCAAAAAATAGGAAGGAGCCCAAAAGGCTCCTTCTAAAGTTCTTGAATCAATCGATTCCTTCAACCCAGGATCCTCCAGCTTCTTTGATCTGGTCTGCAATTACTTTGGCCTTCAGCCTTTCCTTAGTGAGGCTTTGGTTCAACTCCTCCAACTGCTTCTTAATGATCCCCATCGTCCGTTCGTGAGTAGCAGTCGGTCCATAAGTGGAAGTTGTCACCCCTCTTGTCAAGGCAAATAACCTGGCACCAATCGTTGGTTTGGTGCGTTCACCGATCTGATTTTTGGCGGGATTGCCGTTTAGCTCAGTATCTAGTTTTCCAAGTCCAGCTTGCAGATCGGTGACAAGCCTTATGACCTCAGCGCTCACACTAGCATGCGCAGCAGCATAGTACAGTTTATCTGCCATCTTGATCGAATTTGAAAGTCTTATAGAAAGTGTGCTAACATCTCTACTCAAGTTTTCATATTCTCTCCAAAATGCCACCACTTCATCCATCGAACTTCCATCAAGCGTTCCTTCACCAAGCCGCTCCACAACCACGTCGACAGGTCCAGCAATCTGAGTAAACGAGCCTCTCTCGTATTTATTCAAAGTTGCCGTGTAGCTACCCGGAGCACACAACAATCCATCCAAACCATCAACACTTCCATCTAGGGTAAGTGCAGTGGATCCGCCAACTTTTAGATTCCACGTGACACGGTGAAAGCCTTTCTTTTTACCAGCAGCCTTTTCTCTGTTTACGACATTACCAGCTTGATCTTTGATCTCTATGTAGACGAAAGGATCCATTTCTCTCGTCTCTTCGTCCAGTGCCTCCCATCCGGGAAAGGAAATATTTCCGGTGACACCTTTTTCATTTGTCTTTCGCTGGTCTTCCAGGCTCAGTAGGTCATCCTTGAGATAGTAAGTGAAAACGGCTCCAAAATCCGGATTGGGAGCCACATATAATTGAGAACCTTGCGAGCCTCTCGTGTCATCAAAATCTAAGACTGAGCGCTCGATGTACCACCAAGCTTTTCTTGGCTCGAATAGAGTTGCATCCTGATCCATCTGTGATTTACTGACACCTCTGAGCGCCGAGTAATCATCCAAAATATAAAAGCCACGACCAAAAGAAGCAGCTACAAGATCGTTTTCCCTGCGCTGAATGGCCAAGTCTCTAAATGAAATCGTCGGTACTCCACCTTCCATCTTCGTCCAACTAGCACCTCCATCTACTGTGAAGTAGACACCAAACTCAGTTCCAGCGAAGAGAAGGTCCTTATTTACGTGATCTTGGACTATGCGCCATACCAGGTTTTTCTCACCCAGCCCATTGGAGATATTGGTCCAACTGACTCCTTTGTTAGTACTCTTCAAAAGGTAAGGCTTATAGTCTCCCTCTTTGTGATTATCTAAGGCAACATACATGGTGCTTTCATCGAACAAGTCTGCTTTTACGTCATTGACGTATGATCTACTTGGTACTCCCAGAGCACTTACTTCAATTTTCCTCCACGATTGTCCCTCATTTTCTGTCACCTGCAAGAGTCCGTCATCCGTTCCTATGTAAATGACCTGCTCGTTTTGAGGAGATACAGCAATCGAGGTGATGGTATTGAAATTAGACATGGCACCTACATCCCACGGGGAATCCCAGCTTTGCGACCTTCCCATAATAGGCAAAGTCACCCTCTCTTGATTTCTCGTAAGGTCTTCAGAAAGTAAGGTCCAGCTGTCTCCTCGATTGGTGGATTTCCAAAGTCTTTGGGAGCCATGATAAATGGTTGCCGGATCATGAGGGGATACCAATATTGGTGCATCCCAATTGTAGCGTTCATAGTCCTCATCTTCGGCAGGTTGAGGCATGACATCTATAACTTCTCCAGTTGCCAGGTCAATTCGTGAAAGTGTTCCCTGCTGACGCTGGCCGTACATGATATTGGGATTTCCAGGCTCGGTAGCAGGTTGGTGTCCATCCCAGTTTAAGACAACCTTCCAGTCTGCATTCCGAATTCCGTGATGGTTATCGGTCCGAGAAGGACCGCCTTCTGTACTGTTATCCTGAGTACCACCATAAACATTGTAGAATGGCTCTGCATCATCAACAGCCACTTTATAAAACTGCGTAATTGGTAAGTTCTCCATGTACCTCCAGGTGGCACCCAGATCAAAACTTTCGTAAACCCCTCCATCTGTGCCAACTAACAAGTAATTGGGATCAGACATCTTAAATGCCACCGCATGGTTATCCCCGTGCTTGGCAGTCTCATCCATGTATTCAAAAGTTTTTCCACCATCTTCTGATTTCATCAAGCGATTGTTCATCATATACAATCGATCCAGTTTGTGAGGTGAAGCAAAAATCTCCTGGTAATAGTGAGGTCCGGTAGCTCCCGCTACAGCATCAGACATCTTGGTCCAGCTACCTCCACGATTTGCTGACCTCCATACTCCACCCTTGGTTCGGTCCAGTTCAATGGCTGCATACAATATGTCAGGATTAATCGGTGAGATAGCCAATCCAGTTTTCCCCCAATTGCCTTCTGGCAATCCTGTCTTCAGTTGAGTCCAGGTATCACCAGCATCTTCGCTGAGATACAGTCTGGACTTCTTACCTCCTCCCATCCAGGCAGCTACTGTACGATGGTGCTCCCAGGTAACAGCATAAACCCGATTGCCATCTCTTGGATCTACAACCATATCTGTAACCCCAGTATACATTTCATCTCCAAGCGTCTTTTTCCAGGTTTTGCCCCCATCTACTGACTTGAAGAACCCTCGTTCACCTCCTGGACTCCAAAGTGGACCCTGCGAGGCTACCATGATCACATCCGAATTATCCGGATGAACGATGATCTTAGAAATATGCTCGGAATTTTTGAGTCCCATATTCTCCCAACTGGCTCCTCCATCCGTGCTCCGATAGATTCCATCACCAAAGCTTGCGTGCCTTCCACCTACATTCTCTCCTGTCCCAACCCACACGGTGTAGGGATTATTGGGATCTAGGGTGACACATCCAGTAGAGTATACCGACTGATCGTCAAAAATGGGAGTAAAGGTGGTTCCAGCGTTGACTGTCTTCCACACTCCTCCTGAACCAACTGCCACGTACCAGACATTTTCATTGGTAGGGTCAATAGCCAGATCGGCAATTCGTCCTGACATAAAGGCCGGACCAATATTCCGAAGCTCCAGGTTTTTGAAAAGTTTTGCATCTAAAGGCTTAGGGCTTGACGAACCGGAAGATTTTCTTCGTTGCGCATCGGCAGATGCAAGTAGAAGACATAAGGACAATAGGGTAAATAATCGCTTCATATGTAGCATTTGAATTTCATTTTTTATTGATGGTCTGTTCATTAGTGTCTGCAAATACAACTAGGTCGATTAAAACCATGTACTTCATCATGCCAATCAAAGTTGTCATTGTAGCCTTCCTGTTCCCAGTAGAACTTAGATCTAGCTTGATCATAATTCCCGATTTCATTCATCGTACTGACGTCATATAGTCTCCCGTTGGCGACCGTGTACCGCACGTACTGAGAGTTTTGAATATCTAGGAGAGGGTCCTGATCGAGTACAATTAGATCTGCAAGTTTTCCCACTTCAATGGAGCCAAGATCCTCTTGCATACCAATGTATTCCGCACCATGAATGGTGGCGGCCCTTAAAGCTTCAAAGTTGGTCATACCGCCTTGTTGCAACATCCACAACTCCCAATGAACACCCAACCCCTGCAATTGACCGTGCCCTCCCACACATACTTTCACTTCCTGATCTACCAGCTTTTTGAGTGATTGAGAGGTAAGAATATGACCATTTTCATATTCCTCCATGGGAGCCATCTTTCTATGTCTTGCACGGCTATCTATGATGCCTCGAGGAGTGTACTTTAAGAGGTGCTCATTTTCCCAAACATCTGTAGTTTGGTACCAATAGTTCTCTCCGCTCAGACTTCCATAATTAACTATAAGCGTTGGCGTATTGGCGGTCTTGCTGGCTGCCCATAGGTCTACCACATCTTTATATAGTGGAGCTATCGGCAGGTTATGCTCAATGCTGGTGTGTCCATCTAATATCATAGTTAGGTTGTGATAGAAGGTGGAACCACCTTCAGGATACACCATGATTTCATTTTTTCTTGCCGCATCGATGACCATCTGGCGTTGATTTCTTCGCGGCTGATTGTAACTCTTTACACTGAATGCCCCATACGCTTTAGTTCTGGTAATGGCAAAATCAGCATCCTCAGGACTGTTGATTACCGCCTTGAAGTCACCGTCCGCACCATATAGTATTGTCCCAGTAGAATAAATTCTGGGACCAACCATACTTCCGCTCTTCACCATTTCTGATTGGGAGAGAGACATTTCCGTATTGGAAGAAGGGTCATGAGTTGCGGTGATACCGTAAGCCAAATTGGCGTAGTATGGCCACTCCTTTTGTGGTGAAAGACCATATCTGAAAGCTCCAAGGTGTGCATGGGTATCAATAATCCCCGGCATGATCACCTTTCCAGATACATCAATGACCTTCGCTTTTGACGGAATCTCTACTGAGGCTCCAACCGCAACAATCCGGTTGTCCTCAATCAAGACTGTGCCATTTTCAATGATCTTGTCACCTTCCATGGTAATAATCTTTGCATTCGTAAAGGCTAACAATCCTTGGGGCCTATCTGTGCTCAACTTTAGATCAATGGCAGTGCGTCTGGTTTCCACTTCCTTGATGCTATCCGGGGAACCTTCAAGAAAAGTAAACGCATTCTTGAGTTCTACGGAGTAGTGATTAGCACCTAGTGACCAGTTTATTGACTTTCCATCACTAGACCACTGCAAGTTGATACCCGCCTCTTGGGACACCTTTTTCATAGGGAATGCTTTCTGCGAACCAGATAATTCGAAGGTTTTCCCGTTTTCAGCAAATGGCATCACATATACATTGTAAAGCTCACCGAAAGCCAGCCACTTATTATCAGGGCTAATAGCAAATTGATTGGCATACTTAGAATGAAAATGGACCTTCTTGTCTTCACCCTGCAGGTTTACACTTCTGTAGCTCTTATCCAAAGCACCAAAGAGGAAGCCCCCTTTTTGATAGTAAATTCTATCCCCCTTGGCATTGAATGATGGAAACTGGCCATCATTGGTTACAAAATTGGTAGTACCTCCATTCGCATTCATCCAATAAATGCCAGGCTTTTTGGTATAGGTAAATCCCATAGCTCCATTACCCCCCTCTTTGTAGTAGACGATTTTGCTGCCATCCGCTGAATAGGCAGGCTGTCGGTAGATCCCTTTTTCTGATGTGACTTTTTCTGGCTTTCCTCCGGAAGTAGCAATGGACATAATTGCACCCTTTTCTTCATCATTCCAGGTCACGTAGGAAATGGTCTTTCCGTCTGGAGAGAAGGTAGGTTCAAACTCCAGGTCATTTCCTGAAGTAAGTCTTTTAGGTTTCCCATCAGGGAATTTCATTTTGTACAAATACCCAGCAGCATTGAAAACAAGTGTCTTTTCGTCTGGAGATAACTTCACTCCCCTGAGGACCTTTGCACTAAATGAGTCAGGATCTGGATCTATGGAAAACTGGATAGCATCGGTAATCCGATGAGTAGCTGAGGCCTCAAAAGGAATAATCGTATCCTCCCCAGTTTCGGTATTGATCTTTCGAATCTTGCCATCGGCCCATATCACAACACTTTGATTGTCTGGCAACCAATTATAATTTGGATACACACCAAATATGGCCCATGCCTCTTGCTGATCTTTGGAGAGTTTGTCATAAACTGGCTTTTGAACACCAGTCTCCAAATCGAGAACATACAGAACAGATTTGGTACGAACTCTTCTAACAAAGGATAGCTTCTTACCATCTCTTGATAATTGGGGTCTGACCGCTCCCCCAGGCCCCTGCACCATCGTTTCAATCTTGCCTTCCTGGCGATCAAATCGTTTGATCACGTAAATCTGACTGTTGGGGTCCTTATTGTACTGGAAAAATCCACCCGGGTAAATGTCCTCCGAATAGTAGACGTACCTACCGTCTGGGCTAATTGCCGGTTCTCCCAGATCCTGCTGATCATTTTTTCTTTTGGTTAGTTGCACACCAGACCCACCTGACCTGTGATACATCCAAAGTTCACCAGCACCTAACGATCGTCCTGAAGTGAAGTGCTTTCTGGCAATAAGGTATTCACCATCTGTGGTCCAAATGGCGTTGTTCAAAAGTCTAAAATCTTCTTTGGTAACCTGCTTCGCATCGGATCCATCTAAATTCATCGTCCAAATGTTGTCTCCACCACCTGCGTCACTTGTAAAGGAAATGGACTTGCCATCTGGACTATAGCGAGGTTGCACCTCGAATGCATGACCTTCTCTCAGTAGTTTTGCCTGTCCGCCCTCAATTGGCATTAGATATATATCGCCAAGAAGGTCAAAAACGATTTGCGAGCCATCTGGACTTACGTCCAGGTTTAGCCAAGTTCCTTCATTGACTGAAATAGTGACTTCTTGGTACGGTTCCAAAGGGTTGTTAATGTCCCATCCTTCTTTTTCTTGAGATAGAATAGTTTCAAAACACAGGAATGCTGCGATAAGTAGGGGCGCTCTTTTCATATTATTAGGTTTAGGTTGTTCATAAAATTAGCCACAAAAGCACAGCAGCAGGAACCAATCGTCAAATTGTTCGCAGATAAATATGGGGATCTGGTAGGGTATTTCTTTTCGTGCCCGTCTACTAATCAGATTCAACAAAAAGTACAGTTATGAAAACTTTAGCATTTAACAAAAAAAGCATATTCATCGTGACAGCAGTTTCCGTCTACTTTTCTTTTGCGACGCTCTTTGTCATGTTACTAATGTCTTAAGATACAATTAGGGTTAGTAGTGGCTTGACCGTTTGCTTCATTCGCCTGAGCAAAAGCGGTCAGCCATTCTTTTTATTTCATTGATGGTTCAAGCCACTAATGAATATCCCCGCCGTTTAATCAATCAGAGCTTTCAAATACTGCATTAGCTCGGAATAGATAGTCCCTTCTCGATCAGGCAATAAAATGAATAAATGAAGTACATTAGGCATTAGCTATCTAATTCAAAAGCATGCCTATTACTACGATTATTCTGGCCGTTTCATTGATTATCATCATGTTTGGAATGGGCCTTTCACTGACATTGGCAGATTTCAAACGGGTATTTGTTGAGCCAAGAGCTATCTTGATTGGATTGCTCAACCAACTGCTTTTGCTTCCAGCCATCGGGTTTGGTCTTATTAGCATTTTCTCTTTAAACCCTGAAATTGCGATTGGAGTCGTCATATTAGTAGCTTGCCCAGGTGGGCCTACTTCTAATCTTATCACGCACCTGGCAAAAGGAGATACAGCTCTCTCCATTAGCTTAACTGCCATCAGTAGCTTCGTGACAATTGTCTCGATCCCATTTGTAATCAACTTGGGATTGCAACTGGTACTCGGTAAGAGCACAACAATCCAACTGGACGTTTTGGCCACCATGCTGCAAGTTTTCATCGTGGTTATCATCCCGGTTTCGCTTGGTATGCTTCTCAAAGCCAAGAGAGCCGCATTCGCATTGAAAATGGAAAAGCCTGTAAGACAAGCCTCAGGAGTCATTTTCATTTTAGTGTTAGCGGGAGTCATCGTTAAGGAGAAAGATAATTTGCTCCCGTACGCAGATCAGGCAGGTGTGATTACCCTTGGACTCAATCTCCTTACGATGGGTGTGGGTTATATCAGCGCAAGCTTGGCTAAACTGAATCTCAAACAGGCAATCTCTATCTCTATAGAAAGTGGTATTCAAAACGGAACATTGGCGATCGCTATTGCAACTGGAGTCCTGTTGAACACAGAATATGCGATAGCACCTGCCATCTACGGACTTATTATGTTCATCAATAGCGGGATAGCTATCCTGTGGGGAATGAAGAATAGCAAGGAATAAACTTCATCAATTCAGCATCACAAAAGCTCCCCAATAGTAAGGTTCTGGATAAGTGTCTCGCAATGATTTTTGCGCAGCGAAAAAGGCCTCTTCTTTTGGCTTTCCGCCCATCCAGTTTTTATAAAATGAGGTCATTAACTTCTGCGTAGCGTCATCACTTACCTTCCATAGACTCATCACCACCGCTTCGGCACCTGCGACCTGAAAAGCGCGTTGCAGCCCGTAAACACCCTCACCAGACTTAATCTCGCCCAAGCCGGTTTCGCATGCGCTTAGCACCACCAGGTCTGTATCCTTTAGATTTAAGGTCATTACCTCGTAGGCAGTTAGGATGCCATTATTCGTGGTATTCACTTCTGCTCCCTGGGTTTCCTTCACCATGGTTGATTCAGCGTTGGTCAACATCAATCCTGATCGTAAAAGGGGGTTGTCTTTTGCTTCCGTTACATCTACACCAAAGACCTTTTCACCAGATGCCTGACTCTCAGGAAGGAAAAACCCGTGGGTTGCCACGTGCAGCAGAGACGGGCTATTGATCTGCTTAAAATTTGCTTCCGTCGCACTTGTCTGTGTGTAAATGGATGTGCGGTAGCCCCTTGCTTTCGTAATGGCACTCACAGCATCAATCTCTGCCTTTGTGCCAGGCAAGTCTTCCAATATACCTTGACTTCCAAAGTCCGGGTTTCCAAAAAACTCGGCCTTCTTTACTGTAGAATTAGCAGTATTGGTTTCCATTAGTTCTCTTGTGCTGGCGTAGAGATGAAGATTAAATGCATCAGACACAAACGAACCATCTGGTCTAGATAGCGCCGCTACGTTCACTTGAAAATAGATACCATCCAGCGAAAGGTGTACATTTTCCTTGCCTGATAACTTCTCATCCACAGGCTGCCAAAATTTATTGTAGGTGATGCGATCAGCTGCCTTAAGTTTCACCATGTTGAGGTATGCCTTTGCATATTTTGTGTCAAGGTTTTGTCCATCTTGGATGACCACCACTTCAGGATGAAGCTTACCTGGGCTTGCAATTAAGAAAGCATAGTTTTTGTTTTCCGTGAAACTTCTATCAAAAGTGGGATAGCCGATGATTTCAACCGCAGCGTCATTAGCTCCAAGTTTTGTCTTAATATCTGTGATGCTGGTTGTAGGCAGCTTATTGGATGCCGCAAAATCCGCTGACATTCTGTTCAGTTGCTTCTCTAATTGATTCGCTTTTCCTTCAGTGCCAGCCAAATCGATTTTTTGTTCCTCTAACTGAGCCCTGGAATAAGAATAATAGAGTAGCAAGTTTTCCTTGGTCTCCACCCATTCGGTATAGGTTTTTTTAAGTTGCTCATCATTGCTATTCAGTATTTCTTCTCTGACTTTGGAGGAAGCACTCAGCAAGATGCCTTTCGTTTTCAGGTGCAGGTCAAACATCCGAGTGAGTAGTTCCGGGTCGCTCCCCGCATTCTCAACAGCATAGGAATAGAACTTCAGAATGGAGGGACGGACTTTGGCCCAATACTGTCCTTTTTCGTATTCGCTCATGGCGCCAAAGTACTTTTCTACTAGCTCCAGGTTAGCATCCAGAACTCTTTTGAATCGGTCTTTGGCCGTCGAAAGATCTCCTTGCTTCCAGGCTACTACAGCTAGGTCTTCCAGGGAGCCCAAATAATCGGGATGGTTTTCTCCAAAGAGATTTTTGTAAGATGTATTGAGCTCTGAAAGTATCCGGTTGGCCTCACCAAAGTTTGAAGACGCGATGTAGTACTTGCCAAGATTATGCTTGGTCTTAAGGTAGGCAGGATGAGTCGCGGAATACTTCTTTTTGAAGATCCCCAGCGCATCGCTGAGTAGGCCCAGCACTTCACCTGTATTGCCAGTAGCCATCAACGTGGCTGCTAGATAATTTTTCACATTGGCCATGTCTGTTTGATTCTCTGCCATTCGCTTTTTCTTCAGCTCGATGACTTCTCTAAAAATCTGCTCGGCAATGCCATAATCCCCAGAGGAGTAATGGATAAGACCTCTGTTGATTTTGAAACTGGTATTGTCTCTCCCCTTGCTTCTTAGCTCTCCAGAGGCAATGGATATGGCTTGCTGCACCGTCTGTTTTGCTTCATTGGACTGACCAATTTCGTTGTACAGCAGCGCCTTATTATTTAGCGCAATGGCATAGCTGAGTGAATTACTCTTCCCCTTTGCTCTGAGAATTGCTAGCGATTTATCAAAATGATCTTCTGCTTCGGTAAAGCTTCCTTTAGATTGAGAAACCACACCTAGGTTGGCATAAATTGAGCCTAGTGCTACCGATCCTTTGCCGATCTCATTTTCGAAATAACTGGCGGTGCTCAGCAGCGATTCGTAAGCAAGGTTGTATCGACCTTGAGCGTGGATTAATATGGCATAGTTCGCGAAGGTTTTTCCGAGCGCGTACTTTTCTGGCAGGCTCAGCGTATCCATTCTAACCAAATTGGAAATGGTGAAGACCGTATCCATGATGGCTCTAGCAATTGCACCATCTCCAGTCATCAATCCTACCGCTTGAGCAAAATTTAAATTCGCCAATCGCGCATCTATATACATAGTGTTTTCGCCCGCACGGTTGGCATCAAATACCCGTTCGTAGGTTTCTAAGTCTACCTTTCTTCCTTCATCATCTTCGTAGTTTTTAGCGCCTGTAAGCAACAAGTTTTCCTTGCTGTCTCGATTCGCGAAGAAAGAGGCTCTATTACCCTGGGAGAAAATGAAATTGTAATTGGAGGTGTCCTTCTCTAACTGCTGCGCTCTTCCCTTATCCACCAGGCTAGTACCGTCCAAGAGTCCAGAAGCTTTTGAGTCATCTAATTGTTCATTGACCGCCTCTTTCAGCTTTTTGAGAAATTTTTGTGCAGGTGACGCAATTGAAATGGTCAGCGATAAAAGAATAATGCAAAAACGCATGGTGAATCGGATTAGAGTTATTTTGAAAATAAAGTTAGAATTTTAGGCTGAAGAACATATGCGATTCATTGAAAGTATATTGTTAAAGGATGGAGCTTACCATAACCTGTCTCTGCATCAAAAGAGAGTAGATCGCACTTTTGAGCAATTCATGCCTAAGCTCACCTCACATGACCTTGAGAGGATCTTACCTAAGCTTGCTCTGAATGGTTCCTACAAGGTTCGACTGATTTATGGTACAGACGTGCCAGGTAAAGGCTATGAAGTGGAATATGCGGAATACATTCCTCGTTCCATTCAGAGCCTTCAAATCATGCCTACCCCTACGTTTGACTACTCTTTTAAGTATGAAAATCGAGAGCAAATCAATTCGTTAGTATCTAAATCAAATGCTGACGATATCATTATATCCGTTGATGGGATGATTACTGACGGATCCTATTTCAATCTAGTCTTTTGGGATGGTCAGGAATGGGTCACTCCGCACACGCACCTACTGAATGGTGTGCGAAGGCAGCAACTACTGTTAGAGGGGAAAATAAAAGAGGCACCCATATCGCTATCTGAATTGGGCGCCTTCAAAAAGGTGAGTCTTATCAATGCAATGCTTGACCTTGGAGCGATTGAATTGACTATGAATCAAATACTAAAAGGATAGTCCTACACGTATCGATGGGAAGAATTCCTTAAAGTCGTCTGTGAAGATGAGTTCAGGCGAGTAAGTGAACCTCGAATCTGATCGATTGCTAAATAACGACAGCTTGAAAGTGGCATTCTCGTAGAAGTCACCTTGTCTGTGGATAAGGGTGCCGATACCCAAGCCCAATTCGTTTCCTCCAGAAAAATGCAGCTTGCCATAGGTAGTCAGCCATCCATTAAGGTCCATATTGAAGCCGTTTTCCGTTCTATTGTAGATGTACTGCTGCGTGTAAAGGAACCCGAAATCAATCCATTCTTTGCCCAATCGATTATACATTTTGAATGCGAGCTTACTTCCCAGGTCTGGAATGAACTGATCACGGTAATAGCCCAAGCCCACTCCTAGAAATGTGATTTCCAAATTGTCTAACCGAAGCTTTCCATCCTTGATCTCCATAACGGACACATCACCATATTTGACTGTACCGACTCCTTTATAAAGATTGACCTTGCCCTCATTTTCATACTTCTCTTTGATCTCACTCCAGACTGACTCAATATTCAGATCTTTGATAGCTTCCAGCTCTGTGCCGTTTTGCACGGTAAATGATACCGCCACCTGAGGTTGAACAATCAAAAACTCCACTCTAGAAGACAGTACTTCCTTCATACTCCCATTCTTGATTAGGAACATACTTTTGGCAGGAGTTAGCTCTGAAATGGTGACTTGAGCAGACTGATTACTTCCTACCTCATATTGAACGCTAATACCTTCCTGAACATCAGACCTTTCAATTGCGGTCTCCATCACATTGATTACGGATTTCCACAAGTCGCTAGAAAAGTAGGCCTTGTTTCTACTTATTCTATTAAAAAGAAATACGATCTCATTCTCATTGTCGGTAGTCAATACCAACGAGTCTGGGTAGTTTGTTCTTAGCTCCGTTCTGTTCGTTTCTTGAGCGAATGAAATGGCTGCTGTTAACAGTCCCACGATGATCATTAGTGACTTTTTTATATGCATAGTTATTTCGGGCTCAGCCGCTTAGCTGAGTAAGATTTTTTTCAAATTTTGTTACGGGAGCCCTATTCTTGGCTCTTCTCTCGGGCGTTCAAAAGCCGAAGCTTAAAAGCATGAACATTTTCATCATTTACTTCACTTGCGGCGGAACTTTGCCATTGAGCGCTTATGCTTAGCTTCCAACTCTCATCTAATCTTTGATCATTGAAGGAGGCCTTATCAAGGTTGGCCTGAATGACGGAAAGATCCTTAGCTGCGAACTGTGGTTTTGTATTTTCCACGAGTAGCGGCCTTATCTCCACTTTTTCAAAAGCTGGGATGGTGATGTCAGTAGAAGCCAGTGATAAATCCGTGGATTTAATCGCACTTCGATTCGTAAGTAAAATATCATTTTGCTTCAAATCAGTGCCTTTTGCAATAACTGATTCGAGGATCGTTTCATCTTGATCTATTCCTTCAACAAAAGTTTGTACAGATATCGAAGGGTAGGTTTCCATTGCATCCTTCTTCAAAAACGATAATGGAAGGAGTAAAACTCCAAGAAAGAGTGAGGCTGCTATGAGCCAGCTCCAGTTCTGCTTCACTGGTGTTTGACTCATTCCTGCTTCGAGCCTTTCCCAAATAAGGCCTTCATCAAAGGCGACACCTAGCTCTTCATAGGAGATGCTGTCTAATTTCTTTGCTAATTCTTTATGCGCCATACCCAAAGTCTTTTGACGTTAATTTCTCTCTCAGCAACCTCTTTGCCTTAAAAAGTTGAGATTTTGAGGTTCCCTTGGAGATCCCTAGTTTCTCCGCAATCTCCTCATGAGAGTACCCCTCTACCTCATAGAGGTTAAATACTGTTCGATAGCCTATCGGTATCGACTGGATCAGCTTCAATAAGTAAGCTGCACTTAGATCTTCTAGTGGAGAAATATCTAATTCCTCATCAAGATCTTCATTGATCGCCATCATCTGGATGTCTTTGTTTTTCCTGAGCTTCATCAATGATTCATTGATCATGATTCGCTTTACCCAACCGAAGAAGGCGATCTCACTTTCGTATGAAAAACGCTCGAGGTTCTTGAAGACCTTGAAAAATCCTTCCATCAGGACATCTTCCGCGTCCTCCTGGTTTTTCATATACCGCAGACAAACACCCATCATGGGGATGGTGAGCTTCTGATAAAGCTGCTGCTGGGCATTCTTATTACCCGCTTTACTCTCTTCAATTAGGTGTTTGATCTCCATTTATTCGTAGAATGAAGATACTAAAGGTTTGGTTGCCTGGTGAATCGCAAAAAAGTCCTTCGTAGAGCTTAACCTAGAAAATCCAAGGAATAAGGTATTTCGTTCGCTTCTTATATTCGGCCCATTCAGCATACCGAGACATGGACGCTTCTTTCATTTTGATATTGGTTGCAAAAACACCTATCCAGACCCACAGAAGAATAGCCCACGGAAGCCAATGCCCAACAATTAGCGCGTAGGCAGAATAGATCATCATTTCCCCCGTGTAGTTTGGATGACGGACGTAGGTAAACATTCCGTCTGTAATAAGTCCGGAACGATACTTTAGTGAGTAGTGCTTCTGAGCATCGGAGACCATCATGATCACTACACCCATTGTATGTATCACCACCGCACCCATGAGTAGTGCATCAGAGGCTAACTGGTAATCGGGACCAAGTACTCCAGATATCATAAGATAGGGAGCCACCCAGTAAGGCCCTAATACAAGAAGAAAAGAAGAGAGCGCTCCACCAATGGTCACCTCCACCTCCCAACTTTTATCTCTGAAAATCATGTGCTTGAGAAGCCAACAAAAACCATAGCTGCCGTGAATCCCCAGATATACCCACGCAGCAGTACTGAAATGCTGATAGTAGTACATCAAGCCGCCTATGAAGAAAAATGTGAAGAACTTCTGGAAATTGATCACCGAGGAGAGCTTTAAAAGTCTAGGGCCACCTAGAAAGTCCTGCGACAGGTAGGTATTAAACCGAGACATTGCTAGAGTGAACGTCGAGGCTGTTTTGGGTTGATTGGCCATGTTTTAAAAGATTAAGCTACTTAGCAAGATACTAAATTGCCCTTTCAATCCTCCTTTCGCACCTTGTGGTGATCCTGAAGGTACTGTGCATAGAACACAAAAAAAGCCTCTCAGAAATCTGAGAGGCTTTGCTATTTCAAGAGAATTTGTTAATCCTCCTTTACTATCTTCTCTACCAGGACGTTGACTTTATTATTCATCACTTCTACAACACCTCCATCTACTAAAATATGGACCTCTTTCTGCTTTTCCTGCTGATATTTGATATCACCCTTTCCTAAAACAGAAACCATCGCCGCGTGATTATTCAGTAGTTGAAAAGATCCGTCTGCCCCAGGAAATGTGGCGTGCATGACCTCTCCTTCAAATACCTTTTCGTCTGGTGTAACTATTTCTAAAAACATAGACTAAAATTATGCAGAAGCTTCTGCCATCATTTTCTCACCTTTCTCGATCGCTTGCTCAATGGTTCCAACTAAGTTGAAAGCTGCCTCAGGTAGATGATCTAACTCTCCGTCCATGATCATATTGAAGCCTTTGATCGTGTCCTTGATATCAACAAGTACTCCTTGCAGACCAGTAAACTGCTCAGCCACGTGGAAAGGCTGGGAGAGGAATCTCTGTACCCTTCTTGCTCTGTGCACCACTTCCTTATCTTCATCCGACAATTCATCCATACCAAGGATGGCGATAATGTCTTGTAGCTCTTTGTAACGCTGAAGGATCTCCTTTACTCTTTGAGCACAATCATAGTGATCATCTCCAAGGATATCTGCACTCAAAATTCTTGACGTAGAATCCAATGGATCCACCGCAGGATAAATACCTAGCTCAGCAATCTTTCTTGAAAGTACTGTAGTAGCATCCAAGTGAGAGAATGTGGTAGCTGGTGCTGGATCAGTCAAGTCATCAGCAGGAACATAAACTGCTTGCACTGATGTAATAGATCCTCGCTTAGTTGAAGTAATTCTTTCCTGCATCAGACCCATCTCAGTAGCAAGCGTAGGCTGATAACCTACCGCAGAAGGCATACGACCAAGAAGTGCCGACACCTCAGAACCTGCTTGTGTGAATCGGAATATATTATCTACGAAGAAAAGGATGTCTTTTCCTTTGCCGTCACCATCTCCATCCCTGAAGTGCTCAGCAACTGTCAACCCTGAAAGCGCTACTCGAGCTCTTGCCCCTGGAGGCTCATTCATCTGACCAAAAACGAAGGTTGCTTTTGAATCCTTTAATTTTTCTTGATCTACTTTAGAGAGGTCCCATCCGCCT
>CAYYNA010000036.1:0-12631 GCA_964472815.1 uncultured Roseivirgaceae bacterium
GTCGCCTGAGTTTGGATGTACTGATACACACTGGCCCATAGATACGCAGACACTAGACTACATGCGTAAGACCAGCCGACCCGAAGATCACATTGATATGGTGGAGGCTTACGCTAAAGCCAACCTCCTCTGGAGAGACGATGAAGCAAAGATCGAATACACAGACGTAATCGAATTGGATTTGGGCACAGTAGAACCAACCATCTCTGGACCAAAACGACCACAGGACAAAATCTTATTGAGAGAGGCTAAGCCTCAGATGGAAAAGCTACTGGATGATTTTGGTGCCAAAAGACAAAGTATCGCTGTTTCTACAAAGGATTATGGAGACTTTACCTTAGATGAAGCTTCGGTAGTAGTAGCTGCAATCACTTCTTGTACCAACACCTCTAATCCAAGTGTGATGATTGGCGCAGGGTTAGTAGCTAAAAAAGCCAATGAAAAAGGGCTGAAAATCAAGCCGTGGGTTAAGACTTCCTTAGCTCCCGGTTCCAGAGTAGTGACCGAGTACCTGGATAAGTCGGATCTAACGAAAGAACTGGACGCACTCAAATTTCATACGGTCGGTTACGGTTGCACCACTTGCATTGGAAACTCTGGTGACATGATCCCAGAGGTACAGCAAGCAGTAATTGAAAACAACATGGTTATAAGTTCTGTGCTCTCCGGAAACCGCAACTTCGAAGCTCGGATCCACCCGAACATCAAAATGAACTTCCTTGCTTCTCCGATGTTGGTTGTGGCTTATGCATTGGCTGGTACTACAGATTTTGACATGAACAACGATCCGCTGGGTAATGATCAAGATGGTAATCCAGTCTTCCTTAAAGATCTCTGGCCTTCTTCCGCTGAAATCATGGAAGTCATGACACAGGTACTTAAACCGGAGGATTACAAGAGCAACTACGAAACGATTTTTGATGGAGATGATGCATGGAAGGATCTTCAGGCACCTACTGGCCAGACGTACGACTGGGATGCCAAATCCACTTACATCCAGGAAGCTCCATTCTTTAAGAATATCTCAGAGACGGTATCTGAGCCCGAAAATATCAAGGGAGCAAGTGTCTTACTGCAACTAGGCGATATGGTAACGACCGATCACATCTCTCCGGCAGGAAAATTCTTACCTGAGCATCCAGCAGGTCAATATCTTGTAGAGAATAGTGTCGAAAAGAGAGACTTCAACTCTTACGGATCAAGAAGAGGCAACCACGAGGTAATGATGAGAGGAACATTTGCTAACGTTCGAATTAAAAATAAGCTAGCAAGCAGAGAGGGTGGCTGGACCACTCATATTCCTTCGGGAGAAGAAATGACGATCTACGATGCTTCCATGAAATACCAAGAAGCAGGGGTACCCTTGGTAGTAATTGGTGGAAAAGAATACGGATCTGGCTCCTCGAGAGACTGGGCAGCCAAAGGCACAACTCTTTTAGGAGTAAAAGCAGTTATCACCGAAAGTTTCGAGCGGATTCACCGATCAAATCTTGTAGGAATGGGTGTACTACCTATGGTATTCATGGAAGGGGAAAACCAAGAAACACTCGGATTAACCGGTAATGAGAGCTACGATATTTCGGGGATCGCCGAAGATCTGAGCCCAGGCAAGATCGTAGATGTAACCGCCACCAAACCTGATGGATCCAAGATTGAATTCAAAGCAAAATTGAGATTAGACTCAGGGGTGGATGTAGAATATTATAAGCACGGAGGAATACTCCATTACGTTTTAAGGAATTTTCTGAAAAATAAGAATTGATTTCTAAAAACCAATCAGAGCAGAAGTCTACTCAAACGGGTAGGCTTTTTTTGTTTTCCGAGTTTTTTGGCTGACTTTCGAGCTCAAATTCAATCTTCAATTATTATGAAAAAGATACTGTTTGTGTTGAGTGCTGGGCTCTTTTTTGGATGCCAGCCAGGAAATGAATCAGCTAGTTATGAAACTAAGACTGCAACGGAGGAAGGCTACACTTATGAGTATGTAGAGGGAGATGCCATGAGCACTAGAATCTACACGCTTGATAATGGGCTGAAAGTGTATTTGAGCGATTACGAAAACGCTCCTAGGGTACACATCTTCACTCCGGTAAAAGCTGGGGGCAAAAACGATCCTGCAGATAATACAGGCCTTGCCCACTACCTCGAGCACATGATGTTCAAAGGGACCGACAAATTTGGATCGCTTGATTACGAGAAAGAGGAAGTGATGTTGGACAGCATAGAACAAATGTTCAATCACTACGCTACTTTGGAAGATCCTGAAGAAAGAAAAGCATACTATGCCAAAATAGATGCTTACTCCAATAAAGCGGCAGAATATGCAATTCCTAATGAGTACGACAAAATGATCGCCATGCTAGGTGGAAAAGGACTCAATGCATACACTACAGAAGACCGCACGGTGTACACGGTGGATATGCCCGCCAACGAAATCCCAAGATTCTTAGAGCTTGAAGGAAACCGATTTAAAAAAATCGTGAACCGTCTATTTCATACGGAACTTGAGGCAGTGTATGAGGAGAAGAATAGGTCTTTAGATAACGATCGATGGAAAGTATTCGAGAAGATGTATACCATGATGTTTGACAAACACCCTTACGGAACTCAAACAGTCATTGGTACCATTGATCACTTGAAAAACCCTTCGATTACCGAAATCAAGAACTATTTCAATACCTACTACAGACCCAATAATGTGGCGATCTGCATGAGTGGAGATATTGATTACAATGAGACGATCAAATTGATCGATACCTACTTTGGGGACTGGGAGCCGAATAATGAACTTCCTACCTGGAAAAAGGTGGAAGAAGACCCAATCACTGAACCAAGGGTGGCAGAAATCTACGGACCTGATGCAGAATTCCTTCAAATGGGATTCAGGTTTAGCGGTACCGGAACTGATGATTACTTGAAAGTAAAGCTCATTGACATGCTTCTTAATAACTCAGAAGCAGGATTGATTGACCTAAACCTTAAGCAGCAGCAAGCTGTCTTGAACGCTGGTTCTTTTGTGAATGACTTTAACGATTATTCTATCCACACGATCTACGGAAATGCAAAACAAAGTCAGTCTCTGGAAGAGGTGAAGGACCTTTTGGTTGAGCAAATTGAATTGGTGAAAAAGGGAGAGTTCGATGACTGGTTAATTGATGCAGTGATTACCGATTTCAAGAAGTCAAAGATGAGAGGTCTTGAAAGCAACTGGTCTCGAGCCAACGATATGGTGATGGCTTTTACCAATGACATGGACTGGGCAGACTACATTCAGGAGATTGAAAAGATGGAAAAAATCACTAAAGAGGATCTGGTAGCGTTTGCCAATGAGAACTACGGAGAAAACTATGCAGTGATCTACAAGCGAAATGGCGAAGATCCAAACAAGCAAAAAGTGGATAAGCCTCAAATCACGAAAGTGCCTCTAAACCGTGATCAGAAATCCGATTTTCATCAAGCACTTGCTTCAGCAGAAGTAAATAAGCTGGAGCCGGTATTTGTTGATTACAAAGAAGACGTTGCAGAACTTTCCGTGAACAACGTAAACATCTTGTCCAAGCAAAACAGTGAGAATGAGCTGTTTGAACTGACGTATCTACTGGATTTAGGAAAAAATGCAGATCCCAAACTAGCAATGGCGGTCAACTATCTGGAGTTCATAGGAACTGAAGAGTATACTGCAGAGGAGTTCAAAAAAGAGCTATATAAACTGGGCTGTAGCTTCAATGTCTTTGCATCTACTGAAAGAACTTATGTGACGCTTTCTGGGCTAGACGAAAACATGGAAAAATCGACCCAGCTTTTTGAAAGCCTGCTTGCTAACCCAAAGGCGGATCAAGATGCTCTGGATAAAATGATCGACCGAACATTCAAGTCACGAGCTGATGCTAAAAAGAACAAAGGACAGATTCTTTGGAGTGGTCTATTTAATTATGGTAAATATGGATCCAAAAACCCTTTCAATGACGTGCTTCCCAACTACCAGCTGCAAGAGCTTCAAGCAGAGGAGTTAACCACGTTGATTAAAGGAATTACCAAGTTGCCTCATCGAATTCTGTATTACGGCCCGAGAGAAACTAAGCAAGTGAGTAAGTTCCTTGCCGAGTATCACCCGGTACCAGCAGAGTTTGATGCCATACCCACTCTGAAGGAATATGAAGAGTTGGCAGTTGATGATCCGAAAGTCTACTGGACTGATTACGACATGGTTCAGACGGAAATCGTCTTCTTGGCAAAAGGAGAGAATTACGATACCAAAAGTGAGCCAGCGGTAAGAATGTTCAACGAATACTTTGGTGGTGGCATGAACAGCATCGTCTTTCAAGAAATCAGGGAGGCGCAAGGCCTGGCTTATTCGGTCTTTTCCAGCTACTCTCAGCCATCGAAGAAAGAGAAAGCAAACTACCTTTTCGCATATGTAGGGACACAGGCGGACAAGCAAGCTGAAGCAATGAATGCGATGATGGACCTGATTAACAACATGCCAGAATCTGAAGAAGCTTTCAACATTGCAAAAGAGTCTATCCTCAATAAAATAGAAAGTGAGCGAATCACTGGTTCTGGGGTCCTTTGGAACTACGTGAGCGCACAAGACAAAGGCTTGGATTATGACGTCAGAAAAGACATCTACACCCAAGTGAAGGAGATGAACTTCGATAATCTGTCCTCTTTTCACGAAAAGTACATCAAGGATCAGAAGTATGTGACCGTATTGGTTGGATCAAGGGACAAAATCGATTTTGATGCGCTACAAGCTTACGGTGAAATCAATGAAGTTGGACTAGACGAATTGTTTGGCTATAAAGATGCGGAGGAAGTCATCGCTCAATAGTCAAGATTATCAAAACATAAAGCCATGTTCCGAACGGTTCATGGCTTTTTTTGTTAATGCTCTATGTATCTAACTTTGAATAAGAAACCAGTAAAACCTAAAATGAAAACAATGAAGAATCTAGTAATCCTAGGATTGATCGCAATAACAGTATTCTCATGCTCACCAACTTCAAGCACAGGTGAAACAGAAACAGAAGAGACCGCTGTAGAAGAAGTAGCCGCTCCGATCGTGTTGACAAAAGCGCCAGCTTCTCCAGAGTATCCTGACGCTACACTTACAAAGACCGATTTGGCCATTGAAGAAACAGACTCCCTCTATGCACTAAACTACAGTTTTGACGTGGCGAATTATGAGCTTGGTGTGCAGACTGCAGATGCCGAAACTCGAGGCATTGCCAATTCAGGTAAAGGTCAGCATATTCACTACATTGTGAATAATGGACCTTATGCAGCACACTACATGTCGGAAGTTCCAGATCAATTAGAGGCTGGAAACTATGTGGTGTTGGCATTTCTGTCTAGATCTTATCACGAAAGTGTGAAAAGCGAAGGTGCCTACTTCATTGAAAATATTACCGTTGGAGATGCTGATCCTACTGAAGCGGACTTAACAGCTCCTCACCTTTTTTACAGCAGACCAAAAGGAACTTACAAGGGCGCTGATACCGAAAAAGTAATGTTGGATTTTTATCTCCTGAATGAAAAGATTTCCCCTGATGGAAACAAAGTACGAGCTACGATTAACGGGCAAGAATTCAGCATCGATGAGTGGGCTCCTCACTACATTGAAGGACTTTCAGTCGGCGAGAATACCATCAAGCTTGAATTGGTAGACGCTTCTGGAAATCTCATTGAGGGACCGTTCAATTCGGTAGAGCGCACGATCATGATTGAGGAATAACTACTCAAAAAGACCTAAAATAGAATCCTTGCTTTAAACCAAAGTGAGGATTTTTTTTATCCAAAAATTGTTGTTTACGTAAAGCAATTACTATGAATAAGAATAACAGATCCATACGTTCCATTTTTGATAGCATAAAAGAAGATGTTGTTGAGGGTTCTCAAACCGTCAAGGAAGAATCAGGCAAAATATTTGAGCAGGTTAAAAAAACAGCAAAAGAGCTTTTTGACTCAGGTGTAGAGACGGTCGATGATGTATCAGATCGTGTAAGGGAATACGTAGAAAAGTACCAAACGCAGCAGAAAATGAAAGAGGCGGTTCACCTGAAAAAGACCTTAAATGCCCAGCTAGGAGACCAGCTCTTTCACGAATTCCAAAAGAATGGAACAATCTCTAAGCGATACATGACCACAAAAAAGATGACGGAGCTTTTGGACAGTATCAAAAAAGCCGAGGAGGAAATAGAAAAAATCGGTAGAGAACTAGACGCTGACTAATCCACCCATTCTGCTAGGAAGAGGTTCGTATCCCTTGTTCCACCGTTGTTTCTATTGGAAGCCCAAACTAGGTATTTTCCATCTGGACTAAACATCGGGAAGGAGTCGAAGGTATCGTCAAAGGTCACTTGCTCTAGACCAGAACCGTCCAAGTTTACCAAAAAGAGGTTGAAAGGGAAACCTCTTTGAGAGGCATGATTTGAAGAAAATAGGATTCTTTCATTATCTGGAGTGAAGTAAGGAGCCCAATTAGCATTACCTAAACTGGTGATCTTTCTCGCTTCTGATCCATCAGCATTTGCCACATACAGCTCCATTTGGGTAGGCTGGACCAGCCCTTGGGATAAAAGTTCTTTATACTCCTTGATCTCCTCCTCAGTTTGGGGCCTGGATGCTCTCCATACAATTTTGGATCCATCCGGTGAGAAGAATGCTCCACCATCGTATCCAAGTTCGTCTGTTATTTGAACCACTCCGCTCCCGTCCAAATTCATGGTATAGAGCTCTAGATCACCAGATCTGGTCGAGGTGAAAATAATCTTATCACCATTCGGAGATACAGTTGCCTCCGCATCATAACCTTCCTCAGAGGTTAATTGATTTACAATATTGCCATCTAAATCTGCGGTGAAAATATCGTAACCTTCGTAGATCGGCCATACATACTTCCCGGAGCTTCTCTCCGGTGTTGGGGGGCATAGACTATCCGCCAAATGAGTAGATCCATAGACGATCAAAGAATCCCCTGGTAAGAAATAAGAGCATGTGGTACGTCCTAACCCAGTGCTAACCATATTTGGATTCTTTCCTTTCGAAACATTGGCTACATCGAGAGTGAAAATTTGATCACACTCAACACCCCATTCCGAAAAATCAGATTGAAACACCAAGCTCCTTCCATCAAAGCTCCAATAGGCCTCCGCATTGTTTCCTCCCCATGTGAGCTGCCTTACATTCTTAAGATGTTTTTCATTTTCGTATCTTAAAGTATCTGCAGCTACTTCTGAATCAGAAGCCTCATTTTGTGTGTTACTCTGCTGGCACGAAAAAAGGAAAATGGTGACGGTTAAAATCAATAAATTCTTCATGGGCTTTATCTTCGTATCGCGAAAATAACTTAGCCTTCATGAAAAAACTATTTCCTTCCTTCATCGCACTAGCAATCCTCATGAGCTGTCAGACAAGCGAAAACTACGATGCTTTTACAGCTATCAAAAGGGATGTGGAATTTTTAGCAAGCGACTCGCTTAAAGGTAGAGAAGTTGGTACTGAAGGAGAGAAGATTGCTGCAGACTATGTCAAGTCCGCCTATGAAAGGATTGGACTCAAAGGGGCTGGTAGCGACGGGTTCTATCAAACTTTTTTCGTAAAAGATGCAGATAATCCACATGCCCAACCTTCGTCCGCATCAGGAGAAAATGGAATTACCGGATACAATGTATTGGGAATGATCGACAATCCTGGGGATGAAATCATTGTAGTCGGCGCACACTTCGATCATTTAGGAATGGGTGATTTTTCATCACTTTACAAAGGTGAAAGAGCTATTCATAATGGAGCAGACGATAACGCCAGTGGGACTGCCGCCTTGATACATTTAGCAAAGAATTTATCCTCCGCTGGATTAAACAAGGATATTCTATTTTTTGCCATTTCGGGAGAAGAAAAAGGACTTTGGGGTTCAAACTACTTTGTAAAGAATCCCACTGTAGATCTCTCCAAGGTAGGCTTTATGATCAACATGGATATGGTTGGAAGACTGGACGAAACAAGAGGTTTAGCTATCAATGGAATTGGCACCTCACCGTCTTGGAACGAATTACTAGATAAAGTGAACCTGGATAGCATCAAACTTGTGAAAAGCGAATCGGGAATTGGTCCTTCAGACCATACCTCATTCTACTTCCAAGATATACCAGTCCTACACTTTTTTACCGGACAGCATGAAGACTACCATAAACCCACTGATGATGCAGACAAAGTCAATGTGGACGGAATCATAAAAGTTGCTTCAATTATTGAGCGAATTATTATCGCACTTGATTCCGAGGAAAAATTAGCTTTTACTAAAACCAAAGATGAATCCAGCAGCACCCCACGCTTCACGGTGACGCTTGGTGTTGTGCCTGATTACCTCTTCGATGGTGAGGGGATGCGAATTGATGGTGTGAGCGAGGACAAGCCGGCGATGAAAGCAGGCATCTTAAAAGGAGATATTGTTGTACAGTTAGGAGATAGTACAGTTAACGATATGATGAGCTACATGAGGGCCCTATCTACTTTCAAGAAAGGAGATAAGACCCAAGTTGTTATTAACAGAGATGGAAATCCGATGACAATGGAAATCGCCTTCTAGCTACTCATCCCTTAGCGATTTGACGGGATTCACCCGTGCTGCTCGGAAAATGTTTGTACTCGTGGTAGCCAAACCGGACAGACATACAATCACAACTCCAAGCACCACTGCTAGCAGTTTCACTTGAATGTGGTAGGCGTATATCTGACCCAAGAGCACATTGGAAAGGAAGTATCCTCCTACCCCACCTATGACGGCTGCTAATGATAGAATGATGACAAAATCACGAGACATTAGCCCAACTATATTCTCAATGCTTCCACCCAGCGCCTTTCTAATTCCAATCTCTTTAGTTTTCTTTTCAATATGTAGCGTTGAAAGAGCATAAATTCCGGCAATGGAAAGAACGCCACCTAGTACCGTCAAAAAGAGAAAGATGTTTTTCATATTATTATTCAGTCCCCTGAAATTGCCCATCATTAGCTCCTCCTGAAATTCCGCCATGAAGGCCTTATCAGGAAACTCCTTTTTCCAAATAGCCTCGACATCTTCTTTGACAGTTGGTAAATCTGCCACCTCGCTTTTGACCAACATGATATGGTATTCATATCTCTTAGAAGCGTAAAAGACGAACGGCTCCACTTCAGCTGACCTATAGACATTATCAATGTGATCCTCCACCACACCAATAATTCTTCGTTTCTCACCCCGAACCGAAACTACCGTACTTAATGGATCCTCAATTCCTGCCAGGTCAACAAAAGTTTTGTTAACCACAATACTCTCAAACTCGTCACTCTTGTTGTCCAAATTAGGGTACCTCCCTTGCGATAGCTCCATTCCCATCATCGGAAAAAAGTTCTCACCAAATTCAATATGTTGCGCTTGATATTCTGTTGTGTCAACTACGACCGGAAATGGATAGCTACTTGTGCCCAATTGATGATGACTTATGGCAACTTCCTTCACCTTCGGATTTTGTAGAATTTGGCTCTTCAAAATCTTGTATTGACTTTCATCCTGAATATTGACGGAGAGCACGTCTTTGTAGTTAAAACCATAATCCAGTCTCTCCTGAAATTTCGTATTCTGAGTGAATACAATACCATTTATCAACACAATGATTGACAGGGTAAACTGAAAAGAAACTAGCAGTTTACTTAACCAACTACTTCCCTTCACTTTGGCCTGATTCTTTATCAATGAGATAGGTCTGAACCCAGTGCTCAGCAGTGCTGGATAAATGCCCGCGAGAATAGAAACAAAGAATACCAGTGCAATCAAGGCGATAAAAAGGTTAAGCCCATTTAGATCGGTTAACCCATACGGGATACCCCACATCTGGGAAAACTCGTTAGCTAGTACTCGAGCAATTAAAATTCCGAAAGCGAGGGCCATAAGCACCACGAAAACCATCTCAAATAGGAACTGCAAAATGATTTGCATCTTGGATGCTCCTACAACTTTACGAAGGCCAATTTCCTTAAACCTTTTGGCTGCCATCGCCACGGAGGTGTTCGTCAGGTTAAAGCAAGCAATCAGCAGAATGATCATCGCCATCGATATGAAAATGATGATGGGTACGGAAGAGATTCTTAGATTCAACTGACTCCACATCACATCATCCTGATTTGGTGTTTCCTGGAATGACTCAACTCTGAAGCCTGTGACCTTGGCATCTTCTTTCATCTCATTCCTTAGCGCCACGTAGTTTTGAAGCTGCTTTTCGATTTGGGCTACACTTTGCTCATTTTTTATCTCTAGAATAAGTGCTGGATCTCTCCAATCTCCCCACTCATTCTGCTTCAAGTTATAGATGTCGAAGAAATGCTCGAACCTTACCATAAGGGAAGGATTGACGGTAGTATTCAATGGAACCTTTTCAACCACTGCTCCTACCACAAACTGCTTTTCAACCAGATTTGGGAAGTTCACCGTAAGCACTTTTCCAATTGGGTTTTCATCGGGAAAATACTTTGCAGCTATTTCTTCATTGAGTACAATCGTATTTAGTCTTTTGAAGCTTTTGATGTCTCCTTTCACCACTTTGTAATCCAATAAATCAAAGAAGGTGCTATCAGCAAGTGTGATGCCTTCATTGAAGGCTTTGTCACCGAATCTCACGTATCCACCATCGTTATTCACTCTGGCATAATTATCTATTCCCGCGATATCTGCGGCGATTGCAGGTCCCATAGCTAATGGAACCACCACATGCTGTGCGCTCTGGTCTTCTCCGAAAACAAAATCTGTGTGGACCCTGTAAAGATCCTGTGTGTCTTCGCTAGCGAAGTAATTATCAAACTCGATATTGTAAGCGAGAAGGATGTAAGACGTGACGCAACAAGCCAGGGCAATCCCAAGCCCGAGGGTGTTGATGAGGATGTAGCTCTTGTTCTTGAGAATATGCCTCCAAGCAGTTGCTAAGTAGTTCTTAAACATTGTAGTTGAGTTTTTGCCTATTCATTACACGAATCTCATTTCATTGGGTTAACTGACCGAAAACGAACAATTATTCACTCAGAATCGAACAAAATTTGACTAGAGCCATTGTCTATAATAATAGATTGACATGTAAATTGGCCCCTAATTTCTCGGGAGAAGCATGAAACGAATCAGACAAAATATCAGCATATTACTCATTACTGCAATTATTTCTAGTTGCACAGTGGCTCGGTTTTTTAAATGGAATTTTGCTAACATCGATGACTACAATCGATTCAAAAACGCGCCGATCCAGAACGATCCAGCCAACGTTTCAAAATTGAATTACAACATTCAGGATTCTTTGATCTTTCCGAAGCTCAGATTGAAAGATGAAAGCTTTGCCTTTGAAGAAGGTCTGGTAGAGAGCAAAACAGTCGCGTTTCTTGTCCTTAGAAACGACTCGATTCTATACGAAAAGTATTTCGATAAATACACGGAGAGCACTTGGGTAAATTCCTTCTCCGTCGCTAAGTCCTTCGTTTCTACATTAGTCGGGATTGCTATTTCTGAAGGACACATCAGAAGCGTCAAAGATCCAATTGGCAACTACGTCCCTAATTTGAAAAAGGAGCTGAGTGAGATACCAATTCAATACTATTTGGAAATGAGAACCGGTGTGGATTATAAAGAAGCATACTACTCACCATTCAGCGATGCAGCAGTAGACTACTATGGGACTAACATCAAAAAAAGATATCCAAAGTTTGAACTAGAGAACGAGCCTGATACCTACTTTCAGTACCGAAGCATCAATACGCAATTACTTGCCGAAGCGGTAGAGAATGCCACGGGTATGATGGTGAGTGAATATTTACAAGAAAAGATTTGGCAGCCGCTTGGTATGGAGTCCAATGCTTCGTGGAGCATTGATAACAAGAAGGACTCTACCATGAAAGCCTTCTGCTGTCTAAATGCTACCGCAAGAGATTTCGCAAGATTTGGTTTACTCATTCTAAATAATGGAAATTGGAATGGCAGGCAGATTGTACCGGAAGCGTGGGTGAAAGAAGCAACAACCTATGATCGCCCGAAAAGCAACTTTGCCTACACCTATCAATGGTGGACTAACAGATCTTATGATTCACTTGGGACCCCTGGATTCAATACCAGACAAGTGCATGACACCATTACTTATTCGGATAAGTCCTATTTCAGGCATCCCGATGAAGATTTCATGGCAGAAGGCCACCTTGGCCAATTCATTTACATCAACCCGGATCAAAATATGGTGATCGTTCGCCTAGGTAAATCGACGGGAAAAATAACCCCCTCCTGGGGGAAGTACTTGCAATGGATCGCGCGAAAGAATGGCGTAAACCCAGAACCAGTTCCTGTAGAAGAATAAAGTGGGTATTCTTACAATCACTAATGGTTTAAATAGTGTGATGTGTTAGGAAGGGTGAAAACACAGTCCATGAGAAAAATATACTCCACCCTGCTAATCTTTGCGGCATTCACCCTGAATGCCCAGTCTATCAGAGAACTCTACCAAGAAGGAGTTCAAGCATACGATAGTGGTCAATTTGATCTATTTAAGGAAAGAATGGAGGAGATCGATCAGAAGAGACCCAACTATCCAGCAATAGTTTACAATCTTGCATGTGCCTATTCACTGAC
>CAYYNA010000036.1:12731-15468 GCA_964472815.1 uncultured Roseivirgaceae bacterium
ATTTATGGGCATGTACCTCTTCCCTACCAAACTATTTGGACTATGATCAAAATCTGAATGGGCATGCGAGTGTTTTGAAATACGACCTACGAAATGGAGAGCTTGTGAAATCTCATGTCCTAAAGGGCGAGCATAACTTTGGTGACCTGGTGGTAAGCAATGAGGGTGACGTCTTCATTTCCGATGGGACAGCAAATAAAGTTTATTGGATCGACCAAAGAACCAACCAGCTAGAGGAATATTATGACTTGACAAAGAGTGTCTTCAATCTACAAGGAATCACTTTTGATGAAAAACAGAAATGCCTTTTCTTAAGTGATTACATCGACGGTATCTATCGCTTAGATCTGTCTGATAAGAAGCTATCAAAACTCAAAGTAGCAACTGATGATATCCTGATCAAAGGTATTGATGGACTCTATTACAAGGATAACTCTCTCATAGGCCTGCATAATGGCACCACCCCAAATCGAGTGGTAAAATATTTTCTCGATACAGATGAGTGTGTAATAAAATCGAAGGAAATTCTAAGTCAAGCTGATGTATTGGGTGAACCCACACAAGGAGTCTGGGTAAAGGACGAGTTTCACTACATCACCAACAGTCCCTGGGGAAGTTATGACCGAGATAGCAACTTCAGCCCTAAAGCAGATTTTCTGATCATTGGTACAATAGAGTAAGCTAAATCGTAACCTGAGGACAAATCGATCGTTGGTACTATGCAATAACAAGTACCAACTAATGCAAACATACCGGAAACCAAAGCTGCAACCTTTTGTCCTTAGTTGGCATCAAACTTCAAAAGGAAACCTAAAACTCTTTACAATGAAAGGAATTCAAAAACTTATTTCAGCTGCACTTTTGATCATTTTTTGTACTTCAACCATGGCGCAAGACCAAGGATTTATCTATGGTAGAGTAATTACAGAAGATGGCGATGAATACGAGGGACCCATTAGGTGGGGCAAAGAAGAAGTCTACTGGTCAGATATGTTCAATGCTTCCAAAAGGGAAAACAAGAACCTTGATTATCTAACCGATCGAGAAATAGATGAACTCAGAGATCGATCAAATAACATTGTCACCAAGTTTGTCAGCATCTCGTGGGAAGATGACTACAAGTTTGTTCATGAGTTTGCTACAGCATTCGGTAACATACGGGCCATCGAGGTGCGATCTTCAGATCGCATAGAACTGGAACTCAAAAATGGGCAGTACCTTGATCTGGATGGAAGTGGATACAATGATGTAGGAGCAAAAATCAGAGTCCTTGATGAAGAAATCGGCATGATCCAGCTTTCCTGGAGAAATATCGAACGCATCGAATTCATGTCTACCCCAAGAAATCTTGACGAAAAGTTTGGTAAACCACTCTACGGTACTGTCAAATGTGAGCTTGGGGAATTCACTGGATATGTGCAGTGGGATCATGACGAGCGACTAGGAAGCGATAAGCTGGACGGAGATACAAGAGATGGAGACGTTTCCATTTCGTTTGACAAAATCAAAACCATTGAGAGAGAGGGCTACAGCAGAAGCTTGGTGACTCTAAAGTCTGGAAGAGAACTAGAACTTAGAGGAAGCAACGATGTAAATGATGAAAATCGAGGTATCATCGTGACCGTGAAAGGTCTAGGCAGAGTGGACATAGAATGGGGTGATTTTGACGAGGTGACTTTCACAGAAGCTCCGAGCAGTGGAGGAGATTATGATTCCTATGGCTCACCAGAACTTATCATGGGAAAGGTTACCGTCGATAATGGAGATGAACTGGTAGGCGAAATCATCTACGATCTTGACGAAGAATATGACATTGAAGTACTAAATGGTGAAGATGATGATACCAAATTCATTATCCCATTTGCCAATATCAAAGAGATCAGACCTAGAAGTTTAGATCGATCCGAAATCATATTGAACGGTGGTGATAAGCTGGTTCTAGAGGATACACAGGATGTGGGCGATGATCACACAGGAATTCTTGTCAAGACCAAAAATGAGCGTGTTTACGTACCCTGGGATCGCGTAGAACTAGTCTCGCTCAAGTAGAACTCATTCGAACTCAAAGGTCATAAAACTCAACAACCATGTTTAAAAACTATTTTAACGTTGCTTTTCGGAACCTTGTAAAGCATAAGTTTTATTCATTGATCAATGTCTTAGGACTAAGCATTGGTCTGACGTGCTTTCTATTAATTTCCCTGTACGTAGTTGATGAGCTCAATTACGATAATTTCCATGCAGACGCAGACAATATCTACAGGATGGATTTTTCAGGAACAATTAATGGGTCAGAATTCATCACAGCACTAGCAAGTGCTCCAGCTGGCCTTACCATGCCAACTGAATATCCGGAAGTTGAGGAGGCAGTGAGACTCAGAAATGTGGGTAATAGAACTGTCCGGAAAAAAGAATCAATTGAGGCGTATAATGAAGAAAACGTCGCTTTTGTAGATCCGAATTTCTTCACCTTCTGGGATTACAAACTGCTTAAGGGAGATATAGAAACTTGCCTTGTCAGACCGAATACTTTGGTTCTTAGTGAGGCTTCCGCAGAAAAGATCTTTGGTGACGAAGATCCGGTGGGACAAATTGTTGTTCTTGGAAGTGATCAAGATTGGGAGGTGACAGGAGTATTTGAAGATATGCCTTCAAACTCTCATTTCTCTTACGACATGATGTTAAGTATGGAAAGTAGAGAAGAGGCCAAGTCTAAATTTTGGATGAGCTTCAACTT
>CAYYNA010000036.1:15568-22337 GCA_964472815.1 uncultured Roseivirgaceae bacterium
GCTTGTATCAATTTCATGAATCTTTCTACTGCTCGATCTGCATCTAGAGCGAAAGAAGTGGGCGTAAGGAAAGTGATGGGCGCCTATAAGAGTCATCTCAGAGGACAGTTCTTAACTGAAGCATTCATCATCACACTGATTTCAATTGTCATCGCTTACGTGCTTTGTTTCCTACTTTTAGGTCAATTCAACGTCTTGTCTGATAAAGAGCTAGTTTTCGGAAACTTGCTTTCCCCCACTTTCATTTTCATAATGGCAGGAGTGTTGGTAATTGTTGGATTTTTAGCAGGAAGCTATCCCGCTTTTTTCCTATCAAGGTTTAAGCCGGTAGAAGTGCTCAAAGGGAAATTAAATCTTGGGCTAAAAGGAGGTGGTCTGAGAAGTACATTAGTAGTTCTCCAATTCTGTGTGAGCATCATCATGATCATCGGAACAGCAATTGTATATGAGCAGCTATCATTCATTCAGAACAAAAAGCTGGGCTTTGATAAGGATCATGTACTACTCATTCACAATCCTTGGATGATGGGTGATAAAGTCCAATCATACAAAAATGAGGCGATTCAATATACCTCAGTGAAAAAAGGTACACTATCCGGGTTTCTGCCTGTACCTAGCAGCAACAACAACAATCTATGGTTTCCTGGAGCTTCTCCAACAAAGGAGGAAAGTTATGTCTTCAGCGAGTTTCAAGTAGATCACGATTACATATCTACCCTGGATATTGAAGTCATAGAGGGGAGAGATTTCTCCAGAGAATTTCCAAGTGATAGTTCTGCCATTTTGCTTAATGAAGCTGCTATTCAACGATTAGGTTGGTCCGATAATCCCATAGGGAAAAAGCTATCAACGTATGATGGGCCTCAAGAAGAACCAATAGTGGAAACGTATACTGTTATTGGAGTGGTAAAGGATTTTCATTTTCAAAGTCTAAGAAATCAAATTGACCCACTGGTGTTTGAGCTAAATGATAGCAGAGGATACCTCTCCCTGAAAATTAGTGGAGAGAACATCCCCACAACGATCGACTACCTAAAAGAGAAGTGGATCGAATTTGCACCGGGACAGCCATTTGAGTACAGTTTCCTAGACGAGCGCTTTAATGACATGTATGAAAGCGAGCAGAAGTTGGGGCAGATTTTCGGTGTGTTTGCCTTCCTTGCCATATTCATCGCCTGCTTGGGATTGTACGGATTAGCTGCTTTCACTGCAGAGCAACGAACCAAAGAAATTGGGGTCCGCAAAGTACTGGGCGCTTCTATTATGAGCATCATCACGCTATTATCAAAAGAGTTCCTCAAATTGGTTGCAATTTCTTTTGTGATTGCCTCTCCCATTGCTTATTACTTTATGTATAAGTGGCTGCAAGATTTCGAAAATAGAACAAACATAAACCTCACGGTTTTCCTTCTGGCTGGAATAGTGGCTCTGGTGATTGCATGGGTCACCATGAGCTTCCAGTCATGGAGTGCCGCTAGAGTCAATCCAGTTAGATCGCTGAAGGATGAGTGATAGGTAATCTGGTATGATTAAAAATAAAAGGGTGATTCTATCGGATCACCCTTTTATTTTAGATAAGGTGCACATAACTTCATTTCGTAATTCCCAAATGAAAATCATATGTTTCTTTATTTGACACTCCCTGGTGATGATCCTGTTATAATAAACACCGATAATGTCACCTCCATAACTCCCTACGAAGAACAGTTTGCAGTAATCTTCTTCAACTATTTGGAATCAAATGGTGCTACTGCCAATACAGTAGTAAAGGAGTCATTTGAAGAAATCCAGAAAATGATGAAGGGTTGATTTTGACTTTCTAGTCCAATGATATTCAGTCAGCTGTGGTCAGTAGCATTCAAAGAGACGGTTGGCCCAGTTAAGAAATTATCCCTACTATCCACAACTTTTCCACAGCCCCATTTCTTTCGGTGCTTTTTCATTCAGCATCAAAACGCATTGCTTTATTTTGATGTTAAGCTGCTTGAACTATGTACCTCATATTTGATACTGAAACCACAGGGCTACCGCATAACAAAACTGCCCCCGTTGAAGACCTAGATAACTGGCCCAGGCTGGTTCAGATTGCATGGCAACTTCATGATCATTCCGGGAACCTACTATCTACAGGTAATCATATAGTGAAACCTGAAGGGTTCACAATCCCTTTCAATGCAGAGAAAGTTCACGGTATTTCCACCAAGCGTGCTTTGGAAGTGGGCGAAAACCTCACAGAGGTGTTGGATAAATTTTCTCTGGATGTAAATCGTGCAGAAGTTCTAGTCGGGCACAACATAGAATTCGATAATAAGATTCTAGGTGCTGAATATCTGAGAAAAGAGAAGAGTAATCTCCTTGCAGATGCGAAGAACATAGATACGGCTCAAGATACCATCGAGTATTGTCAGCTTGCTGGAGGCTTAGGTGGTCGTCTAAAACCACCGAAACTCATCGAGCTTTATGAAAAACTCTTTGGTGAAAAGTTTGATGACGCGCACGACGCGGCATATGATGTAGATGCCACAGCCAAAGCGTTCTTTGAATGTTTAAAGAGAGGGATCATTCCCCCTGTCGATGACACTTCACCTAGCAACATTGAATACGAGGCGCCCGATCTAGAAGAAGCGAACTTTGCTACTAAGAGAGAGAAATCAACAGGTCAAATTGGAACTGAAGTAGTTGAGGTAAAAGACATCAAAGGTGCGTTTTGCCACCTTCATGGTCACTCGCAGTTTTCGGTGCTTCAGGCCACTCCTGACGTAGGTGCCATCATTGCGAAAGCTAAGCAATACGAAATGCCTGCAGTAGCGCTTACTGATCTCGGCAACATGTTTGGAGCCTTCAAATTTGTGAGAGCAGCTAAAGGGGCTGAAATCAAACCGATCATTGGCTGTGAATTCTACGTAGCAGAAGAACGAAAAAAACTGCAGTTCACCAAAGACAATCCAGATAAGCGATTCAGGCAGGTACTGATCGCAAAGACAAAGAAGGGTTACGAAAACCTGATCAAACTAAGCTCACTTGCATACAAGGAAGGCAACTACGGCCTTTTCCCTAGAATTGACAAGCAGCTAGTTGAAGAATATCGAGAAGATCTCATTGCTTTAAGCGGCGCATTGACTGGCGAAATACCTCATCTGGTTTTGAACGTTGGCGAAACGCAAGCAGAGGAAGCTTTGCTCTGGTGGAAAAATCTATTTGGGGATGATTTCTATTTGGAAATCAACAGACACGACCTGGAAGAGGAAAACCGACTAAATGAGACATTGGTAGATTTTTCGAAGAAGCATGATATCAAACTTATAGCTGCGAATGAGTATTACTATCTGGACCAAGAAGATGCCAAGGCGCACGACGTGCTCATCTGCATAAAGGAAAACGAAAAGCAAAGCACACCAATTGGTCGTGGCAGAGGATTTAGGCCAGGCCTGCCTAACGAAAACTATTTCTTCAAAAGTCAGGATGAGATGAAGGCATCCTTTCGGGATATTCCAGAGGCGATTGAAAATATCTCTGGGCTCATTGAAAAAATTGAAGAGTACAGCCTTGAGCGAGAGGTGCTACTTCCCGCTTTTGATATTCCGCAAGAGTTCGTAAATCCGGAAGATGAAAAAGATGGCGGCAAGAGAGGTGAAAATGCCTATCTCAAGCACTTAACTTTCGAAGGAGCTAAGAAAAGGTATGAGGAGATCACCGACGATATTAGAGAAAGGCTTGATTTTGAATTAGAAACCATCGCCAATACAGGATATCCGGGGTACTTCTTGATCGTGCAAGATTTCACAGCAAAAGCAAGAGAAATGGGTGTAGCTGTAGGACCTGGACGAGGATCAGCAGCAGGATCGGCGGTGGCCTATTGTATCGGCATCACCAATGTAGACCCTATCGCCTATGACCTTCTTTTTGAGCGATTCCTGAATCCGGATAGGGTATCACTTCCCGATATTGATATTGATTTTGATAATGAAGGACGTGAAAAGGTCATCAACTACGTCATTGATAAGTACGGAAGTGACCAGGTAGCTCAAATCATCACCTATGGTACTATGGCACCAAAATCGGCAATTCGTGATGCAGGTCGCGTGATGGAACTGCCGCTCCCCGAAACGGATGCCATCGCAAAGCTTGTACCGGAGAGACCTGGCACCAAGTTTACCAAGGTATTCGATGAAGTAAAGGAGTTGGAAGATCTCAAGAAAGGAAAAGAGCTCCCCTCTCAAGTACTAAATCAGGCAGTTGTGCTGGAAGGATCACTTAGAAACACGGGAGTGCACGCTTGTGGGGTTATCATCACCCCTGACGAAATGAGCAAGTTTGTGCCCCTCGCTAAGTCTAAGGATTCTGACATGATGGTCACGCAGTTCGATAACAGCGTGGTGGAGGATGCAGGCATGCTGAAGATGGACTTCTTGGGCCTTAAGACCCTCTCCATCATAAAAACGGCTGTGGAGAACATCGAAAAAAGACACGGGATCAACATTGATGTGGATTTAATCCCGCTGGATGATCAAAAAACTTATGAGCTCTACCAGCGAGGCGAAACAAACGGTACTTTTCAGTTTGAGTCCCCAGGTATGCAAAAGCACCTGCGTTCACTTAAGCCAGACCGCTTCGAGGATCTAATCGCGATGAACGCTCTTTACCGTCCCGGCCCGATGGAATACATCCCAAATTTCATTGCTAGGAAGCACGGAAAGGAGGCCATCTCCTACGACATAGAAGCCATGGAAGAATACCTGGCGGAAACCTACGGCATTACCGTTTACCAGGAGCAAGTCATGCTACTCTCTCAGTCACTAGCTGGCTTCACCAAAGGTGAGGCGGATGTTTTGCGAAAGGCCATGGGTAAGAAGAAGCGCGACGTGCTTGATAAAATGAAGCCACAGTTCATTGATCAAGCTAAGGAAAAAGGACACCCAGAAGAGCAACTAGAAAAAATCTGGAAGGACTGGGAGGCGTTTGCAGCTTACGCATTCAACAAGTCTCACAGTACCTGCTACTCCGTAGTAGCTTACCACACGGGGTACCTCAAGGCAAACTATCCAGCAGAGTACATGGCTTCCGTGCTTACGCACAATCAAAGCAATATAGATAAAGTAAGCTTCTTCATGGAGGAGTGTAAGAATCGGCAGATTCCGGTACTTGGACCTCACGTCAATGAATCTGCCCAAGATTTCGCAGTAAACAGTGACGGTGAGATCCGGTTTGGAATGGGTGCGATCAAGGGTACTGGTGAGTCAGCTGTCCAAGCGATCATTGAAGAACGAGATGAGAACGGACCCTTCTCCGATATTTTCGATTTCGCTAAGCGAGTCAACTTACGAACCGTCAATAAGAAGTCCTTTGAAAGCCTGGCCAAAGCCGGCGCGTTTGACTGCTTTGAAGAGTTTCATAGAAGACAGTACGTAGATCCAGATGAAGAAGGAGCTTCTCTCATTGAGAAAGCGATCAAGTTCGCCAATCGAATTCAAGAGGAAGAAGCAAGTGCACAATCTTCATTGTTTGGGGGCAGTTCTGGAGTGGACATTGCAAAACCTAGAGTCGGTAGGATTGAACCTTATGGAGATATCGAGAAGCTGAATATTGAGAAAGAGATGGTAGGCCTATACATCACCGGCCATCCACTTAATCAATTCAACTTCGAGATGGAGCATCTGACCAATGCCACAATCTCCAGATTGACGGAACTAGAAAAGCTAAGAGGCAGGGAGGTCAAGATTGGAGGCATCATTAGCGACGTTCAACACAGGACCTCCAAGAAAGGGAATCCATTTGGACAGTTCACACTTGAGGATTTCAATGACAACTACACTTTTTATCTCTTCTCGCAGGACTACCTGAAGTTCAAACCCATGTTAGAAAAAGGCTGGTTTTTGTACCTCACCGGCAATGTGCAAAACAGGTGGAATAGCGAAGAGCTTGAATTTAAGATCACCAATATTGAGCACCTCAGTGAGATTAGAGACAAGATGACAAAAGGGTTGGAACTAAAGATCCGACTAAATGAAGTCAATGCAATGATTGTAGATGAAGTGGAAAGAATTGCAGAAGCTAATCCTGGCAAATGCCTGCTCAAAATGTCATTGATGGGCGTTTATGAAGACAGAGCGATTAATCTGGATATGCTGAGTAGGAAGTATACGATAGACCCAACAGACGACTTTATGAAAGAACTGAAGGAAATAGAGGCGCTCAACTACAGAGTGTTGCTCAATAAATAAATGTCAAGACAACTACAAAGTACTATTTTGATTAAAAGGAGCAAACTAATAGGCGTACTTTTGTGTTCGACTACCAATCAATATCAACTATAAATAAAATTATAATGTCAAAAGCAGTAGAAATTACAGATAATAATTTTGAAGAAATTATCAATTCTGATCACCCAGTACTAGTAGATTTCTGGGCTGAGTGGTGTGGACCTTGTAAGATGATCGCTCCGGTTGTGGAAGAGCTAGCCACTGAATACGACGGTAAGGCGGTTATCGGGAAAGTAGATGTAGACTCAAACCCCGAGGTTTCTGCTAAGTTTGGCATCCGATCCATCCCTACGCTTTTGGTGTTCAAAAATGGTGAAGTAGTAGATAAGCAAATTGGAGCTGTTCCAAAAAATGTACTGAGCCAGAAGCTTGATGCTCAAGTAGCTTAATAAAAAAATAATACACAACTCAATCCTCATCTTTTTCTAAGTTGAGGATTTTTTTGTTTATTAGGGTATTATGGAAGATATATACACCAAAGAAGGAATTGTAAAAACTTACTCCGAAGG
>CAYYNA010000037.1:0-2264 GCA_964472815.1 uncultured Roseivirgaceae bacterium
CCAATAAAAACAGCAGCTAAAAAGATCTGAAAGACTTCCACCTCAATCTGAGGTGTGATTTGATCTGCCTCTACGCCTAAGGAATCTAACTTCTTGATTCTTAAGTCTTCAATCGCCCCTAAAACTATCACAGCCAAACCTGCAGCAGGACCACTCACACCGACCTGGGATCCGCTTATGATCCCCACGATAATTCCACCCACAAGTCCTGCAATGATTCCTGAGAAGAGAGGTGCTCCTGAAGCAAGAGCGATACCTAAACATAGAGGAACAGCCACCAAAAAAACGACTAGAGATGCCGACAAGTCCGTTTTGAAATTACTGAATAGGTTGATGTTGTTGCTTTTGTTCTCCATGTTAAGTAGTATGAGTTGGGAGGATTCTTAGAGTTGAGCAGTAAAACTAAGCAGTTCATCCAGATATTCCCTATTGTTGGATAAACGAGGAACTTTGTGTTGGCCACCCAATCTACCTCTTGACTTCATCCAATTGTAAAATGTTTTTTGAGGTACACAATGTATTACAGGCTCAGTCAATGCAATATCCTTATATCGTTTTGCATCATAGTCGGAATTGATCTCCCTCAGCTTTTCGTCTAGCAGCTTTGTGAATCTTTCGATATCATTTGGTCGCTTAGTAAACTCAATTACCCATTCATGTCCTCCTTTTCCACGATCATCAAAGTAGATGGGTCCTGCGGTAAAATTGTCAATGCACGCTTCTGTCTTCTTACAAGCTTCAGCAATGGCTTGCTCCGCATTCTCAATAATGAGCTCTTCTCCGAAGGCATTAATAAAGTGCTTCGTTCGACCAGAAATCTTTATGCGATAAGGGGTTTTACTTGTAAAGGTGATGGTGTCTCCAATCTTATATCTCCAAAGTCCAGCATTGGTGGTGATGACCACCGCGTAGTTTTTACCAATTTCCACTTCCTCAAGACTGACTGTTTTGGGATGATCTTCTTCAATTTGATCAAATGGGATGAATTCATAGTAGATCCCATAATCTAACATCAGAAGCATCTCGTTACGATCCGTGAGGTCTTGGATTCCGAAAAATCCCTCGGAAGCATTATATGTTTCCATGTACCTCATATTAGAAGAAGGGATCAAGTCTTTGAAAAGGTCTCGATAGGGAGTAAACGAAACAGCTCCATGAAAAAAGACTTCCAGATTCGGCCAAACCTCTAAAATATTCTTAGCGCCTTTGTGCTCCAGGATCTTCTCCAAGAGAACGATCATCCAAGTTGGAACCCCAGAAATGTTTGTCACATTTTCCTCGGAGGTGACTTCTACCATCCGATTGATTTTCTCCTCCCACTCATCCATCAGCGCAATATCCAAACTAGGTGTACGAACCATCTGAGCCCACAACGGCAAATTTTTAAGGAGTACCGCAGAGACATCTCCGTAATAGGACTTGGAGTTCTTATCAAACTGATTCAATTGATGGCTGCCCCCAATAACAAGTCCCTTCCCGGAAAACATCCTGGCATCAGGGTAATTGTTTAGGTAGATGGACAGTAGGTCCTTACCTCCCTTGTAGTGACAATCTTCAAGCGCCTCATTGGAAACAGGGATGAACTTACTTCTTGCATTCGTGGTGCCTGATGATTTTGCAAACCATCTTATTTCTGAAGGCCACAGGACATTCTGCTTGCCTTTCATCAGCTTCTCTATGTAAGGATAGAGGTCTTCGTAAGAAACGATCGGAACCTTAGCGTGGAAGTGCTCGGAATTTTCAATGGTTTCAAATCCAAATTTCTTCCCGTACTCCGTCTTTCGGGCCTTTTTGATCAGGTCTTCCAGTAATTCATTCTGAACTTCAAAGGGGTACTTCATGAAAAGCTCAATCTGGTGAATGCGCTTTTTCATCACCCAAGACAAAATAGAATTCAGAATTTCCACGGATTTAAATTAATAAGATTCAGAAAATCGAAAATCTGCTTTCGTACTAAATCTTTCGTTTTAGCTCAAAATGCTTCCCAAGATAGACTTTTCTTACTTGCTCATCATTGGCCAGCTCCTCCGCTGAGCCCGCTTTAAGAAGTTTACCCTCAAACATTAGGTAGGCTCGGTCTGTAATGGACAGTGTTTCATTTACGTTGTGATCCGTAATGAGAATCCCGATGTTCTTGTTCTTTAATTGGGCAACTATCGTCTGAATTTCCTCCACAGCAATTGGATCTACACCAGCAAATGGCTCATCAAGCAAAACAAACTTTGGATCTACCGCCAGCACACGAGCAATCTCAGTCCTTCTTC
>CAYYNA010000037.1:2364-22303 GCA_964472815.1 uncultured Roseivirgaceae bacterium
ACATCTTCATCGTCAAGGTAAATGTTACCTTCATTCGGTTTGATCAACCCGACTATCATGTAAAAGGATGTAGTTTTTCCAGCTCCATTGGGTCCTAAGAGACCCACAATTTCTCCCTGATTTACCTTGACGGAGATATCATTTACGACTTTTCTTTTCTTGTACTTTTTTACCAGGTGTTCTGCTCGGAGTTCCATAAATCGATTCGCAAGTTATGCATCTAATCGAATATCCTTCAAGTTTAATACCAAGGTGCGATTGCCCAGGTAATTATTTTCTTCTAAGTGGTAAGCTATGTCAAAAGGCTCGCGAACTTTGATTAAATCAAACTTGTCCACAAGACCAAAACCAATAAATTCATGATGTCTGGTATCACTCGGTTCACGAACGAATCCTTTGATGTGCGCGTCTTTTAAGACTGTTGGCATTTCATCAACCACGACACCTTTCGTTGCAAAAACAGGTGCTATGTTTTGCGGTCCAAAAGGGGCCATTTGGTTCATAATATTGAAGGTCTTAAAGCTGATGTGTGAAAGAGAGATCTCCGTATCTATCATCACCTTGGGAATAAGCTGATCTGGTAAAATCATCTTTGAGACCACCTCTTCAAATCGATCTTGTAGTTTCTTGACATTTTCAACTGGGAGCGTCAAACCAGCAGCATGCCTGTGTCCACCATATTGCTCCAGAAGATCTGAACACTCCGAAATAGCCGTGTATAAATCAAATCCATCCACAGATCTTGCGGATCCTGTGGCCTTGCCATTGGATTTGGTCAATATAATCGTTGGCTTGTAGTGATGTTCTATGCACCGAGAGGCAACTATACCTATCACACCTTTGTGCCAATCTTCCTTATACAGCACTGTCGATTTTCTCTCTTCTTGGATTTCGTCGATCATCTCCAAAGCTTCCGCCGTGATGCTTTGGTCGAAGGATCTGCGTTCGTTATTTCTATCGTTCAATTCATTGGCGTAGTTACTGGTCTTCTTGCCGTCATTGATCAACAGATTTACAGACTCCTTCGCATGGGACAGCCTTCCAGCTGCATTTATTCTTGGTCCAATTGAGAAAACTACGTCCGAAACATTGAATTTATGTTTCCTACCACTTACTTCTATGAGCGACTTGAGTCCTGCTGAGGGAGCCTCATTGAGTTTCTTCAATCCATAGTGTGCAAAAACGCGATTCTCCCCCACTATTGGAACAAGGTCGCTAGCGATGCTCACAGCCAATAAATCAAGAAACTCAAACAGCTTTTCTTTTTCTAGGGTGTTTTGCTGACAGAAGCCCTCCAATAACTTGAATCCCACACCACAACCAGAAAGCTCCTTAAACGGATACGAACAATCCTCTCGCTTGGGGTCAAGGACTGCCAATGCATCCGGCAGCTCTTCTCCGGGCAGGTGATGGTCGCAGATGATCAAGTCCAACCCCGCTTCGCGTGCTTGCGACGCTCTTTCCACCGCACGAATGCCACAATCTAGAGCGATGACTAAATGAAATTCATTTGCAATTGCATAGTCGATTCCTTTCTTGGAGATGCCATATCCTTCCGTGTAGCGATCTGGAACATAGAATTCAAGATTACTTGAAAATTGACTCAGGAAAAGGTAGAGAAGGCTTACTGATGTGGTCCCGTCTACATCATAGTCCCCATAGATTAGAATTTTTTCATCGTTAAATACCGCATCGGTCAGCCGATTAACTGCCCGATCCATGTCCTTCATCAAAAAGGGGTCGTGTAAGTGATCCAGTGAGGGTCTAAAAAAGTCTTTGGCCTTTTCGAACGTATCCACCCCTCTTTGCAGCAGGATCTTTGATAGATAGGGATTTACATTGATTGCTTTGCTTAACTCCGCTACTTTACTTTCTTGAGGCGCATCTTTAATAACCCATTTTTTTTCCACGGGATGAAGTTAGGAAATCGGCAAGGGAATCTCATGAAGTCTCAATCATTGTATTTCTTTGAATTACCAATAAGCCGAAATGAAGATAGCCCTTAACGAAATATGGAATTTTCTGTCACTCATTGACAGTGCGGAGAAGGAGGGCTGGAATTACTCTTTGAAGGCGGGCAGTGTACAGGTAGACCATATATCCACTGACACCATGCTACTTCTGAAAAAGGATGCGAGCTATGATACGGAACTGCTCCCATCCATCTTCACATTTAGAGAGATTCTGTGGCAGCCGGACGTGTTCACGGAGGTTTCTATGAGCTTGCCACCAATGAGAGTTCTAAGGGCCTTTTGTGCAGAAACAATCGTGGACCTTGAGGAAAAGGAAAGCGGTACTTCCAAAGTATACACTAGCCTGTTGAAAGGTTTGGGAAAGAGTACTATCAAGGCCATCAATGAACTGGAAAAGGATAAACCAGACGTGAAGAAAATCTTAGGAGACTTTAGAACGAGTACGTTCCCCATTATCAAATTCTTCATTTATCACCCAAAAAACCGGACTGATTATTTGAAAGATGCTATCAATCGGCTCAACTATGCGGTCAAGATCATGCTTACCCAGTTTCATGGAAAATACACTTCGCTCGAAGATCCGTACTGGATGGTAAGTTTCAAGAAGGCCAAAACCTCAAAAAAATTAGAAAACAAGTTGACCGAACAATAATTTCGCCAAGACTGTTAACCACACCATGTCTCAAAAAGATCAAAAGCCACTTCCTGACCGAAATCGCTTCCTCATCAGGAATCTGCTCAAAGGTTTTTTGTGGCTCGCCATCATTGTAGCTGGCTATCTCTTTTTAAGAAAGAATTATGATTTCACGCTGGAGACCGTCTTAGGTCCTTTCTACGATGTTCCCTCAGTCATTTATTCGATTTTTCTTCTGTCTGAAGTGATTTTCGGGATAATTCCTCCAGAGTTTTTCATGATCTGGTCATTACGCACTGAAGTCCTCATGAACTACGTCAACAATATCATTGCCTTATCGGTAATTTCTTACATAGCAGGCGTAATTGGCTTTGGGGTTGGTGCTTATTTAAAAAACACTCGTTTCTACCGAATCATGAAGGTTCGTGTATTTGGGAAATTCGAGAAACATTTGAATTACTACGGTGGTTTTTTGGTGGTTGTTGCTGCTCTTACCCCACTTCCATTTTCGGGAATTGCCATGTTGGTAGGGTCAGTTCATTATCCATTTAGAAAATACTTGTGGGTTTCACTTTTTAGGTTCGTACGCTTTGTCGCTTACGGAATCGTGATCTGGGAAGCCCACATCCTGTGAAGCTCTTACATGAAAAAGAAAGGTGTCTTACTTGTAAACCTAGGAACCCCGGATTCTACTAAAACCTCTGACGTCAGAAAATACCTCCGCGAATTCTTAATGGATAAGCGTGTGGTGGATATTCCAGCATTTCCAAGGTGGCTGCTGGTCAACGGCATCATTGCCCCTTTCCGAGCGCCAAAATCTGCTGCTGAATACCGAAAACTATTTGATGAGAGAGGCTCTCCTCTTAAGTACTACACCGAAGATATCACAGAGCTTCTTAAGGAAAAGCTAGATAAGGAGTACATAGTGAAATACGCCATGCGCTATCAAAACCCTTCCCTAGAATCGGTTCTCAATGAATTTAAGGAGCAAGTGGCAAGCCTGCATGTGATTCCGCTGTTCCCTCAGTATGCCTCTGCTACAACTGGTTCTGTAATTGATAAGGTGATGGAGATCACGAAGAAGTGGCAAGTAATCCCAGATATCCACTTTACCGCCCAGTTTCTGGAGCAAGAGCTATTCATTGATACCATCGTGGATCAGGGGAAAAAGGCCATGAAAGAGGGAGATTACGAACACTTTATTTTCAGCTACCATGGTCTTCCAGAACGGCAAATTAGAAAAGCCTCCTACGGAAAATATTGTCAATTAGGAAAGTGCTGCGAAACGCTGAACGAGCATAACCGATACTGCTACAGAGCTCAGTGTTTTGAAACTACCAGGTTGGTTGTAGATAAGCTAGGCATTAAGGAGGCAGACTACACCGTGTGCTTTCAATCCAGGCTCGGTAAGGATCCTTGGGTTAAACCTTACACCGAAGACATTCTGAAAGAGCTGGCTCATAAGGGAATCAAAAAAGTACTGGCGTTCTCCCCTGCATTTGTTTCTGACTGTTTGGAAACGACCATCGAAGTAGGCCAAGAATACCAAGAAGAATTCCTGGAAGAAGGAGGCGAAAAATGGGATCTGGTTCCTAGTTTGAACAAAGAAGATAAATGGGTTGAATGCCTTAAAGAGTTGGTTTTAGAAAAAAACTAGGCAAATCTTTTCGACTGCTTTAGGCATATTAATCAGCAACTTCCCCCAAAGTATCCATCTTTAATTTCACTTTTAGTGGTCCTAGTTAGGGGCTAGTATGATTAGTGTTTCCATATCCCTAACTAACGAATACCAACATGCGAACCTATCTTTTACTATTGACTATGCTTGCCTCATTAGCGAGTACTGCTCAGAACATCGTTTATTTTCCTGGCTTTGAGTTGATCAACATCCAAGATGGTGAAGGGCTGCAATACTCTACTTCAAAATTGATTAAAGCATACATTGAAGATAACCATGATTACACGATCATTCTTGGAAACAATGTGAGTACCCAAGGCTTCAATGTCCAGGAAAGCCAAGATGTAACCGCCAAAAATGCTCTTGAAAAAAATGCTCGCTTTTTTATGCGCGGAGAGATTCACTTCTTGCAAGGCATCTACATCGTTTCACTTGGAGCTTATGACTCCCAGACCAATCAAAGGGTCTGGCACGACTTGGTGAAAGGTAGCGTTGAGCAAGATCTTGATGCACTGCTTTCGAGGTTGGGCAGATCATTCTTCACAAACAAAACGGCCAAAACAGACATTAACATTGATGAAGTAACTCAGTACGATCAGGAAGGGGTAGAGTTGGCACAAATCAAGGTCAACCATTTTGTTGGCATCCTGCTGGGCGGCAAACATGTTCCCAATGAAACCATCCTATCTGGATTAGGGCTAGCGTACACGTACGATGCGTCTACCTTCCTCTTCAATTTCGATTTTGAAATTTACCCTTCATCGAACCTGCTGGGCTCATCCGGGTCTGAAACCAGAAGAATTGATAATGGCACTGTCAACCTTGGCATATCCTATCCATTTACGAGGAAGAGATCCACTTTGTACATCAATGGAGGAATGGAATATGGATATACAAGAGTACGTGACGAGATATTCGAGGCAGAATATATCGAAACTCGTGCTGGTATTGGTGCATTTGTAGGTGCCGGCTTCTTAGTAAACAGAAATTCCACTGTAAACCTTCGGATGTTCGCTGCAGTAACAATGCCCTTCTACGAAGCAGATGGTACGAATTTGACTGGAGTGAAATTCGGGATAGTTACTTCTTTTGCGAGAAAAAACTATTGATCCGCCTTTAGTTCTGGCCATTTTTTATCTGCCGAAACAATAAAACCAGAAATGTCCTCCTCCCAGTCTTTTTGGATTTTAAGGCTGTAGTTTAAATAGAGTTTCCCATCGACAATCTTCCATGCTTCAGGCTCTGTTTTGTACAAACCACCTTTGGCTACACCATAAGCACAATAACCACCATACTGGGGAGCGTACTTCTCCGGGTCGGACTCAAATAGATTTAAGTTTTCATTTGACGAAAAGAACCATTTAGCGCCCATCCAAGTAGTGCTAATCTCTTTATTTCCTTTTACCGGACTTCCGTCTTTGAAGTAGGCTACAGGATCATATCCTTGAATTGCACCATTCTTGGTGGTGTAGATTGCGTCTTCTTGGGCATTGGAAACATATCCAATAAGCAAAAAAACAAGTAATGCGAAGTATCGATTTTTCATATGCTTTGAGTAAACGCGCTTTCTCAGAATTGGATAGGGATTATTGAAGGGATTGTCTCACGGAAGTCATTCATAGGATCATAACGTACTGAAGGAAACATATGCATCATGTTTAGAGTCGCCCATAGGGTATCGTTAGAATTGATAATTTTAAGTCGCTATTCTTGAAAGAAAACTTACTACTTATGTCCATCAGCTACTTCGCTCATAAAACTTCGCCGATCATGTTCGCTGATTATACGGAATGCAAAACGCCTGAGCAGCAGCTAGCTTTGCTTGATGAAGTAGCTACCGCAATGAAACGTCACCACGATGTACGGTTACTGGTAGACTACAATGGCATTACTGCTGGCCCTAATTATATGGCAAAGCTCAAGGAATACGGAAATACAGTGTTCAAAAAACATATGAAATGTTCCGCTGTACTAGGTGTGACAGGTCTGAAAAAGATACTCTTTAATGGCTATCAGTTGGCTACCGGAGCGAAGAATATCAAGGCACTTGGAAGTCGAGAAGAGGCGCTGGATTGGTTGGTAGCATTTGAATAAGACCCTACCGCAAAACTCTGGACGGCAACAAAAACAGCGCCTTGATAAACTGGAGGACACCCTCCACAGCAAAGCCCAGTATTCTAAATGGCAGCAAAATCAACCAGATCACTGGGTAGAGAAACAAAACAGCCAAAGCCAACGGCCAACAAAAAACAAGTAGAATAAGCCAAAGTAGTAATCGCATGGTTACTTCAACGACCCGCTTAACTCTAGGTTATCTGGTCGAAATCGTACATTCTCGCCTATTTGTAACACATATCCGATTGGGCGCTCTAAGCAGCAAATACAAATTTTTATGCTGATGAAAAAGACAATCAAAACAACGCACGAACTAAATGCTCCGCTAGAGGAAGTTTGGAAGAACGTTAGAACAGGAGCAAGCTGGGAAAAGTGGCTGCCTATCCTTGCCGGAAGTTCCATAGAAGGTCAAGGTAAAGGAGCAAAAAGAGTATGTACCATGCATGATGGAAATGAGCTTTTCGAAACGATACTGGAATCAGATGACGAAACGAAGCTATTCCAATACAGCATTGACAAGCAATTCTTCATGCCCATATCTGATGTGATCGGTACCATGAAGTTTGCGGAACTGGAGGGGAAAACACACCTTTCATGGAACGTTGAGTTCGAGGTGGAGTCAGAGCAAGTCTTTGAAGAAGTAAAGCCAGGAATTGAGGAAATTTACGAAACCTCCTCACAGAAATTGGCAGCAATATCAAAGTGAAGACTTTGGGGAGTTCGTGAAAAAAATTCACGAACTCCTGTAACACCTTTAACCATTTGAGATCGAATGGAGTAAAAAGAACTATTATGAATCCATTCCAGCAGGATTACACATCGGATCAAGACGACAAAAGTCTTATCGCAAAGGCAGTCAAGGGAAACAAAGAAGCACTGGAAGAACTGCTGAAAAAGCACCAACCCTATATTTTCAATATTGCCTGGAAAATGGTACAGAACCCCAATGATGCGCAAGACATTACTCAGGAGGTGCTAATCAAAGTCACAACCAACTTGTCTCAATTCAGGGGTGAAGCTCAGTTCCGGACCTGGCTATATCGAATAGTTGCCAATCACTTTCTTAAGATGCAAAAGATCGGAAGAGAAGAAGTCATCACAGATTTCAACACATTTGGAAACGTTTTGGACAGCTTCGAAAACATCGAAATAACGGAGCTTGAACAGCAGGAGAAAGAAGCCGAAATACGCGAGATGAATCTAGCCTGCATGTCTGGAATGCTGCTGTGTCTCACTAGAGATCAACGATTAGTTTACATACTTGGTGAACTGTTCAATGCTGACCACACGATCGGCTCTGAGATTCTTGGGATAAGTAAGCAAAACTTTAGAGTGCGACTTTCAAGAGCTAGAAAAGACTTACTGCAGTTCATGAACGACAAGTGTGGTTTGGTTAATAAATCAAATCCATGTCGTTGCTACAAGAAAGTAACCGTCATGATTGAAAACAAAAGGATAGATAGCAAGAACCTCCTTTTTAATAGAGAAGAATACGATAGCTTCAAAAGCTACATTTCTCAGGATGCCGACGAAGCTTTGACAGTTGTAGAGGATCAACACCGTAGATTGCATGATCGCCTTCCTTACAAACAAGAATTTGACAGAAAGACCTTTCTTGACGAGGTAATCAGTGATGAGAAAGTCGTAAGGCTATTCAATTTAAACTAGAAAGTTTCTCAAACCTGTAACACACGATTCATTAGCTGATCTAAAAACTGAACAAAAATTAGATTAACAATGAGACGGATTTTTCAAATCTTAGCACTGGCAGGGTTAACACTTATTACCTCAAGTGTCATGGCCCAAAAACAAAAGAAGGTGCAACAATTCAAAGTGAGTAAAGTAATAGCTCTTCCTGCCGACAAAGTATGGGAAGTTGTGGGCGAAGACTATGGGAAGATCGCTCACTCTCATCCTAAAATTATTGCATCCGACTATGTGGATGGAACACTGATGGCTGGAGAGGGTGCCCAACGAGTGTGTTATTTCAATGAAAAGCAAACTCAGTTCTTGAAGGAGAAGATGGTCAATTATTCGCCAGATCGAATGTCCTTTACAAACAAGGTTTATCAGGCAGGTAAGTTTCCTGTAGACCCAGAGTATACTCAAGCAGTGTATCGGGTTAAGGATCTCGGCAATGGGACCAGTGAGTTTTCATTTGACATGCAATACCGCACAAAACCTGCCTTCATGGGGGCTATGGCAAAGGGTAAATTCAAAAAACTGATCAATGACTATTTCATTGCGGTAGAGCACTATGTAAGGACTGGCGAAGAAGTGACTAAGGAGAATTTCAAGGATATCAAAAAGCTTTACGCTCAAGAGATGCGAAAAGAAGATCTGCAGCTGATCGCTTCTGCTCTGAATTGAGTCATAAATATTACTTTTCAGAAAAGGGCTTTAGAGCCCTTTTTTTATTTGGACTAACTCAAAATAGTATTACTTAAGAGGCTAGTAGTCACTCACATGTGAAAGAATTAGTATCTTCGAAGGCCTTGTGAATCACCCCATGAAAATCCTAAAGCGCTTTTCGAATTTCTCCGTCAGCCTTAATCAAGAGTATTATTTCAAGAACGCACTGGCCATCAGAAAAAGATCCATCTATGTCATCACAGGGGCGTTGCTTGTACTTTTCCTGACCGAGTTGATTGTAGATTTTGACAATACTACCATTGAGCTCTGCTTAGCTTTTCTGATTCCAAATATCCTGCTCTGCCTATTGCTTAGCCGAACTACTTACAAATATTGGATTGGCCACATACAGGTCTTTTTCATATTTCTAATTATTCAGATTCATTTTTTCTATAATCCAGAGTACTTCAATGTACTGGTGTACTGGATGCCATTCATTCCCCTGATCAGTGTTTTTCTTATCAGTATCAGAGTCTCGTTTATTTGGTTGGCTGTGACACTCCTTACCATATTTATTGATATCAGCTATGGAGAATCCGTCGTGGGAGAAAGCTATACGACCTTTCCTCGCTTTCGTGCTTTTGGTGCTGCTGGGATTGTTTTTGTATCGGGTTTATTCGTGGCGTACCTTTTCCTGTACCGGCTCTTGGCCGGATACTACGTTACCGCTAGAAGAAACCAGGATGAAATCAATCGGTTGAACTCTGAGCTCAAGGAGCTGAACGAAAATCTGGAAAAGAAAGTAGAGGACAAGGTAGCTGACATTAAATCACAGAATGAGCGATTAGAAAAGTACTCCTTTATGAATGCTCATATTGTCAGGGCGCCTTTGGCCAACATCATGGGAGCTATGGAGCTGTACAAAAAGTCAGAGGATACAACCGAAAAAGAAGGCTTACTTGGCATGGTGGAAGAGAGTGCCCATAAGCTGGATGAAGCTGTGCGAGAAGTCGCTCAAGATTTACATTATGAGCACGACTAGTTGCTCTTGTCTTTTTTCACCCTCTGTTTATTCTGATCATCTCCTAGAATGAAAAATAGAAGAAAAAATATCCACCAGAAGTCTGCAATCAATTCGCCCATGATAGAAGTTGTTTTGTTAATTAGTAGGCATAGACATCATTTTCTTACAAAGGCATGAAACTACCCATTTATCAAATCGACGCATTTACCGATCACTTATTCGGCGGAAACCCTGCAGCTGTAGTACCAATAGAAGAGCAGTGGCCCACCGATGAGATGCTGCAAAAAATCGCCATTGAAAACAACTTGGCTGAAACAGCTTTCTACCAAAAACAAGAAGATCACTATAAGCTGAGATGGTTTACTCCTGAGTTTGAAATTGATCTCTGCGGTCATGCCACATTGGCTTCAGCTCATGTGATTTTCAATTATCAGGACTATCAGGGTGATGCAGTAAGTTTTCAAACAATGAGCGGTGAACTGGTGGTAAAAAAAGTAAATGGGCTACTTCAATTAGACTTTCCTGCAAGAAAACCAGAAATCTCCTCTCTAAGCGAAGAGCAATTGAAAGCGTTCAATATCCAACCCGTCGAAATCCTAAAGTCAAGAGATTATTTCTTGGTTTACAACTCTGAAGCTGAGATCCGGTCATTGAAAGTAAATAATGGCTTACTTGACCCCAAGGACTTCCATAAAGGTGGCATTATTTGCACTGCTAAGGGAGATGAGGTAGATTTTGTGTCACGTTTCTTTCTCCCTGGTGCTTCCGTTTTTGAGGACCCAGTGACTGGATCTGCTCATTGCTCTTTGATACCCTACTGGGCTGAAAAACTAGGTAAGGACAACATGGTGGCTCAGCAGCTCTCGGACCGTCTGGGAGATCTAACCTGCACCAACGATGGAGACCGAGTCTTGATTGCCGGAAGTGCTATCACCTTTCTCAAAGGAGAAATCGAAGTTTAGCTCGAGCATTCCCAAAAGCATTTCTGCTCTCTGATCTCCAAAAATCAGCATTTTCTACTCCGATAAATAAAATATAAATCCATGTTTCGTATTTGTAGAATAAAAGTTCTACATTTACGAAAAATGATTAAGCAATGAAAGGAACACACTTAGGAGAATTTGAGGAATTGATCCTTTTGATAGTTGGGGTACTTTACCCAGACGCATATGGGTTATCAATCAAACAAGCCGTACAAGAACAGACCACCAGGTCTGCAGCGATTGGGGCTGTTCACGCCGCGCTCAGCAGACTGGAAGAAAAAGGATTCTTGAAATCACAACTTGACAATGCTACCAGTGAACGTGGTGGAAGAAGGAAAAAGCTCTATGAAATTACTGCCGAGGGTAAAGGAGCGCTTGAGCTGAACCGATCGCTAAGAAACACCCTTTGGAATCAGATTCCTGATCTGGCATTCAAAAACCTCTTTCATGGCCTATCCTAAGCAGAAAAAGTCCTTTGGACAGCCTCCACGTCTGGCTGATCGCTTTCTGACTTGGTTCTGCAAGGATGAATGGCTGGAGCCTCTTCGCGGAGATCTAGAAGAGCTGTATCAAATCAATCGAAAGCAATACGGCACCTTTCGAGCGGACTTGCTTTACTGGCGCAATGTCATTAATCTCCTACGCCCTTTCGCACTAAAAAAAGACCGTTTTACATCTAACTACACTGCTATGCTACAAAATGTATTCAAGACCTTTTTTAGGCAAATGAGAAGGAATCCTTCTCAAAACCTGATCCATATTACCGGACTCTGTGTGGGTTTCTGCGTAGTTTTTTTGACTGTTTCTTGGGTCAATTATCATACATCTTTTGACCGGTTTCACTCCGGAATTGACAACATTTATGAGATCAAGACAAATAGCCTTGGAAGTGATGGGGTTACTCAAACGTACGGAGGAGTTGTTTTTGAAGTAAGCGAGGAGGCTAAGAATCAACTTCCAGAAGTCAAAGAGGTCACTCGGATCATGGCTAGCTCTAGTTGGCCATCTAAACAATGCTTCAAAATTGATGAGGACAAGCCCTGCCTCTACGCATGTGGGATCTTTGCTGACTCGTCTTTTTTTAATGTATTTGACTTCCAGATAATTGCTGGGGCAAAGAACCCACTTACCAAGCCGAAGAGTATTGCTCTTTCAGCTTCTGTCGCACAAAAAGTCTATGGAGACGAAAACCCAGTAGGAAAAACCTACCTTCTTGGCAACCATAGAGAGGTACATATAGCAGCGGTGTATCAGGACCCCCCCGTAAACTCCTCGTTGCAATTCGAATTTATCGCCCCTTTTGATGTGCTATATACACTTAGAGGAGCTGACATGAATCGCATCTGGGAAAACTCGTTCATTACCTATGCAAAACTGGATAATGCTGATCCATACCTAGTCGGTAAGAAAATCAAGGACCTAGAAATAACCGAGAAGTACGAAAACTACTCGTACTTACTGCAACCACTGGAAGACAAGCACTTATATACAAAATTTGAAGATGGCAAAGTCAAAGGCGGCTTGGTTGATTACATCAAAATCATCGGGCTTTTTTCACTGTTCATCCTGGTTATGTCCATCGTGAACTTCATCAATTTAACTACTGCACAAGCTTCCATCAGAGGGAAGGAGATTGGTGTTCGAAAGGTGAATGGAGCAAGCAAGTGGGTGCTGCACATCCAATTTCTGTTCGAAACATTTCTCAAAGTATGTCTAGCAGGAATTTTAGCCTTGGCCATTGCCTTCCTGACAGTTCCAATACTAGGTAAAGTGATCGAAGAGCCAATTCAGTTTACGGTTAGCCTTCGGTTGGTCTTTCAAATTCTGAGCGTCATCTTCACTACCACCCTCTTAGCAGGCTTCTACCCAGCGTTAGTGATGAGTAGGTTCAACCCAATTCAGATTCTCAAAAACGGGCCATTTCAATTCAATGGAAGAGGTTCGGCCCGAAAGTGGTTGACAGTCATACAAATCAGTATATCCGGGATTATCGTCATTCTTACCAGCGTTTTTTATCTACAACTTGAATTCCTGCAAACTGAAAGCCTTGGTTACGATCGAAAGGGGATCATACAAATGGAGCCAAGCTGGCAGCACATCAAAGGTTTTGACAGCTTTAAAGCAGGTTTGACACTGCATCATCAAATAAAGGCATTGGGCATCACTAACGCGAATATGATTAATGCGAATAATTCCACTACAAGCGTGGACTGGGAAGGAAAAAACAAGAACGATGAGCCGATCTTTCAAATGATCGCAGCTGACAATGGACTGATTGATGTATTTGGCCTTGAACTTATTGAAGGACGGGGCTTCACTCCTTCAGATACAATAAAACAAGTGGTTTTAACAGCCTCCGCAGCAAAACGAATGAATCTTGAAAACCCGATAGGTCAGACTGTAAATATCTGGCAGTGGAAAGCCAAGATTAGCGGAGTTATTGAGGATTTCAAGAGTTCATCTCTCCACAGCGAGATGCTCCCTACTATTTTATTTGAAATACCTCCTCAGTACTCCAGCGTCTTTTACATTAAGTATGACAACAGCCAGCCAATAAAAGCCATTGAAATTATCGAAGAGGAGTATGCGAAGCTGGAACCCTTCTTTGACATCAAATACAAGATTCTAGACGAGGAGTATCAGAAAGCATATAACGACGAGAAGGTAGTTAGTACCCTTTCATCCTTTGTGATGATTATTGCTTTAGTCATCGCTTTGATTGGTATTCTCGGCTTATCAACCTTCAACATCATTCGCAGGTACCGCGAAATTGGTTTGCGGAAAATCTTTGGAGCAAGCGGAGTACAAATTATTCGTTTGCTGTCCATGGAGTTTGTGATCATTGTGCTGATTGCCAACGTCATTGCCTGGGGCTCCAGTTATTGGTTCATGGAAGAGTGGCTATCGGGATTTGCCTATCGGATTGATATCCCGTACATGGTGATGCCGATCAATCTCATTATCACCCTAGGTGTTATTTTCCTGCTCGTAGGCTTACAAGCTTCAAAAGTCTCAAAGCAGAACCCCGCTGAGGTTGTAAAGATCGAATAAGCCTTATAGGATCTCAACAATATGCTTTGCCACCGCTCCTGTACCATCCAGGATTTGGTGGCGGCATGAGGTGCCAGATGCCAAAATGATGCTGTCTTTTTCTGCGTCTCGAACTTTCGGGAATAAAACAAGCTCCCCCACTTTCATGGAAACTTCAAAGTGCTCCTTCTCATATCCAAAAGAACCCGCCATGCCGCAGCAGCCACTTGGAATCAGCGTAGCGTCAAATCCAGCCGTCTTTAACACTCTTTTTGTTGGCACCATGGAGCTAAGTGCCTTTTGGTGGCAATGTCCATGAATTAGAACCTTTTGGTTGCTTTGATTAAAGTCTCCAGAATGCAATTTGCCAGACGTAATTTCTTTGTCCAGAAACTCTTCTATAGTGAAAACAAACTGACCGACCTTCTGCGCCTTTTCCTGAAGTTCTTCTCGAAGCAAGTCGGGGTATTCATCCCGAAAAGTCAAAATAGCGGATGGCTCTACTCCCACCAAAGCAACGTCATCATCCAGTAAATCAGAAAAAGTCTCCACATTCTGACGGGCGTACACCTTAGCTTCATTTAGAAACCCCTTCGAAAGGTACGCTCTACCGCTCGGCTGGTGATTTGCAGCAATCACTTCGTAACCTAATCTATCCAGCAGCATGATAGCTTTCTTACCGATTTCAACATCCAGGTAATTGGTGAATTCATCAAAAAAGAAATACACCTTGCCTTTTGCTTCTCGATGCAGGGGTTGAAACTTTTTATTAAACCATCGCCTCAACGTGGTTTTACCCATTTTGGGAATGGATCTTTTCCCAGCAAAGCCCAGCACCGGCTTAGAAAAGTTGCGGGTCAAGTTGTATGCCCAAGGAATCGCCTCAAAGGCTGCAATGCTTTTAGTATAGTTTGCGATGAGTTTAGTGCGAAGAGATGGCTTGTTTTCTTGGTAAGATTGAAACTGCCACTCAGCTTTTAGCTTGCCCATATCCACGTTGGAAGGGCACTCCTTCTTACAACCTTTGCAGGACAAACAAAGATCCATGACTTCTTTTATCTCAGGATGCGCAAATGGGTTTTCCCGATCGGACCTGGTCAGCATTTCCCGAAGGATATTGGCTCTCGCTCTTGTGGTGTCCTTTTCGTCTCGGGTTGCCTGATAGCTAGGACACATAGTACCTCCTGTCAGCTCTGACTTTCTGCAATCGCCCGATCCATTGCATAATTCCGCAGACCTTAGAATTCCCTGGTCTTTGGAAAAATCCAGCACAGTTTCAAACTCCCTGGTTTTCTGATTCTCCTCATACCGAAGAGAGGTGTCCATAGGTGCAGTATCCACAATCTTTCCCGGATTGAATATGTTGTGCGGATCCCAAGCCTGTTTGATTTGTTTAAGTAACCGGTAGTTGGCTTCTCCAATCATCTGAGGAATAAATTCACCTCTCAAACGACCATCCCCGTGCTCACCAGAAAGTGAACCATTGTATTTCTTTACCAATGCCGCAATTTCCTCGGCTATGACGCGAAAGAGTTTTCTTCCTTCGGCTGTTTTCAAATCCAGGTAAGGTCTTAAATGAAGCTCTCCAGAACCGGCATGCGCATAATGGACACAGTACAGGTCGTGCTTTTGCAAAATCTTATTGAAATCGGCGATATAATCTGGAAGCTGCTGAACGTCCACAGCAGTATCTTCAATAACCGGCGCTGGCTTACTATCTCCAGGAATATTTGATAGCAGTCCTAAACCGGCCTTCCTCAAAGACCAGACTTTCTTGATATCATCTCCAGCTACTACCGGATAAGCATATCCAAGCTTACTTGTGGTCAATTCTGCAGTAAGTGAATTGACTGCTGAATTAGCCTGCTCCTCTGTTTCGCTCACTAGCTCCACTACTAGAATCGCTTGAGGATCTCCTTCCACAAAGAATCGATTTTCTGCTTGTGCGAGATTTCTTTTGGTGGCCTCCAAAATGTAGTGATCCATCAGCTCGCACGCATGTGGCGTGTATTGTAATGCAACTAAGTTGGCTTTCAGTGCCTCATCTATGCTTTTGCAATGGATGCAGACCAATCGCTTGTGCTCGCCAGGAAGCTTTGTCAGCTTCAGTTTCGCTGCTGTTACGAAAGCCAGTGTCCCCTCGGAACCCGCAATCAGAGAACATAGGTTAAAGGGCTGACCCTGCGCATTGAATGGTTGCATTTCTGCAAGGAGATCTAAAGCATAACCAGTATTTCTTCTCGGGATATTCGGTTTTGGGAATTCCTGCTTTATTTGAGCAACATTTTCCTTATTGAGCAGAATTTCTTTTAGACCTGTATAGATCCGCTCTTCCGCCTGACTTGAGGCTATCAATTCATCTTGTTCTTTGAAATGGGCTTCCGAACCATCAGAAAGTAACGCCCGCACCTCTGTCAAATGCTCTCGTGTGCTCCCGTAAACCACAGAATTAGAGCCACAAGAGTTATTCCCGATCATACCTCCAATCATGGCACGATTGGCAGTAGATGTTTCAGGTGCAAAAAAGTAGCCATACTTTGCCAGCTCCCGGTTCAACTCATCCCGTACTACCCCAGGCTGCACCCAAACGAATTCTTCTTCGGGGTTGATCTCGATGATTTGATTAAAATATTTAGAGACGTCAACAACAATCCCGTCTCCAACGACCTGGCCAGCTAAGGAAGTGCCCGCTGTTCTGGGAATCAACGAGGTTTTGGTCTCCGTTGCAAAGTTTATGAGCTGCTTCAGGTCAGCAGCATCTTTTGGCATTGCTACAGCCAATGGTATTTCACGATAGGCAGACGCATCCGTTGCATAGATACGCTTGATAGCTTCACCAGTATGAAGCTCCCCGGATAGTGATGCTTTCAACTCCGCCAAATCCATACTCAAACCTACGCGAGAATCCTATCTTAAGGCAGGCTTAGAAGTAAAATATTACAGGATTAAACGGTTATGTACTTCTTGTTAATGGTTAAGACAGGAATGGAAGACTTCTTAGTCAACTTGGCGGCAAAAGAGTGTTGAAAAAACCGGCTTAATCCTCCCTGCGCTTCAGTAATGACCACAATCAATCCCGCATCAGTTCCTTCGGCATAATCCAGAAGCGCTTCGTTCGCTTTCTTATCTTCAACCACATCAATGAGGTAATTGGAAAGACCGGAGAACTTTGCGATTTCATCCAACTTATTTTCCAACGCTGCATCGTAGGTCTTGGCAATGTCTATGATATGAAGTCTTGCCTTCAAAGGATCAACCACTTTTTTCACTAAATCGAAAACAGACTTGGTATAATTCTGATCTTCAATGTCCAGTCCCAATACAATATCTTCAATTTTATGGTACTGCTTGTCTTGGACTGAAAGAACGGGAACATCTAAGTGTTCGATCAACTGCTCCGTATGGTTACCGCTAAAGAATTCTTGAATACTCTCCTCACCTGTGGTTCCAATTACGACCAAGTCAGTGCCGTTCTTTTTGACATAATGTTGGATGCCAGTCAGAAAACCCCCTCCATATTGTGTTCCAGTAATCTCAACTCCTTCGGAAGAAAACTCCTCCACTAAATCAAAGATTTTAAGATTATTAGCTCGAAAAAGCTGCGCATTATACAAGGCATCATCCGTAAGTTCACTTCCTTTTGCTTCACCAGTCAGATGGAGCGAAAGATCTCCAAGGGGTACTTCTTCTAAATGAAGCAGCGTGATTTGTGCACCGATCGGCTTTGCCAATTGAACCGCAAGATCAAGTGCATGATGGGAGAGCTTTGAAAAATCAGTAGGGACCAATATATTTTTCATGATCGTAAAGTTTGAATCGAAAATCCAAGGTAGGCACTGATTCAAAGTCAACTAAGGACATTAATCAGTCGGCGAAATGCTTTAGATCAGTTTTTTCTTAAATGAAATTAAGGATTCGGTGTAACCTTCCGAACTTACCTAAGTTTCCCCGGCAGAACTCGGCAAATGGACCAACTCAACGATCACAACTTAATGCTAAAAGTAAAGGAAGGAGAGGTAGAAAAACTGAACCTGCTATATAAGAGATATAGTCGTCGGTTTTTCGGATTCTTCTACGGGATGACCAAAGATGGAGCTACTAGCGAAGACCTGGTACAAAATGTCTTCATGAGAATTCTGAAGTATAAACATACTTATAAGGAATCTGGAGACTTTGAATTCTGGGCTTTTCAAATGGCTCGAAACATCCATAAGGATCATTACCGGAAAAACAAAAGATATGCTTTTAGCGAGGATATGAATTCTTACGAAGAGCAGCTTGGGGAAACGGAACATAAAGAGCAAGAGATGGAACAGACGGATGAATTGAACTATTTGCAAAAAGCTCTGGACAGTCTATCAGATGAGAAGCGGGAATTGATTGAGTTGGTGCGGTTTCAGAAAGTAAAATATGCAAAGGTGGCTGAGATGTTTGGTGTCACAGAAAGTGCCATCAAGGTGCGGGTACATAGAGTGTTAAAAGAATTACGAGAGTCCTACTTAAAACTGGACGTGTAACAATGGAAAAAGAATTAATAATCGAGCTGTGGCAGGAGAAGATGTCTGAGAGCATCTCTGAAGAACGTGAACAGTTATTGAACGAGCTTCTTGCAAAAGATGAAGCAATGTCCAAGGAGCTAGCGGAGATGGAGCAGACATGGCATCTGTTTGATCAGATAGAGCGACCAGAACCTTCAGCTCAAATGGATGCGAATTTTGATGAGCTGCTTGCTAAGCAGGTAAAGAGTAGCCAACCGAATCGGACGGTTTTTGACCTGATCTTAGCTCGTATCAGTAGCAGCTGGCAAGTTGGGTTAGCTACTTTGATTATCGGCTTATTTGCTGGTTGGTGGCTTCTCCCCTCACAAGATCAAAAGCAGGACATTCAGCAGCTTAGCAGCGAAATTCAGAGCATGAAAGAAATGATGATGCTGACGCTCATTGAGCAACCGAAGGCACAAGAAAGGATCCGAGCTGTACACCTGGCTTCAGAACTAGCAGATGCTGATGAGCAAGTCATCAATGCGCTGATCACCACATTGAATAATGATGTGAATGTAAATGTGAGATTGGCATCATTAGAGTCATTATTAAAGTACTCGGATAGAGCAATCGTCCGTCAGGCATTGATAGACGCCTTAGGAATGCAAGACTCGGCCTTGATGCAGGTAGCAATAGCAGATGCGCTGGTGCAGATTCAAGAGAAGTCATCGCTTAATGCCATGGAAGAACTAAAGGAAGGTGTTGAAAACGACATTGTAAAAGAAAAGCTCGAGCAGAGCATTCAAACACTCAAGCAATCATAAACTCTAAAAAAGGATGAAAATACTAATAATACTATTAAACCTGATCCACCCGGACTTCAAGGAAGACAAGGTGGTGATCAAAAAAGAATTCGAAATTGATGATCCCAAAAGTATGACGGTCATTATCGACAACATAAATGGGGATGTGCAAGTGGAGACCTCTAACGACGGAAAACTGTACTTGACATTGGAAATAGAAATCTCCGCTTTTAATGATGCTTTAGTAGATCAAGCAAAAAATGACTTGAAGCTTGGTCAGTTGCTGGCAGATGACTCCATAATGTTTTACACAAAAGCTCCTTTTATCAAAAAGTGTCAATGGAAAAATGGGTGGGGCTACAGTATGGAAGACCAGCCAAATTATGCCTTCAAATATCAATACAAAGTAAGAGTTCCAAAAGATGTCTCACTCGAAGCGAAAACGGTAAATAATGGAGATGTAATGGTGGCTAACATAGATGGTCCTGTCAAGGTCTACAACGTGAATGGCTCAATTGAGGCAAGAGATGTGCGAATTCTTAGAGGTGCTTCCACTGTGAATGGAGATGTAACGATCAATTTTCTGGAGTCTCCAAAGGAACCCATCTCCTTCAACACAGTAAATGGAGACTTCAACTTTGAACTGCCTGCAGATTTTAATGCTCAGGTCTATTTCGACACCATGAATGGAGACCTATATACATCTTTCGAATATGCTGAACTAGCCCCCAAAGTGACTAAGTCACAAAAAAATGGGAAGTTCAAAATCGGAAGTAAGTCTGGAGTGGAAATAGGATCTGGAGGTCCAGAGCTCTCCTTCAAGAGCATCAACGGCAGTGTTTACTTAAAGAAATCATAAGAACTAA
>CAYYNA010000038.1:0-21665 GCA_964472815.1 uncultured Roseivirgaceae bacterium
TGTCGTGACTGGAGAGCAGAATGATTGTAAGAAGACCAAAAAATGTGCGTTTCATCTTTAATTCTTGAGTGTTTGTAAGACCGGCAAATCTAGTATCGGAGGGAGAATTATCTATCATCCCGCGAGCTCGTTCTACCATGGAAGTATAGATTTTTGGATCAATGCTACGGCCCGACTTTTTTCAATTCATCAGCTTCTGTAGCGCATATAACTTGTAGCTCCTTCCAATTGGAAACTTTTGATCATTTAACACGACTCGGTTTCCATCCAATGCGGAAACAAATTGCTTGTTGATTAAGTAAGATTTGTGAATACGCACAAAGCCCGAATCAGATATCTCATCTTCGATTTCTGAAATTGTTTTCCTCGCCAGTCTCACCTTACCATCCTTTGTGAAAAATTTGAGGTAATTACCCCAGCTTTGAACATGAGTGACGTCCTTTAAGTCTACTCGATGAGTGATTTTATCTTCCTTAATTAATAGATGATTCTTTATCACTGCATCAGGTATTTCCAAGGATGATGCACTGTTCAGATTTTCTTCCAGTTGCAATTGGTGTCTCAAGCGTTCAATTGCTTTTATGAATCGCGGCAGTCTTATTGGCTTATTCAAATAGTCGATGACTTGATCAAAATCAAAGCTTTGGGCAGCATATTCCGTGTAAGCTGTAGTGAATATGATTTTTGGGGCACGATTTTCCAAGGTTTCGAGCAGTTCAATTCCTGTAAGATCTGGAAGCTGAATGTCTAGTAAAATAGCATCTACTTGGTTGTCATTTAAAAAACTAAGTGTGGACAAACTGTCGTAGCAATGTCCCATCACTTTCAGATATGATACTCTGCTGCAGTACTTCTCCAAAAGGTCATGTGCAAGTGGCTCATCGTCCACAATTAATAGTCGAAGGTCTCTAGGCATAAATGGTCAGTTTTACCATGAAATGAGCCCCATCATTTTCCATTTGTAATTCATGCTTGTTCGGGTAAATCAACTCCAAGCGCCTCAGGGTGTTTTCCAGGCCTATATTCGATTTCACCACTTTCTTGTTAGCAACAATAGTGTTTCTGACTTCAAAGTCCAGACGATTTGAAGTAGAGCCTATCGTGACGCTAACCGTACTTTTTTGGAGTGGGTGAGATCCGTATTTAAAAGCGTTTTCAATGAAGGGAAGTAGCAAGACAGGAGAAATCTTGAATTGAGCATCATACGCTCCAATTCTGATATCTAAGTTGGTTACTTCGTTCAGTCTTAGTCTTTCTAGGCTTATGTACGATTTGATCAACTTTATTTCTTCAGCAAGTGAGACGAATTTCAGTTTGGTGCTGTCAAGATGATAGCGCATTACATCCGAAAGTTCTAAGATCATGGCAGATCCTTTGGCTGGTTCTATTTCATTAATTGCATAAATGTTGTTGAGCGTGTTGAACATAAAATGTGGGTTCAATTGAGCTCTTAGCATTTTTAGTTCAGCCTCTGTATTTCTGGCCTTTAGCTCTTGATTGTAGTACTGATTGACCAATCCACGTTTAAATAATTGGAACCCCGTAGAGAGTAATGTTACCGATATTAGATTGATAATGGTTTGCAAAAGCCCTTGCTGAGTAGCCGCATAGAAATACCCTATGAGCTGCTCCAGGCCTACACCCAAAGACAAGACAGCTACTAAGCTGAGTATGTACATAAAGTACCGTCGGTTTCGGAAGAAAAGAGATCTAACATAGAAATGACCGTATACTACAACTACCATCGGTAGTAGTATGGCCAGGGTGAGATAGAGTACTTCGGCATTGGAGAGATGATCCGAAGTTCTCCAGATATTCATGTAGAATACAATACCTCCAATTATCCAGATCATGCTGTGATAAACCGCCCTCTTCTTCAAAAAAGATATCATATCACAAAGGTCTTTACAATAATGCTCTTCTCACAGATTTAGTGATGAACGTCATTCATCACTAAGTGATGTCTGTTCATCATTGTGTGCAGCATAGGGGTCACACTTAATTTCTTCTTGTCTTCAGCCTCAGCCTTTTTGTAGCAAATCAAAAAACAATAAAGTATGAAAAAGAACTTATTAACAAGTCTAATCCTGTACCTCCTAGTGGCTGCAGCTTTAGCACAGCAAGGAGAAAAAGCTGTTCAAGGTGATACTACTTCAACCGATGGAAAAGTAAGCGGCAAACTTTTCTTTGGCTTATATAAATGGGGTGAAGCTCCAGATAGTATATCCAGCTTCTCATTCCAATTTGAGACTTCATCTCAGAAGGAGGAAGAACTTTTCCTTAAGGAGAATGATAGTCTGGAGTTAAAATCCATCTTCTGGGGTGCCATTAAGTGGACTGAGAAAAAAGAGAAAAACAAAAATCAAGTTCAAAAATCTAAAGACAATTAATATGAATCTTAATCAAAATCGGTTCATCGGACAGTCGGAAACTGGCCGAAATCCCTGGTGGTCTTACGTCATCTTACTGCTAGCAAGTTTCATTACTGTCGTACTACTAAATCAAGTGATGAACAAAGTACTCGTGCCCATCCTAAAGTCTTCGGGACTGATGGAAACGATTGGTCAGGATACTTTTTCCTATGTTTTCGTTGGATTAGTTTTTACCGTATTGCTATTAGCGCTAAAATGGATCCACCCACTATTACATCATCGCTCTTTTGCGTCTTTAATAAACGTTGGCGGGAAAGCCTTCAGATGGAAACTATACTGGAGAGGATTTCTGCAGTGGGGTATTCTACTCCTCATTATGCAACTGGTGGAAGATTTCAACTCCTTTCAAAACTTCGTAAGAGGTTTCAATTTGCAAAGCTTCCTTGTAGTAACATCCATTTCAGCAATTGCTCTTTTCTTTCAAACGTTTTGGGAGGAGTTAATTTTTCGCGGCTACCTCTTACAAAATGTCGGTAGAAGGTTTGTAGGTCTTTGGATCCCTAATTTGATCATTGCCGTTTTGTTCTCATTAGCCCATTTTGGATATGGTTTGGGAAGCCTGCTTTCAAGCGCCATCTATTCTGTTTTCCTGGTGCTGCTGACAATCAAAGATGACGGAATTGAAAGAGCTTCTGGAATTCATTTCGTAAACAATTTTCTTCTACTGACTTTCTTTGTGAAGGTTGATGAAGTGACAAATGCGACTTTTAGTTGGGACCCTAACTGGCTAGGTAATTTTACACTGCTGGTCAGCGCTACACTGATTTTGCTGTGGAGCAAAGCAATCCCGTTAGGAAAATCAATCAATTTGGTAAAGACTACATGAATTATGAATGCGAATATCACGAAGGCACCTTGTTGAAGTAAGGTGTCATCGGATATTCGCTTTTCTTGTATTTTAGAAAAATGAGAACAGCACTGGATGCAAATACACTAGTTCTTGGATGAGCACCTCAGCTCTAGATATTGCCTTCAAAAGTTTTGATCAGCACATCGACCTCAGTGATGAAGAGAAAAGAACCTTCGAGTCATTAATCGAAGTAGTGGAGATCGAGAAAAGAAGGCATGTTCTAAAAGCGGGGCAAGTCTGTAAGTACGAATACTTTGTTTTGGAAGGATGCCTCCGATCCTATTATGTAGATGAGGAGGCGATTGAACATACCACCATGTTTGCTGCTGAGGGATGGTGGACTGGTAATTTGAAAAGTTTTATGAGAGTGATACCCTCCGATTTTTATTTGGAGACTTTAGAGAATTCTAAACTGCTGAGGCTAGGTAAAGGAGCGGTGGAGGAACTGTACCTTAAAGTGCCAAAGTTTGAGCGATACTTTAGAATACTTCTGCAAAATAGACTGCTTTCAACTCAGGAGCGAATTAGTAATCATCTTTCAGCTACAGCCAAGGAAAGGTATCTTAAGTTCATTAAAACCCATCCAAATTTGATTCAGCGAGTCCCATTAAAGCACATAGCTTCCTACCTAGGTATCACACCTACTTACCTGAGCAGGTTGAGGGCATCCAAAAACTAGAGCCATTTTCTTGCACTAGTACGATTTTTTAGAATGACAATTGATTGTTCTTTGTACTCAAAGCATACTGAAATAATGAAAAGTACATTACAGATCATACTAATTCTAATAATTACCTCAGCTTCGTTTGGCCAGACTGGAGTAGATGCTTCGGAAGTTCAAAATACCTGGACCTATACATACCTCAAAGCAAAAGAGGGTCAGCAAGAAAACCTGAAACAGTATCTGTTTAGAAACTGGTTTGTGATGGACAGTATTGCCGTTGCTCGAGGGCTATTCAATGACTTCCAACTGCTAGAAAATAGCAACACTTCGGTAGATGTCGAATGGGATTTTATTGTTGCTGTAGAGTACTACACGAAAGGGACCTATGCTGATATTCAAGATGAATGGACTGAAATTAGAGCAAATCATAGAAAAGTCAATGTTGAGGGCTACTCCTTTCCTGAACTCGCCACCATCGTCAAGTCAGAAACGTTGACGGTAGCCCCAAAATCTAAATTACCAACCTGCCAAGGTCCTGAATATGAGATCTTACAACCTTTTATAGGGCGGTGGCAAGAATACCTAATAAAGGAAGAGGCAGAAGAGCTTTACGGTGCGCTATCTCTTGAAGTATCCCCAGGAAATTGCTCCCTCACGAAAGAGTTTTCCATGCTGACCTCCTCGTTTAGCTATACCACGCTTGGTTACTTCGATGCTAGAAGTGAAACATGGAAGGAAACCTATTCTTTTAGCAATGGGGAGTATGCCATCTATGAATGGAAAAAAGAAGAAGGGGAGGTGGTAATGGAGTTGCTGAGTTCCTCATTTCCAGCGGAAGGTCGACGTAAAAATCGATGGACAAATGTTACTGAAGATTCCTTCCAGATCATTGCAGAAAAATCAAATGATGGTGGTGAAACATGGGAGGTCAGTAGCATCACACAATTGAGAAGGATAGGGAAGTAGCTTCCTTTTGGTGCACAAAAAATGCGCTAGGTTCCCGAATTCACGGTTCGGTTCCATTCGCATTATAACCGATTTCATGAAGCTATAATTTGGTCTGAGGTCACTTATCCATTCAAACTTTAATTGCTGATCGTTCTCAGATCAAAATAACACGTATGAGATCAATAATAGTAGGATCATTCATGACTCTAGGAGTCTTGGTGACATTTGGACAGTCTATGCGGGCTGAAGTACAGCAATTGAGTGGTAAGGAGATCTATTTGCTAAGTGAACCGGATATTAGCTACGAGATAGTCGCGTCAGTGAAAACTTCGCCAAAGCTTACATCTATCCTTACGAGAGGTATTTACAATGAGCATGTCAATGACAAGGCAACTCAATTTGTGAATAAGTCCATCCGTAAGTTGAATAAGAAGTCCATTGAATTCGATGCTTTAGTTTATAACGATGGAAAAACCATCAATGCAGTCAAGTTCAAAGAACGAAGCAATGGTTTAGCGACTGTTAAAAAAATCAATGGTATATCGGTTTTTATTCTTGCAGATCCGGTGCAAGACTATGTAGTGAGAAAGCAGGTTAGAAATGGAATAAACATTGTGCCATTCCTGACTTATGGCTGGATCAACAATTCTATAGAGAAAGATGTCTCTAAGTATATCAAGAAGGCAAACAAAGCAGAGGAAGTAGATGCTATTCTCTACCAATCTGGTCGGAAGGCGAGCCTAATTGCTTTGAATTAGAAACTTGATACCAAGGTAAAAGCTCAGTTCTCTGGGCTTTTACTTAGCTACTCATCCTAGGTTTAATTAAAAGAAACTCTATATTCCAAAGGCGTCTGATTGGTCTTTGATTTGAACAACTTGTTGAAGGATTGCGGATGCTCAAACCCCAAACTGTAAGCAACTTCGCCCACCGATAAATCCGTGGTAGACAATTTCACCTTGGCAAGTTCAGACTGAAGATTCCTTCCAAATCATTGCAGAGAAATCAAATGACGGTGGTGAAACGTGGGAGGTCAGGAGCATCAAACAATTGAGAAGGATAGGGAAGTAGGTTCCTTATCTTAGGTCAATTTATATTGATCATAATAACGATTAATACTGAAAAGACTCTTCTTAAAGAAATGTAGAATATGTTCACAGCATAAAGATGAGTTATGCTGCAGAGAAAATTTGAAAAAGTTGTTCTTGATAACTATCCAGATGCTTTGGATACTAGGGATACGTCCATTAGATATTTGGGACTTCTCCAGAACGGCCATGATATTGACGTTTCAAAGATGCTAATGGCCACAAGTTTGTGTTCTGATGATATTAATATCCCCTCTACCTCTTTCTTCAACGTTGTATGGGGGCCCTTCTTTTTGGGAGGGTTAGGTGGGCTTCCATTTGCAGGATTGACAGGGATGACAGCCTTTGCTCATCATATACCAGATAATGGTACCGCATTTATTTTCTATGGGCCTCACATTGGGGTTACTTTGGAAGGAACCACTGGAAAAATGTATCGTCCCAGGCAAGAGAATGCTGGAGCTTGCTGCGGGGCTCTTATGCTCGCTTTGGAACGTTTTTGTGATGAAAGGTTTAAGCCCAAAGTCGATAATAGCGACTTTCAGCAGACGTACTTGGAGAGTCTCCTATTTGAAAGAAGAGAGGAGATCATCAGTGATGCAAATCCGCAAAAGAAAATAACGGATTGTACCTACGAATTAATTGATAAGCTACTTCATGAAAACCTCAAAATAGTGAAGAATGAATTTAAAGTGGACAAAATCGCTCTACTTGGAGGTATCGTGATAAATACAGATTTCGGTATAGATGACTATTTTTCTGTTCGGAATTTTGAAGTACTTAGGACCAGATATCTCTAAGCATAAAATGGCTACTTAAGTATTGCTCTCTCTTCGGAAAGAACAGAATCGGTCAATGCTTCTCTTGGAATTGTAAAAGAGACAGACGTTCCTCTTTTTGATTCAATATGCAACTCTCCTCCATTTTTTTGTACAAAATCCTTGCACATAATTAGACCCAACCCAGAGCCTTTTTCTTCTTCTGTACCCGTGGTGCTGAAAGCTTTATTCCCGTCTAGAATCTGAGTAATCATTTCCTGGTTCATTCCAACACCCGAGTCTGTAATACTACATTTGATCAGATGGTCTTGATAGGACTCTGCTGATACAAAAATTCTCCCGTTCTTAGGTGTAAATTTTATAGAGTTATGAATGATGTTTCTAATGATGAACTCAAGCATGTCTTTATCTGCGTAGACACTGTATTGGATGAGGTCAGAAGAGATTTCAATAGTCAAATTTTTTTGGTCGATGAGAAGTTTAAATAGCTTAATTGACCGTTCAACTACTTTTAGTAGACCTAATGGTTTGGGGAGGAAAACTAGCCGTTCTTGTTGTAGCCTTGACCATTGCATCAAGTTGTCCAAAAGCAGCGTGAGATTCTGCAGGGCGAACTTGGTTTTGTTACTTAGATCAGCTCGTTCATTCTCCGTCAGCTTGTCATGGTGATTAATCATTAGGTTTAAAAATGAATCAACAGTGGTGAGTGGATTTTTGAGTTCGTGAGAAATAATAGAGAAAAGTCGATTCTTTACTTGATTAAGCTCTCTTAATTCCTCTTCAGACAGCTTGAGCTGTGTTAAAATGGACTCAAGTTCTTGCGTTCTATTCTTAACCTGTTTTTCCAGTTTTTTACGTTCTCTTTCAATTAGGTTTTTCTTATCGATCTCTTGCTGTCTTGCCATTCGTTCTTTTTCAATGGTCTCAACGCTAAGGCGTTTTCTTGTCCTATTGAGTCTGCTAGACAACCCAAATGAGAAAAGGATTACCTGTGCCACCGCTCCAATTTGAACTACGTATCTTGTGAAGAAGGTATCTGGCAAGTAGCCGAGTTCCATAAAAATGAAGAGTATTCCACCAAAATTGAAAAGAAGAAAGGCCAATAAAAACCAGAAAGCTGGCGTGTAGCCTCTTCGAAATACGACCATGCTTACTATGGTTATCATAATCATATTGATGGTTCCCAGGGTGCCAATGATGTGATTTACAAACCACAACCAGTCTTTTGAAAAAGCATAGCAATAGGCCCAGCCGAGGAGTGGAACAGCATAAAGAAAAAGTAGAATTCTGAAGGCATTATGCCATTTAGGCACGTATTCCTTGGTGTGCAGGTAAGCTCTCGTAAACTGGATCCTTCCAATATTTGTCAATGGAATTATCAATGCAAAAAAATGGGTATTCCAATGTGGTTGGCTAGGCCATATCAGTTCTTTGGAAAAACCATAGTAGAAACTCATGTATAATCCGAACCCGATGATGGAAAAGACATACCATAAATAGCTTTCATCTTTGACCGCAAAGTAGATCATCAAGTTGTAGAGGGACATGACGATAATGATTCCGAAAAATAATCCATGGGCAATGAAGCGCGTCCTCTCCTCTGACCGCCATTCATTTTCGGTGAAGTAGCTGATGGATACTTTTTCTTTATCGAAAAGCGGTTGATTCGTCTCTGCTTTGACTAGGTATTCACCTTTATCCAACTTCAGGATGTTTCGATAACTAGCATAGCTTTTTTTTTCTTCAAGAAGGCTTGTTCCTGTTAGGAACGATTCCTCAGTCGAATCAAAAGCTACGACCTTGCCAAAACCAGCAATTTCTACAAACTGGTTGGATTCTATGGATAAACGGAAATAGACTGTCTGGTCTTTTTGGATAAACTCGTGCGCTAATCTGTTAGTTAAGGCACTATCCAAAAAGAAGTCCTGGCCAAAAGTGACTTGGCAAATTAGACATGCAAGAAAAGCGATCAATGATCTACTCATCATACTAGCAAAGTAATTTATTTCATTCGAAATGTCCTTAGATTTGAGAAATGGGTGAGGAGTACAAGATCATTATCACTGAAGATGATACAGTTGTCTCAAAAAATATCTCTATTGAATTAAGTGAAAGAGGATACAAGGTTTTAGGTGTTCCGGAATCTGCAGAAGAACTTTTGTCACTGCTTTCAAAGTCGCTTCCAGACATCATAATCATGGATATCAATCTAGCTGGTATCATTGATGGAATTGAAGTAGCTAGCTTGGTTAAGTCAAAATTCAATATTCCGATCGTATACCTTACTTCCGATCGAGATATGCACACGTTGGACAGGGCAAAGATGACTAACCCAGACGGGTACTTGATAAAGCCTTTTGATGTAGATGAGCTCGTTTCTACAATTGAGTTAGCTATCTACAGGAACCAGCATGGTACCAACGAGACCAATCAAATGGTTTTAAAGGATAGTCATATTTTCATTAAAGTGAAGAATAGACTAGAGAAGGTGCGGTTCAATGATGTACACTACATTGAGGCTAATGATATATATGCTAACCTGCATACCTCTGACAACAGTTTCATTCTGAGCTACTCGTTAAAAGCGCTCGAAGACAAACTTCAAGATCCTTCCTTCATCCGTGTTCATAGATCTTTTATTGTCAATATCGAACATATCAAGTCAATAGAAGATAATTTTATTATGCTATTAGATAGGCAAATTCCTATTGGTAAGACTTATAAAGATCAGCTAATGGATAGACTAGATATTCTTTAAGATAATTTCTAAATAGCCCATCTGGAAATACATCATTTTGACAAAAATTCATTTTTGTCAAAATTCCTTGAAAAATCTTCACTACTAAATTCGGTTCATTCACCTTAGTAAATAAGGTATTCACATGGATTCGGTTTTATAATCTTCTAAATAGGTGGAATTTGAGATAAAATGACATCTCAGATATACATCGGAATTGCTGTATCCTGCTACATGATCTTGATTCTCTTCTTCGTGATAAGAGGAGCGATCAAGACGAAAAGCATATCCGATTATGCGGTCGGTAATATTTCATTTTCTCCAGTTGCGGTTGGTCTGGCATTAGCTGCGTCAATGACCAGTGCGGCTACATTCATCATTAACCCTGGTTTTATTGCCTACTATGGCATTAGTGGTTTTGTTTCCTTTGGCCTTGTTCTTTGCATTTCCGCGCTGATCTCATTGATCATTTTTACAAAGGGATTCAGAAAAGTAGGCACTTCGGTTCAAGCTCTAACTATGGCCCAGTGGATAGGTAGTCGGTACAAGAATAGAAGCTATGCGCTCTTCTTTGGTTTCGTATCACTCTTACTGATCACTTTCATTGTTCTTATTTGTGTTGGTCTCACTAAACTACTCGCTACTTCATTAGGTGCGAATGAACTGGTAGTTCTGATTTCTGTAGTAGTTTTTGTCTTTGGATATATGATGTTCGGAGGTGCGAATTCAATGGTATATACCAATACCATCCAGGCTTCCTTAATGGTTGTTGTAGCATTTATTCTGCTAACCTCCGGAGCTACTCACTTTTCTCAGGGCATAGATGGATTTGTGGCAAAGCTAAGCAGTATCGACCCTCACTTAACTACCCTTTACAATGAGAACAGTCCTCTGTTCCGTGATTTTTTTGAGGTCTTTGTTTGTCAAGTTATAGTAGGGATTGCTATTGTTTGCCAACCTCATATCATCACGAAATCCTTGCTATTGAAGAAAGACAGTCAGGTCAACACCTATCTACTTGTAGGTATTGTTGTTGAGTTCCTCTTCTTCATTGTGGTTTTCGTAGGACTTTATGCGAGGATCTCTTTTCCTTCGCTTACGCTCAATGGAAATATGATTCCATTAGATGCGGTGCTTTCCACTTATGTCATAGAGAAGTTTAAGCTGGGTTTAGGAGTGCTCGTTGTAATGGGACTTATTTCCGCAGGTCTTTCCACCCTCGAAGGACTTATTCAAAGTTTAAGCACCACAATTACACAAGATGTAGTGAAGCCGATTGCGGGAGTTTTGCGTGTCTCTCCGGTAGTTCAAAATAGGGTGACTATTTCGCTACTTGGACTTGTTTCAATTTTGTTTAGTTATCAGCAATTAGTTTCTCCAAATCTGAGTGTAGGAATTTTCGCACAGAATGGGGTATACGCCTATTTTTCTGCTGCTTTTGTGCCAGTTTTATTTGGGACTTTCCTAAAAAAGGTCCCGGTTCACGTACCATTTGTGAGCTCGGTAGCAGCAATTATTATCCATTTTTCATTTTACTATGGGAGGCTCACTCCCTACATGCAGGAGCCGGTGAGAAATCCGGCGATACCCTCGGCCATAGCAATTATTAGCTCCATGGTTTTGGGTGGCATTTTATATACTATTTCAAAAAATCATAAAGAGAAATCACCTTCAATCGCATGAAATCATTAAATCAAATATTAAAAACTATGAAAAGCGTAAGAGTAAAACTTCTGGCATTTTCCATTCTTGGAATGCTGATTATTACCTCCTGTGGAGACGATGATGACACAATAGCTACCGGATCTCTAGAAGTCACGGTTAATGGTTTACCTAGTGGAGTAGATGCTTCGATTACATTAATTGACGAAGATGACGCGGAGACTTCCATAACCAGTACCACTACTTTGGATGGATTGACCTTAGGAATTTATATTCTGCAGATAAATGCAGTTGATGCGAGTGGTTCAAGATATGTAAGTGAGCAGGATGAAGTGACGGTAAATCTATCAAGCGTGGATGGGGAATCCATAACTATCGACTATGCGGAATTCAGTACAGTAAATGGAATAGTTGGTACTTGGGTATCAACAGGGTCAGATGTTGCCCCGCTACTAGTTACTTTCTTTGCTGTTGATTCCATAGTGGCGACTTTCAATGCCAACCAAACCTATGAGGTACTCCAGTATGCAGGTGGTGCTACTGCACCTTTAACACTTAGTGGAACCTATGCTCAGACACTTTCGGATGTAGAAACAATTTGGGCTATCACGGTAGATCAGACAGCTCCGTCTGCATTAACCAGTGAAGGTATTTTTCAAATCAGTACTGATATGAATCCTAATTCCATGCAATATGAAATTGCTCAAACCAGTCCAGATATAGGAGCTATTCCTCCAACTCCTGCAACAGGCTTTGGTAGCACCAGTGGTGGAGTCTTAGGTGATACAAACATTCAGGTTTATAAGAGAAGGTCCTTTTAAGATCAGTCACAGCACGGAGTATCAGGATGAAGGTCGTTCTTAAAATATCGCTTCTCATATGTTTATTTAGTTGTTGGTTTCCAAAGTTACAGGCGCAGGATAATGTCGAAGAGGCAGGGGCTGTTGCCTACTTTGGGAAACCAATACCTAGAAAAGCGGGTCAAGAGTTTCAATTCCTTGCATACTTTTTCAATCAATCGGTTACCACCAATTACTTTGCTACAAATGACTTTTTGAAAGGTCAGGTGATCGGCAGGCTTTTCGGGCCAAATACTACAAATACCTCTGATACTCTTTCGGCAAGATATTTTGAGCAAAGGTTCCTTCCTTTCTTCATTTATCAACCCAAGCTATTCGATAATCGGGTGATCCTTCGTGCTGCCTTTGAGATTGATTGGACATGGGGTGATGTTGCCTATGGGACCGGAGGAAACTTTGGTTCTGCGGTCTCTGGTGATCAAGTGAATATACAGACGCAAAATGTAGAGATTGAATTTCTTCCGGGAAACCGGTGGGCGATTAATCTAGGTCTTCAGCGAATGTATGACACTCCTTTTAACCCTTACAGGACCTTCTTTAACAAGATGACTTATACTGGATATCGCTTAGTTTATTGGGGGACTGATGGAGTTGGTCTTTCTGTTAGAAAGGATTGGGATTTTGCTAGACTAAAAGCAGGTTTTTATCAACTCTATGAGAATAACATTCAAGATAAAGATGACGTGATCATGTATGAGTTGAATTACTCACAGCACCTCACGCCTTTATGGAACATAGGTGTCAGTGGAAATTACGTATACGACAGAGCTAATGGTGAGGGCGGACCATCCATTTTAGGCCAAGGTCTAAATAGTACCTTGGTAGAATATAATGGCGCATTTCGCTTTTCTGGTTTAGGATCTTACAAGGCGGATATAGGTTGGTTAGGTTCCTACTTCCACTACAATGAGGATATTATGATGGATCAGTGGATTCTCTCCGGGTTTGTGAATTACAACTTCGGGTCCGTCAGGGAGGAAACGGAGGTTGCAAACCAATACGAAAAAGCAGTTACCATAAGTGGATTGGGTGCCAATCTTCGAGCTGCTTATAGGCACGGTCAAACAGAAAACGATTTGATTTCAGTAGACCTTATCTACAGTACAGGGGATGAAAATGGCATTGCAGATGAAAAATACAATGGTGTAATTACCGGAAATACCTGGGGTACACCAGCAGGTGTATTTATCAGCAGTGGATCTTACATTCTCTTTCCGCACGGCAATGTGGTTAATCGCTTTAATGCTGCAGTAACCGATATATCGAACTTGGGATATGGCTTACAAGGAGGGACAATCAATATTGCCAAGGATATCATACCTCATCAGCTGAACGGTAAGGTGGGCTTTGCTATGGCTCAGTCTGCTTTCGAACCTAGAGGAGGTGGAAAAATGCTTGGCTCAGAAATTAACGCAATGATTTCGTACTCTTTCGGACCATTTATGAGTCTAGAGCTGCATGCTGCCCATATGTGGCTGGGAGACTTCTATGAAAGTCAGCGAATTCGTGCCGATGACATCACTTCTAAGCCTGAGGATCCTTGGTTGGCTTTTGCTGCATTTAAATGGCTAATGTTCTGATGAGATTTATTGCTGTCATACTTATCCTTTTATTTACTTCATGTAAGCCTTACAAAGAAGTCTCGCAACTAAAAGCTATGGAAGATTTAACCTATCCATATGCAACCAAGAAGCTAACCGTGCTAGATGAAATAGAGATCGCTTACATAGAGCAAGGAACAGGAAATCAAACTATTTTATTTGTTCATGGCCTTGGGAGCTACCTGCCTGCATGGAAAAAGAACATTGATGTGCTTAGCTCCTCTTATAAGTGCATTGCTATTGATCTGCCGGGATACGGAAAATCAAGTAAAGGAAAGTACGCTTATGACATGAAGTTTTTTGCGGATGTCCTGGGTGCTTTTATCCGGGAGATGGAATTAAGAGACGTAACGCTAGTTGGTCATTCCATGGGAGGACAGATTTCGATAACTACCGCACTCTACTATGAAGACTTGGTCGATCGATTGATTCTAGTCGCACCAGCAGGTTTTGAAACTTTCCATGAAGGACAGAAGGAATGGTTTAGGGGAATCTTGACTAGTCGAGATGTTATGCTCACCCCAGCCGAAAACATTCAAGCAAATATCGCTTACAATTTTTACGATTTTAAGAAAGACGCTGAGTTCATGATTTCTGATCGGATAGCTATGAGGTCAGCGATAGACTTTGAGTGGTATTGTTATGCAGTAGTTCAGTCAGTTAAGGGAATGGTGGATCAACCTGTCTTTGATTTTCTCAAAGAGGTTGAGCAGCCAACCCTTGTCCTATTTGGGGAGAACGATAATCTGATACCGAATCGCTATTTAAATCCTGGTAAAACCAGTAAAGTAGCGGAGAAAGGGGTTGCACAAATGCCAAACGCCTCTCTACGGATGATTCCTAATACTGGCCATTTTGCAATGTTTGAGAGTGCGGAATTGGTCAATAACGAAATAATGCAATTCTTAAGATGAGGTCTTATTTCACATTCTTCTTAACCTTAGTTTCAGTCATGTCAATAGCGCAAGATGCTGGTTTACCTACGTATAAGTATGAAGAGAATTACCAAGTAGTACGGGACAGCATTCGCATTGCTTATGTAGATGAAGGGGTCAAAGATGCACCTGTACTTTTGATGGTACATGGTCTTGGTGGCTATATCAAAAACTGGTATTTCACCATTGACCAATTACGTGAGAACTACAGGTGCATTGCATTGGATCTACCAGGATATGGTTTATCCACCATGCGATACTTCGAAAAAGAACAGGCTGACTATCTTGATTTCTTCTCCCAAATCATTAATGAATTCTGTGTTGAACTTGGTCTTCAAGATGTTACGCTCCTTGGCCATTCTATGGGTGGTCAAATAAGCGTGATAACGGCTCTCAAGCAACCAAAATGGTTGAAAAACCTCATCTTGGCAGCACCTGCAGGGTTTGAAACCTTTACCGCCGATGAAGCTAAAGTACTCATCCAGTATGGCTTAGCTGATGCTATTAAGTCGCACGATGAAGCGCAGGTTAGAGCTGCCTATGATGCCAATTTTGTCTCCATACCTGATTTGGTTGAAGAAATGATCCAAGAAAGGTTAGTTGCGAAAGGACAGCCTTGGTTTGGAGAGTATGCCAAAGTAAGAGAAATGGGAGTGAGAGGTATGCTGGGACATCCTGTCAGGGATCGTTTATCAGAATTAAGTGTACCCACTTTGGTACTTTTCGGGGCAAGCGATCAATTGATTCCAAATCGGTTCTTCCACAAGGACCTAACAACAGAAATGATACTTAACCAAGGAAGGGATATTCCTAATGCATCTCTTTCATTAGTTGAAAATGCTGGACATATGCTCCAGATGGATAATGCTTCAATGTTTAATCAAACCATTATAGAATTTATTAACCAAAACTGATATGAAGAAAGTCTACCTTCTGCTAGTGCTGCTAGCATCTGCATCATTGGTGATGGCACAGTCCGCCATTACAGGTACCGTCAAAAGCAAAGACGGGGAAGCGCTCATCGGGGCGAGTGTACTAATCAAGGGAACTACGATAGGCGACATTACTAATACAGAGGGAAGCTTTCGGATTGGTAAAGTGTCGGATGGAGAATACATCGTTGTTGCCAGCTATGTTGGCTTTCAGACTTCTGAGCAGTCCGTAACTATATCTGGTGGAGATGCCACCATAGACTTTTCTCTTGAGGAAGGAATCGTCTTCGGTGAGGAGGTAGTCGTGTCCGGTACGAGAAGGCCGGAGAAGATTACGGAAACTCCAGCAACCATCCAGGTAGTTTCTAAAAAGGCACTGGAAGAATGGGGAACTTTCAATACGGGGGAACTATTTGCCAGACTGAAGGGAGTGGATTATATACGTTCTGGTGTGGTAGGTACCGGAATCAATGTAAGGGGTTTCAATAGCAATTTCAATGCAAAAAATACGCAGGTCACAGATGGACGTTTTAGTTCATTAATTGCTACAGGACTACCATTCGGTCCACTTAGTCCGCAGGTAAAAGAAGATATCGATAGGGTGGAGGTGATACTGGGCCCAAATTCTGCACTTTATGGTCCAAATGCACACAATGGCTTAGTTAATATTATTACCAAAGATCCAAGATCATCAGAAGGAACCACTTTTGCTTTAGGTGCAGGTAATCAAAGTGTTGTTACTGCACGAGGTAGACATGCGCAGGTTTTGAGTGATAAATTCGCATTCAAGCTCAACTTTGAATACACTCGGGGAGAAGAATTTGACTTTGCCGATTCAGTATATATAAACAGAGACGGACTTCCAGGAAATGAGGGGTATGAGGAAATAGATCTAGATCAGGAGTTTGAGTTCATCAAAGGTGGAGCAGCACTTTACTATTCAGTAAATGAAGATGCGGATATTATCTTCTCCTATGATGGAAGTAATAGTACTTATCTGGCACCAACCAATGTAGGACGGAATGAGATAGTTGATTGGAGAGTACAGACCTTCCATTTGAGGTATACTTCTCCAAGATGGTTTGCGCAAACATATCTGACGCTTTCAGATACTGAAGACACGCACTCGTTAGACGATCGGACAAAAGCATATTACAATCTACTGGATGGAGGAGCTAGCCCTCAAGATGCTTTAGATCAGTCGTTGGATTTTGGTGCAAGATTCATAGACAATTCCAGACGCTGGAATGCGGAGGTTCAGTATAACAACAACTGGGGTGCATTTGATATTGTCACAGGTGTACAATGGCAAAGAGATATGGCAAATTCTGAGGGCACCTACCTTCTAGATCAAGATGCAGACGACTTTATCGAGATAGATCAGATTGGCTGGTACGGTCAAGGCCGCTACGATTTTGGTCAGGGCTGGAAAGCTACAGTAGCGCTAAGGGCTGATAACCATGAAATTTATGATTTTAATTTCGTACCAAAAGTCGGTCTGACTAAAACAATCAAAAGAGGTACTTTCCGAGCAACTTATGGACAAGGTGTTGCTGCTCCTACAATTTTGAACATGTTCGGTGATTTATTCGGTGGATTAATTTTAGGAAATGCGGAAGGCTTCACGTTAGAAGATGGAACACTCATTGAAAAGCAAAAGATTGAACGCCTAGAAACCTTTGAAGTTGGCTACAAAGGGACAGTGGTCTCTGACAAATTATTCTTAGATGTAAATGCCTATTACAATATATCGCAGGACTTTTTAAGTCCCGTTACAATCATCGGAAGTGCTGCACTAAGAGGAGATACACCAATTGCCGATCTACAGACGACAGCACTTTCACCACTGACGCTTACTTATGTGAACTTTGGTGAATTCAATACCTATGGGTTCGATATTGGGCTTAACTATTTGTTGACACCAAAAGTCACTGTTGATTTCAATTACTCCTATTTCAAAGCACCGATTGATGAAGACGCGCTGGAAAATGATTTTACCGGCGATGGTATTGTAAACAAGTTGGATCTTTTGGTAAATGCTCCTGAGAATAAAGCCAGTCTGGGAGTCCGCTTCAGTGACAAAAAGTTCTTTGGAAACATTTTCGCCCGATGGGTGCAGGAGTATGATTACTTCTCTAGTTTCCAGATAGCGGCAGAAACTCAGGATTTGGTTTACAGAGGTGTTCCTATTGTCGAGAATGCAAGAAGTGCTGATACATGGAATTATGGTCCATTGGCGGGGATGGTAAATGTAGATCTTGGTGCGGGTTACCGATGGACTGATGTATTCACCACCTCATTGGCTATTACTAACCTTTTTGATACTGAGTATCGAGAGTTTACCGCTTCCCCATTTATCGGAAGATTATGGTCTATCGAATTGAAAGTTGATTTGTAGTTGTTGTAGAATCCTAAAGAAAGGAGGGCGTAAAAAGCCCTCCGCTTTTTTGAAATGAGATTAAAAGAAAGAATAGCCGTAGTAACAGGGGGTGCTAACGGCATTGGTAAAGCAACTTGCCGAAAGTTTGCTGAAGAAGGTGCCACAGTAGTCATTTGGGATCTAAATGATGCCGGAGAGGAATTGGCAAAAGAGGTTAAAGGAGAATTCATGAAAGTTAATACTGCAGACTATGAGGCGGTAGGAGATGCGACAGCAAGGGTGATCGATCAATTCAAAAGAATTGACATTCTCATCAATAATGCAGGTATAACAAGAGATGCAACATTAAAAAAAATGACACCTGAACAATGGCAGCAAGTTATCGATGTGAATCTGACAGGAGTCTTTAATTGCGGAAAGCACATACAGGAGCATATGGTAAATGCCGGGTATGGAAGAATCATCAATACCTCTTCGGTGGTGGGATTATATGGCAACTTTGGCCAAACCAATTATGTGGCAACCAAGGCAGGTGTAATAGGTTTGACAAAAGTCTGGGCCAGAGAGCTTGGAAGAAAAGGGGTGACCACAAATGCAGTTGCACCCGGCTTTATCGCCACAGATATGGTGATGGCTATGCCGGATAATGTCATTGATATGATGAAGTCTAAAGTGCCGATAGCTGCGCTAGGAACACCTGAGGATATAGCGAATGCCTATTGTTTTTTAGCTTCCGATGAAGCGAAGTACATTAACGGGGCGACAATTAGCGTAGATGGAGGAATGACAGTATAGATGAGAAATGCTAAGATTACCTCTACAGGCATGTACGTGCCTGAAAGGATTGTACCCAATACCTATTTTGATGAGATTTTAGGAGAAAAAGTCTCAGAATGGCTGGAAGCAAACGTCCAAATTCGAAATCGAAGGTGGTGTGCAGAAAATGAGTCTACTGTAGACCTTTGTGAAAAGGCAGCTAAAGTAGCCTTGGAACGTGCATCACTAAGTCCGAAGGATATAGACCTGCTAATTGTTGCAACTGATACGCCTGAGTACATTTCTCCCTCAACTGCTTCAAAACTTCAATACCGGATGAGTATGGAACATGCTGGAACTTTCGATCTAAATTCTGCATGCGCTGGATTCGTTATTGGTCTTGATACAGCGACCAAATACATTAAGGCAGATGAGAATTACAATAATGTCATGCTGATCGGTGCTTACGCCATGAGCAAATATTTGAATCTTCAGGATAAAAAGACGTGTAACCTCTTTGCTGATGGAGCAGGGGCTATAATTCTCTCCTCTACAAAAGAAGAAGGGATTGGTTATCTGGCCAGTGAGCAGCGAACTAAGGGAGAGTATTGCGACTGGATGGGCATCTACTCTGGTGGAACCAACGATCCAACTACGTATGAGGTCCTTGATAGAAAGGATCATCTACTCAAGTTTGTTAAACGATTTCCCAGTGAGCTTAACCCAAATATGTGGTCAGATATGGCAAAGGTATTATCGGAAAGGTCTGGGGTGCTTGTTGAGAATGTGGATCAGTTTTTATTTACTCAAATCAACATCAACAGCATTTGGGCTACTTTAGATATACTTGGAATCGGTAGAGAAAAGGCACATACAGTAATGCACGAATACGGATATACCGGTTCAGCATGTATTCCGATGGCTTTAGATGAAGCGATTGAGCTGGGTAAGGTTAAAAGAGGCGATAACCTTTTCTTTATTGGTTCTGGTGGAGGGTTAGCCTTTGCTAGTGCCGCATTTAAGTATTAAAAATGGTCACTGATTGGATATCTAAGTGGGCGGGCTACACCCCTATCAAGATGGCGGTGCGTGATGCACATCTGGGAAGTGACCTTACTTATCAGCAGCTAAATAGTTTATCAAACTATCTCGGTGAAAAGCTAGTAAATGCAGGCCTTCAAAAAGGAGATAGAGTGGTACTGCTTTCAGAATTCAGGCTTGAGCTCATTGTTTTGGCAGGTGCTGCTATGAAGAAGGGATTTATTCTTGTTCCTTTAAACTACCGTCTCTCGTCTCGGGAAATTGCATATATGGTCAATGACTGTAAGCCGCAGGCAATTATGATCGAGGATCAGTTTGAAAAGCTACTGGACCTAAAACAGCTTGATTTTAAAGTAGCAAATTCGTATCGAATAGATGCACTGGCTGAAGATCTTCATCAAGTGGAGGACCAAGTCTTTCTGGACAACTGTATCAATTTGGATGAAGATGATGCGCTATTCATTCTTTATACCTCGGGTACGACTGGGTTTCCGAAAGGTGCGATTTACACGTATAAGATGGCTTTTTGGAATGCAACCAACACCCAGCTTAGGCTTGATATTACGTCTCAGGATCATACCGTGATTTGTATGCCGCCTTTTCATACAGGTGGCTGGAATGTCCTTCTATTGCCATTTCTTTTTCAAGGAGCTTCTTTTAGCCTAATCAGAAAATTCGAGGCAGGTCATGTTTTGAAGTGCTTAGAGGAAGAAGAAGCTAATATGTTTATGGGAGTACCCACCATGCTGAAAATGATGGCCGATGATCCAATATTTGAAGAAGTGGATTTGGAGAAGCTACGGTACTTTATTGTTGGCGGTGAGCCCATGCCTATTCCTCTCATTGAAATTTGGGAGAAGAAAGGTGTACCCATCAGGCAGGGATATGGCTTGACTGAGGTTGGGCCAAATGTTACGTCATTACATCATAGTGATGCAATCAGAAAGATTGGTTCCATAGGTACTCCTAACTTTTTCATTGAAACCAAAATTGCTCAAGAGCTGGATACAGATAGTTTGTCTGGCGAACTGCTTTTGAAAGGTCCAGCAGTTACGCCAGGTTATTGGAATAATTCGGAAGCTACTGAAAAAGCATTCATTGACGGTTGGTTCAAGACTGGGGACATTATTGAAGTGGATGAAGAGGGCTATTATTATGTAAAGGATCGGATCAAGAATATGTACATTTCAGGCGGGGAAAATGTGTATCCTGCAGAAGTAGAAAAGTACTTATCAAAACACCCTAAGGTAGATGAAGTTGCAATTATTGGAGTTTCGGATTCACGATGGGGAGAGGTGGGTAAGGCATTTATTGTTTCCAAGGCTGAGGTCACATCTGAAGAGATACTTCACTACTGTCAGGGTAACCTAGCCAAGTTCAAAATCCCTAAGTATTTTACATTTCTGCCTGAATTACCTAAGAACGCGACAGGCAAGATTGATCGACTTAAACTTGGTTAATGAAGTGAAGAAGTTAGAAAATTTTCCACTTCGTACTTACGAGAAAATTCGATATGCTGATACCGATCGCCAAGGTCATGTGAATAATGCAGTGTTTGCTACATTATTGGAATCCGGTAGGGTAGAGCTACTGTATGATCAACAACATCCACTGCACGATCCTTTAGGTTCATTTGTAATAGCTTCATTAAAGCTGGACTTTCTTAGCGAAATGCAATGGCCGGGTACCGCTGAAATTGGGACTAAGATTGTGCGGGTTGGTTCGAGTTCAATCACCATACAGCAAGGTATTTTTCAAAATCAGTTGCTTGTGGCCTCAGCGGATACTGTTGTGGTACATGTCTCAAACGAGAACGGAAAAAGCCTAGCAATTTCTGACAAAGTAAAGAGGTTTCTTGAGGAACTGCAGTAAATCGCCATACTTTCTAATAAGTTCTCAATTAAAAGAAACTCTATATTCCAAAGGCGTCTGATTGGTCTTTGATTTGAACAACTTGTTGAAGGATTGCGGATGCTCAAACCCCAAACTGTAAGCAACTT
>CAYYNA010000039.1:0-14059 GCA_964472815.1 uncultured Roseivirgaceae bacterium
GCTAGATTTTTCGTCATGATTTTCTTTGTTTTTTGGCAGTGCAATTATGCATAACATTAATGTAACGCGCATATGCGCGTTATCTACCTTTCAAATATACCCGACGATACCATTGCATCCAATGGACTTTTGATTTCATCCAGCTTCTTGCCACTCACATGCGTATAGATCTGCGTGGTTTGGGCGCTGGTGTGCCCCAACAGCATTTGAATGAATCGCAGATTGGTCCCCTGGTCGAGTAGGTGCGTGGCAAAACTGTGCCTGAGGGTATGCAGCCGTACCTTTTTATTCACCTTGGCTTTCGCACAGGCCCGCTTTAGGATGCGCCTAACACTGGAGGCGCTGTAGGGAGCGCCATCCGGCCCTTCAAAGAGGTAGTGCTTCGGCCGATAGTGAGTATAGTACTCCCTAAGTAAAGAAAGCAGGTGAGGCGACAGTACCGTTAGTCTATCCTTGCATCCCTTTCCCTCCCGCACCCAGATACGCATGTGATCCGAATCCACATCTTGAAGCTCCAGGCTAAGCAGCTCGCCCACTCTTAGGCCAGCAGCATACAACGTGCTCAGCATGGCCATGTGCTTGAGATTATTCGTAGCGTGAATGATACTGGCCACTTCTTGCTCACTGAGCACCACTGGAAGAACAAGGTTTTTTTTCGGTCTGTCCAGGTGGATGTATTGCCTGTCCTGTCCCAGCACCTTCTCTGCGTAGAACTTAATGGCATTAATGGATTGATTCTGATAGGACCTGGAAATGTTTTTTGTCGTGATCAGCCACTGGTGATACTCCATCACATGTTGTTTATTGACCCTGTGAAGCGGCAAAGGATACACATAACGCAAAAACTCCCGAAACATCGATAGATACGTGCGTTTAGTTGAAGCGCTGTACCTGCATGCATCCAGTTTCAGTTCCATTTGAGACATGGCCGTTTGATATACCTCAATAGAGGATTGAAGCAGAAGATCCGACATGTACCAAATATCATTTGATTCGATGCAGTAAATACTTTTATAAGTGTTTATATTCGACTATAAGTATTTATAAAAATGGATAGTTTTTCACCAGTCAAGTGCTTGAAATGTGGTAAGCCCTTAGCGGGCAGGTCAGACAAAAAGTTTTGTGATTCATACTGCCGAAACTCCTACAATAATCAGAATAAATCGACGGAAGAGCGATACCTCATGTTGGTTAATTCCATATTGAGAAAAAACAGGACCATCTTGAAGAGACTGAGTCCGGAGGGCAAAGCCACCATTAGAAAAGAAGTGCTGGATCAAATGGGTTACGACTACCGCCATTTCTCCGGCATCTTCAAATCAAAGACCAACCTGTATTATTTGATCTACGACTATGCCTTCAGCCCCATTTTTGAGCGTGGCATTGAAAAAGCCCTCATCGTCCAGAAACAAGACTATATGGATGTGCTATCCTTACAGATCTGGAAGAAGTAATTTACTGCTGCAGTGCAGCTACTCCGGGCAGGACCTTTCCCTCCATGTATTCTAGCAATGCACCGCCTCCGGTAGAGACGTAGGACACACGGTCGCCGTATCCCAGATTGTTTACTGCAGAGGCCGAGTCACCCCCGCCGATCAGCGAGAAGCCTCCATTTTCAGTGGCTTTCACTACTGCGTTGGCAATAGCGTCCGTTCCCTTGGCAAAGTTGGAAAACTCAAAGACGCCCATCGGACCGTTCCAAAGGATCGTTTTGGATTGCTCTATCACCTCCGCAAAGCGTGCGACCGTCTCTGGCCCAATATCCAGCCCCATCCAGCCGTCAGGGATTTCATTGGACTTCACCGTGTCTGATTTCGCGTGGTTATTAAAATCATCCGCTATGACCGTATCCACCGGCAGGATCAGGTTGACACCCTTGGCTTTCGCCTTAGCCTCCAATTCCTTAGTCAACTCTAGTTTATCCGCTTCCAAGAGCGAGTTTCCAATGCTGCCGCCTTTGGCCTTGGTGAAAGTGTAAGACATTCCCCCACCAATGATGAGGTTGTCCACTGCATCCAACAGTTTTTCTATGATCAGAATCTTATCAGAAATCTTGGCTCCACCCATGATCGCGGTGAGCGGTTTTTCTCCACCGGATAGTACTTTCTCTGCATTCTCCAGCTCGGCAGTCATCACGTATCCAGCACACTTATCTTCAAAGAATTTTGCGGCGATCGTAGTAGATGCATGCGCTCGGTGCGCCGTACCGAAAGCATCATTCACGTAAATGTCTCCGTGACCTGCGAGTGCTTTGGCAAACTCCTCATCCCCGGCTGTTTCCTCCTTGTAAAATCGCACATTATCCAGTAGCAGCACTTCTCCACCTTTTAGCTGTCGGGAAAGTTCCTTCGCAGATGCGCCGATGCAGTCTCCGCCAAATTTTACTTCCACGCCCAGTTTTTCACTCAGGTTTGGAATGATGTGGCGCAGGGAAAATTTATCCTCCGGTCCACTTTTCGGGCGGCCCAAATGAGACATCAGCACGCAGGAGCCTCCATCATCCAGAATTTTCTTCAAGGTAGGGATGGCAGCCTTGATCCGCGTCTCGTCCGTTACTTTTTGATCACCATCAAGTGGCACATTGAAATCTACTCTGATGAGTGCTTTTCTTCCGCTGAAATTGTAGTCCTGGATTGTTTTCATCTTTCACTTTTTCGGTTGGGGTGCAAACATAAAATAATCGTGTGATCAGATGGATGTAAATGATAATTATCACAAAAACTTAAACTTTTTCTCAAAAAAGCTGTGAATAGGAATTTGGCGACAAATGCGTAAGATGGCACTAACTGTCTCGATCACCCCCCGTTAGCTCTTGAAAAATAAACGCAAATGACAGATCTAGAAATCTATAAATCTTACAAAAAAGACCGAGAAAAAATTGATGAAATGCTGGGTGGATTGCCGTCTGCTACCAAAGATGTACTTAACAACGAAGTGAAAAAGCTAGCGAATGAAAATGACGCAGCGAGTACCCTAAAATTGAAAGTAGGGGACAAGGCTCCTGACTTCACCCTTAATAATGCAGTGGGGAAACCTGTGAGCCTATATGAGACGCTCAAGAAGAAGAAAGTGGTATTGACCTTTTACCGAGGCACCTGGTGTCCGTATTGCAATCTGCAACTCACCAAATTTCAGGAAGTCACCTTTAAGCTCAAAAGCATCGGTTCTGCCGTCATGGCCATCTCTCCTCAGAACCCGGATGAGTCACTCAATATGCAGCAGAAAAACAACCTGGAGTTTGAAGTTTTGAGCGATGCAGGAAACAAAGTAGCTGCTAAGTATACCTCCATCAATAGAAAGTCTGATGACTATGTCAAAGCTGTGGATGGGTTCGGAAAGAACTTCAACGACCATTATGACAGCAACTCTCAGGAGGTGCCCGTGCCGGCAGTTTTTATCATTGACCAGGACGGGACGGTCCTCTTCGCCAAGAGCGAAGGAGGAGACTTTACCGAGCGCGTAGAAGCAAAAGAGATCATTAACGCATTAAGCTAAGGATCAAAGCAGGGGTTCGAAAGCTTGATCGAGCCCCTTTCATTTCTCTTTAAATTTCAGCTTTACCGCAATCAGGCAATCCTTTTTCTTTTTCAAACTGTGTCCTTCCCCTCAGTTGCAGGGAAGTTTTCTGCCAGGACCTTTACACGATTATCTCTTAATTTTATGAGCTTATCTAGCACTGAATTCGAGCACCCATCATCGAAGACAGTTTGAATGACTAACTCGTAAATGAACAAATTCTTTCCGCTTATTGGATTTCTTATTGCCGTCACGGTCAATACTTTGGCAAACTTTCTTCCTCTTGGGGGAAGGACAACCGGCGAAATCTCACAGGCTTATCCCACACTTTTTACACCAGCCGGTTTTACGTTTTCCATTTGGGGGCTCATATACCTGTTGCTCTTAGGATATGTCGTTTACCAGTTGGCCACCTACCAAAAGAACAAGTATGTGGTCAAGTATGTCAATCGGATGTTCCTGATCAATTGCCTGGCCAATTCTGCCTGGATTTTCGCCTGGCACTACGAGCTGATCACCATCTCGCTCATTTTCATGGTGGTGATTTTATCTACCCTCATTTCCATCTATGTGCACATTTACAAAAGGCGGCCATATAAGCTACTAAGCGGCCTGTTCATCAAGGTTCCGTTCAGTCTTTACCTGGGCTGGATCATGGTGGCCACCATTGCCAATATTAGTGTGGAGCAGACGGTAGTAGGCATGGAGGACTGGCTAGTCAGCAAAGAAATTTGGGTGTTTGTAGAGCTGGCACTGGCGGGAGCTATTGCCTCTGTCATGCTAGTGAAATACCGGGACTTTGTTTTTAGCGGAGTAATCATCTGGGCAACCTATGGGATTACTCAGGCGCAAGAGTCCGTGCCGGAAGTGGCAGGCGCAGCAGCAGCCATCATGATCATGGTTATCGTCACCTTCATCATCGAAGGGGTGAGAAAAGTGGTTACCTAACTACGAAGAAATAAGAAACTCAAAGGCTACTACTTCGTCCGCTCGATCGTAAACTGAACCAAGTCTTCCAAGGAGCTTTTATAGTTGGAGGTTGGGAGAGAATTGAGGATTTCCTTCGCTTGATTGTGGTAGTTCTCCATCACTGAGATGGCGTAATCAATTCCGCCAGATTTTTTCACGAAATCAATCACCTCCTGAACCAATTTGGGCTTTTTCTCCGCAAGCTTCACGTACTTCTTAATGAGTTTTTTCTGTGATCGAGTGGCATTGTTCAACGCATAAATCAGAGGTAGGGTCATTTTCTTTTCCTTGATGTCGATCCCTCGGGGTTTGCCTATCTCGAAGGTGCCATAATCAAATAAGTCATCCTTTATCTGGAAAGCCATGCCTACCGCTAAACCAAACTCCCCCATCTTCTCTATTGTTTCATCATCCGCACCAGCACTTGCTGCACCTACTTTGCAGCAGGACTTTATGAGGCTGGCGGTTTTCTGACGAATGACTTCATAATAAACATCCTCATTGATATCCAGCTTTCGAGCTTTCTCCATTTGGAGTAGCTCGCCTTCGCTCATTTCCTTCACCGCTTCGGTTGTAATCCGTAGCAGGTTGTGATCTCCATTTTCCATGGAAAGAATCAAGCCACGCGACAGGAGAAAATCTCCCACTAGCACGGCAATTTTATTCTTCCACAAGGCATTGATCGAGAAAAAACCGCGCCTTTCATCGGCATCATCTACCACATCATCATGCACGAGCGTGGCGGTGTGCAAAAGCTCAATCAGCGAGGCTCCACGGTAGGTTGACTCTGAAATCTCGCCAGATGCTCCGGCGCTGAGAAACACGAACAAGGGACGCATTTGCTTACCCTTCCTCCGCACAATGTACCCCGTAATTTTATCCAGCAGCATTACTTTGCTCTTCATGGATTGGCGAAACTTCTTTTCGAAGGATTCCATTTCATGAGCTACAGGTGCCTGGATATCTTTGAGCTTTAGGGCCATTTCTGCTGCAATTATACGACTATACAATTATCTTTCCGCCAATTTCCTAACCCACTAAATGACTAAAAAGAAGGTTCGTTATTCAGAGATAATTCCAAACAAGGGAGAATGGCCCATAGTTCGTTTGGCCAAGAAGAGAGAGGAGTTCATCCAATCGATTACGAACAAAGTCTACTCAGATATCCTCGAGACTAAAGAGCACATGTTGCGGGAGGAGCTTGAGATGACTATTCACCGGGAAAAACTTCGCATCAAATCCAATCCATGGAAAGTAGATCCCCCAAACGAACGAGTTTATTGGAGTAGCCTGCAGCGAAAACTAGTAGAAATAGACCAGGATGACACCATCGCTTCAAAAGACCTGGAGAAGGAAATACTCAAGGAGATTATCGAGCGATATGCTTCGGAAATAGCCGGAAACTTCAAGCCACCGGCTTACCGGTTTGCACAGAAGTTCGTAACATTTGGCTTTGCCAGGCTGCTCAATGCGGCCAGGGTCAAAGGATTATTGGCGCTATTTAGCCGGCAGCTGGATCTAGATGATAAGCTGCATGTGCTGGGCGAAACAGAGCACCTCCGTAAGCTTGCCAAGATTGGAACGGTGGTGATGGTACCTACACACTTCAGTAACCTTGATTCCATCCTAATCGGCTGGGTGATTCAGTTTTTGGGATTGCCACCATTTATCTATGGTGCAGGTTTAAACCTATTCAACATCAAGATTTTGGCCTATTTCATGAATAGCCTGGGTGCTTACAAGGTAGACCGAAGAAAGAAAAATCCAATCTACCTGGAGACCCTAAAAGCGTACTCTAGAATGGCGATCGAGGAGGGGGCTCACAGCCTGTTCTTCCCCGGTGGGACCAGGTCAAGGTCTGGGGAGATCGAATCCTCGCTGAAGCTTGGTTTGTTGGGAACTACCATTGAAGCACAGCGAGAACTTTATCAAAAGGCTTCAGAGGGCGAGGCAGTGCGCAAGGTCTTTATTGTCCCGGTGGTGATCAACTATCACTTTACGCTGGAGGCACCATCGCTCATTAATGAACACTTGAAAAGGACCGGTAGGGAACGGTATTACGTAGAGGCAGACGAGTTTTCTACTTCCTACAAGATTGCCACGTTTATGTTCAAGTTTTTTTCCAAAGGATCGGATGTATCGGTCAGCATTGGGAGGGGAATGGATATTCTCGGAAACTATGTGGATGATGAGGGACACAGCTACGATAAGAATGGCATTCACATTCACACCAAGGATTACTTTATTCGGAGCAGTGAAGTGACCTACAATCGCCAGCGAGAAAATGAATATGTACGTGTGCTTGCCGAGCGCATCGTGGAGGCATATCACAAATACAATCGGGTCTTTGCCAGTCACTTAGTGGCATACACTGCGTTCAAAATGTTGGAGCGAAAGAATCCCAAGCTGGACCTCTATCATATTTTGAGGCTCCCTGATGAAGACCTGATCTTGGACTACCGAGAGTTCAAAACGAATTTTAAACGACTAAGAGATCGATTGATGAAGCTAAATGAGAAAGGGAAAGTGGATCTTTCAGATCATATGCGAAAGAAGTCGGAGCAGTCCATTTTGGAAGGATTAAAAAATATCGGCCTGTATCACGATCAAAGACCTTTGGTGAGAAAGAAGGACAAAATCATCGTAAACGACACGAACACACTGCATTATTATCACAATAGAATGAATGGATATGGTCTCGAAAAATTCATCTAAAGAACTGGTTGGCGTAATAGGTGCCGGAAGTTTCGGGACCGCCATAGCGAATATCATTGCGGAGAATGATTCCAATGTTTTGCTGTATGTCCGCGACGGGGAAAAAGCGAAGAAGATTGAAAAGGAGCGGAACAGTGCCAAGCAGAAGTTATACGACAACATCACCATAACTAATTCATTACAGGATATTGGTGAAAAGTGTGAGGTCATTTTTCCAATGGTTCCTTCGGGGAATTTCAGAAAGATGATCACAGAGTTAGCACCCTATTTAAGACCCTATCATGTTTTGATTCATGGGACAAAAGGCTTTGATCACTATGTGCCGCCTAATGAAGTGATATCAGAGCAAAACCCATTGACTCGAGAACACGTCAAAACCATCTCGGAAGTCATTCGTGATGAGACCAGTGTATTAAGAGTTGGCTGCCTCGCAGGGCCTAATTTGGCCAAAGAGATTGATGAACGCAAACCCGCCGCAACGGTAGTGGCAAGTCACTTTGATGAGGTCATCAACATAGGACAGAAGCTACTTAAGAACGAGCGATTCATGATCTACGGTAGTAAAGACCTCATAGGAATAGAACTGTGCGGAATTTTGAAAAATACGCTCGCTTTGGGGGCGGGATCCATCTCCGGCATGGGACTGGGGGAGAACTCAAAAGCACTTTTCATCAGCAGAGGCTTAGTGGAAATGGTCTACATCGGAACTGCTCTTGGAGGAAATACGCAAGCATTTCTGGGTTTGGCAGGTGTTGGTGATTTGATTGCAACGTGCAATTCTAACCTCAGTAGGAACTTTACGGTGGGCTACCGACTCGCTCAGGGGGAGTCACTAGAAGAAGTGATTGAATCCATGGAGGAAGTGGCCGAAGGAATAAAAACCATCAACATCGTGAAGGAATTAGCAGCATCTTACAATGTGAAGTGCCCTATCACCAATACACTTTACAAAATCATCCACGGGGAAATGACCATACAAGATGCACACAGCTATCTGATGAGCTTCCCACTCCGTGCAGAGATCGACTTTATTGAAAGAGCCAGAGAGGAGTCTTAAGCTCTGGATAATGCAGCTATTCTTTCCTTCAAGGGCGGATGAGAATAATGAACAAACACATAAGATGGATGTGGCGTCAGATTGGAAAGGTGATCTGCAGACATCTTCTTCAAGCCGGTGATCAAGGGTTCTCCTGCATAGGTTTGTTTGGCATATTCGTCAGCTTCGTATTCGTTCTTTCTTGAGATCACATTACCGATAACTCCCAAGATGGTGGAAATGGGTGAATACAAAATTCCAAATGCGAGCAAATTCAAATGAAGGGCCGATACTTCTCCTCCCAGTGCCCAGCTCACTTCCGCATTATACGCCATTCGGGAAAACAAAAACAACATAAATCCCATTAGCGCTATGCTGAAGATGGTACTTGTAACAATGTGCTTTTTCTTGTAATGCCCCACTTCGTGCGCAAAAACGGCTGTTAGTTCGTCCACAGTATGCTTTTCGATCAGTGTGTCAAAAAGCACCACTTTCTTTTTCTTTCCAAGCCCACTAAAAAAAGCATTCCCTTTACTTGATCGCTTAGATCCATCCATCACGAAAATGTTGGTCAAAGGGAAGTTTACTTTTTTGCTGTAGGATTCGATGGAGGACTTGAGCTCCGTTTCTTCCAGAGGTTTGAGTTTATTGAATAGAGGCAGAATTAACGTGGTGTAAAACAAGTTGGCAAAAAGCGTGAAAGCCGTCATCACTGCCCAGAAGTACCACCAAAACTCTTTCCCAACGGCGTTCACCAAAATGATGAGTGTAGATAGCAGCAAGCCACCGATGATTATAGTGAGCAAATAACCCTTGATCTTGTCCATCACGAAGGTCTTGAGCGTCATTTTATTGAACCCAAATTTTTCCTCGATAACAAAGTTGCGATAGAGGGAAAAGGGTATACCGATAACGTCTGAGATGACAAATAATACACCGAAGAAAATCAGAGGAGTTACAAAGCTCAAAGGTGAAAAGCCCCTGATCCACTGATCTAACAAACCAAACCAACCGAAGTAGATCGTTAGAAATAAAACTACGAAGCTGAAGCCGGCAGAGTATGTGCTGAATTTAGAAATGGCTGCTTGGTAGGCTTGGGAGGTGGCGTATTTCTCCTCGTCGTAAATGCCATCCAGTTCTGCTGGAATGGGCTCCTTTGCACTTTTTCGGTTCAAATAACTAAGAGTTCGCTCGAGAATGAAATCAAAAGTGATGATACCCAGGAGAAGATAGAATAGAGATTGCTCAGACATCCCGCAAAAATAAGTAGGCAGTAAATTACTGACCTACAATAGCGGCAGTATTGATTTTAATGGTCGGTTGCAGAAACTGTTGTTCACTTGGAGAATTCTGAATCCGAAGGACAACATCCATGCCACTGACCACTTTCCCAAAAGCTGCAAAGCCATAGCCATCCAGGTTGCGCAATCCACCAAAGTCCAATTCGGGTTGATCTCCAACGCAAATAAAAAACTCAGAGCTGGCCGAACCCGGTGTTGATCTGGCCATAGAGATGACTCCATCCAGATGCTTAATGCCCGTCATCTCAGTGGTTTCAATGGGGATAGAATCATAGCGAACAATATCATCGCTCCAACCTAGCCCACCCTGAATCACTTCTATTTTGATATCATTATTGGGTTGGTTCTCCATCGTGACCACTCGATAAAACTCCCCGGTGTTGAGCTTTCCTGATTTCACGTACTTCAAAAAATTTGCTACCGTAATCGGAGCTTCTTTTTCGTAGAGTTCCACCTGCAAGGTGCCTAGCTCCGTTTCTATAGAAACAACTGGGTTTTGTTCTTGACAAGCGAAGAGATGGATTGTGAGAAGTGCGAAGAAAAAAATAGACTTTCTCACAGATTTAAGAATTTTAGAAGATGAATGGTATGGGGCACTTCAACCTTCGAACATCAGCTGCTGGTTTGAGCGGATCGCCCAAACTGAACGAATAGGCAATGCTGATCTCGTGGGCTCCTCCAGTCCCTATTCCTAGATCTGAGATGGTGTAATCAAAACTGTAGCCAAAGGTGGTACGCTTACTTTGTAAGCCCACCATAAAAATGATGGACTCATTATTCGTTATTCCGTCCAGATTTTTGATAGGTAGCCCTCGGTACCAAACACCAAAAAGAATGGGTTCCAAGGTCAAGTAGGCGCCTAAGTCCAACTGGTCAAATTGCCCTTGCGTTCGATAATTGAAGGTAGGGGTAATACTTCTTTCGCCTTGGCTTGAACGAATAGATCCTGGGAATAAGGGGAGTCGATACCCACCATGAACCGATATTCTTCTTGGAAGCGGAGCGTCTCCACCTGCGATACTTTGATTCGGTTCAGTAATGTGGTGGATAGCACCACCTAGCCAAAGAGATGGATTGTATAAGATGCCACCAAAAGAGAGGTCGAAAAAAGAAGCATTTAATCCGGTATTGAAGTTTTCATTCGTAAAATCTCGTTCTATGCCATTGGGACCAAACTGATCTCCAAAGGTCAACTTATCGAAGTTAAGATCACGGATGTAGTACGCTATTTGAACCCCAGGCCGAAAGGTCCACTGGTAGTTGAGTTGGACCTGATAAGCATACTGCAGGCCGATGGAAGTTGATTGTAAACCAGCTACTCCTTCACTATCTCGGGTGAAAATTAATCCGGCGCTACTGTAGTAGTCTTCAAAGTGGTAGTCAATGTATCCTGAGAACGTTTCGAAGTTTGCATCCAAATTTGGCCACTGTGTGCGATAATTTATTCCCATTCGGCCTTTTTGGTTGATCCCCACCAACCCGGGATTCAGGTACAATGGAGCGGCATAATATTGAGAAAACTGAGGGTCTTGAGCTTGCAAGGTGTTTTGAGATAGCAATGTACCTACCACGACCAGTAAAAAAAGAAGCTTTTTGACCATAGAGATTTTTGGAATAAAACGCGAAAGCAAATTAGACAATATATCCAAATCAAAATGAGTTTTGTTCAATAAGGTTTGTACTCTAACGTATATAGTATCGTTAGTATTTTAATCTATTTTTACAACAGTGTTGTGCATGAAGAAGGACATTTTTATGATTCGAATCCCTTATCTGATCGGTCTCCGGTCTTTTCTTTCCACTGTCCTTTTTGTATTCTTTCTGTTTGAATCCTTCTCTCAGGAAATCAACCAAACCAGGTGGTATTTCGGAAACTCTGCAGAGAATTTAATCTTTGATCGCGACGCTAGAGACGTGTATCTTCAGACGGACCAAGCCACACCTTTTGGAGCGGCAGGTGCGGTAACTATTACAGATCAGTTTACAGGAAATTTGCTTTTTTACTCGGATGGAGTCAATCTATTTGATGTCAATCATAATCTAGTTCCGTTATTAGCAGGGGGTCTTTCGGGAGATCCAAGTATCAATGTGCCAGTGGTGACATGTCCTGTCACAGATAATGCTGGTCAATATTATTTGTTTACGAACACCGGGGCGGAAATTCAATATTCAGTGGTAGATGCCAATCTCCCTGGCAATGGTACAGACCAGTTTCCTTATGGAGATCTAGTAACCGGAATGATCAACCAATCTACAGGCATTGGGGATCCTGCAGAAGGCATGCTAATTATCGCACAGGGAGATGGTGAATTGTTCTGGCTTGTGACCCAGGATAGAAACACATTTGAGATTCGTGTCACACAAGTCGATGGAGACGGCATTGGAACCACAAATTCTTTTGATTTTACCAATGGAGGTAATCCTGGTTTTGAAGCCTCACACTTTGCTTTTAATGGAGATTCTTTGCTGGCAGTAGCTCCAAAAACGGCCAACCGTAATCTGTGGCTCTTGAATTTTGACACTAACAATGGTAACGTACAATTAGACTCGGTAATTACAGGGACTGGATTTGATGATGGGGCAAATGAGTCGATCTATGATTTAGAATGGTCTCCAAACAGTAGTAAATTATATATCTCTAGGTTTGGAGGCGCAGGAGCTACAGGACAAGTGTATCAGCTAGATTTTGTTGACTCCACTACCACTGGAATGATACAACCAATCTTACCGGATCCGGTATTTAGAAGTTACGGGCTTCAGCGAGCTATTGATAATAGAATTTACCACCTGTATCAGGAGACAGATGTGAGCTCTCCCTTCTTGCTTGGTCGAATCAACCAACCAGATAGCTTGGTGGATTCGGTGGCTTATCAACCTGTTGTCTTTCCGGAGAATTTTAACGCGACCCAATTTCCGCAATTCACCCCTGCGTATAATTTCACTTTTGACAATGTATCCTTCTTCTATATTGATAGTTGCGCTACCAATGTGACGAAGTTTTTCCCCTTGGTCGAACCAATCCCCAATAGTGTCTCCTGGGATTTTGGTATGGCTGGAGGATCTGACCAGTGGATCCCGACGCTTGAACTTCCAGCGGATCCAATGGGTCAAACTTCTTTTATAGTCAGTTTGACGGTAGAAGTAGCAGGGATTGATTCCACGTTTTCAGAGTTTGTAGAAATCTTCGCAAATGACCTCATGGTAGATCTGGGAAACGACACCACCATATGCGTTGATGAAGTTTTGCAACTCGATGCAGGCATGGGAGCCTCATTTGTTTGGAGTACGGGTGAAACTACACAAACTATAGAGGTAGATACAACGGGTACCTACTGGGTTGAAGTCACAAATGCAGCAGGGTGTACGGATTTTGATGACATAGAGGTGTTGGAATACGGGGTAGTAGAGCAGATTTACAATCAATGGTATTTCGGCGAGCAAGCAGGCATTGACTTCAATACAGGTTTGGCGATTTTGGACGGAAACAACCAAGAGGCAGAGGAGGGCTGTGCGACCATCTCAGACGTGAATGGAGACCTGCTATTTTACACCAATGGAGTCACCGTATGGAATAGAGATCATGAGGTAATGGTCAATGGAGACAGTATAGGAGGAGACCTGCAGTCAGCTCAAAACTCGCTTATTATGCCTTTCGGTGGAGATGAAACAATGTTCTACATTTTCACGACTGAGCAGGTGTACGGCGATAGTGTGTATTCGTTGAAATACTCCATTGTTGACATGAAAGAGGATACTGCGATGGGAAAAGTGATCATCAAGGATGTGCGTCTCATGGAGAACAGTTCGGAGAGAATAACGGGCTCAGGTTTTACTGGAAATGATCTAATTGTTGCAAGGGAATTTGGAAACAACTCGTATCGGACTTTTCGAACCAGCGACTTGGGCTTAAGCGCACCTGTTTTTTCTCCTTCTGGAGAAATTCATGATTTCATGAACGAATTGAGTGCCACAGGGTACATGAAAATATCCCCAACATTCAATCAAATAGCGGTCTTGATTCCGGGGACTAATCAGGTAGAGATTTTGGATTTTGATCAAGGTGTGGTTTCGAATCCACGATTAATTGATGTTGGAGACGCAAACCTCTATGGACTAGAGTTTTCTCCCTCGGGTAATCGCTTGTATCTGACTACTTCCACGAACCTCATTCAGTACGATCTAGATAGTTTGGATTCGCAAGATCCGGCTACTGATATTGAAGCGACAAGATTTGATGGCTATGCGCCGGGTACGGGATATGGTGCACTACAGATAGGGCCGGACGGAATCATCTACATGGCTGTGGACAATTCAGGAACCATAGGGACCATCACTGCCCCTGATGGGGATGATGTAACGAACGGTTTCAACTCAGCAGGTTTTGACCTTCAAGGGAGGATCAGTCGACTAGGGCTTCCGAATTTCGCACAGATTGAAAATACACCTACCCAAGAGCCAACGATCACTGTGACGCCTGGATGTGTGGGTCAGACTTCAACTTTTTCCGCGGTGGGCAGAGATC
>CAYYNA010000039.1:14159-19430 GCA_964472815.1 uncultured Roseivirgaceae bacterium
GTGACGCCTGGATGTGTGGGTCAGACTTCAACTTTTTCCGCGGTGGGCAGAGATCCGAATAACTCGATTGAAAATTACCTCTGGGTCTTCGGTGACGGTGCTTCTGCCTCCGTACAGGATACGACACACATCTACACTGAGCCGGGGACCTACAACGTACAAATGATTTTGAGCAATCGTTGTGATACGGATACCGTTTTAACTACGACAATCACAGTGAACGTAATTCCTGAATTGCCTACGGTACCGACCGATACAGCCATCTGTGATGGACCCATAGTTTTAGAAGCATGGCCAGAAGACAACCCGGATTTTACCTATCAATGGTCTACAGGCGAAACTACGAGACAAATAACTGTGAGCGAGCCTGCCGTCATTGATATCACCATTACAAACATCACGACAGGCTGTCCTTCCGAAACTGTGACCGTTTTTGTGGCGAATGCCGCTCCTGACGTAGACCTTGGCAATGATCGTGTCTTCTGTCAGGATGATACGCCAGAGGTTTTGGATTCAGATATTGTCAACGCCACCGCTTACCAGTGGTTCATTGATGGCGTTCCATCAGGAACCAATCGAACCTTAGAAGCCAGTACGGCAGTAAGCGGAGATTTTGAGTATGTAGTAGAAGTCACCAATACGCTTGGCTGTGTCGGCAGAGATACGCTTCAAGTGAGCGTACTTGCAGGCCCAGATGTCGATTTTGTTGGGAATGCAACCACAGGTTGCGGCGATGATAATGGCTACATCGAGTTGACTTTCAACCAGACTGGAAGCTATTCGTACGAAATTTCCGGACCTGCAAATCGTGGGCCGTTCAATTTTGATGGCCCGGGAACGGTTGCCATTCCGGCTGGAGCAGCTGCACCGGGAGATGGCGATCTTCCTCCTGGCAATTACAATCTCATGTTGACGAACTTGGTGACCGGTTGTGTCAGAAACGAAGTAGTCCAGGTAGAAGATTTGGGGAACCTGGGTATGGCAGCCACTGCGCCAAGAGCTTGTAACGGTGAAGGAGCCATTAGCATCAATTTTAGTCTAATGACCCCCAATTCGTTTGATATCGTCATAGACTATGAGGATGGGAGTAACGAATTGAATACTAGTTTATCTAATGCTTTCACAAATCCAGTCTTGCAGAACTTAGATACTGGCACGTACTTCATTACTGTCACGGATACAGATCCGGCAGGCCTGGGTTGTGTAGAAACAGATACGGTGAGAATTCAGCTTGAGAACCCTGAGCCCGGTTTTACCTTTGATACACCGCAGTTTGTTTGTGGGTCTGAGGGTGAGATTTTTATAGTCGGAGTTGATTCATTAGCGACTACTCTGTTTTGGACAGGTCCGGGAATAGTCGGGCAAAATACGAATGACACGATCACCGTAAATCAGCCTGGTACTTATACCGTTCTTGCAGATGGTCCAAATTTTTGCCCTAGGTCTGAAGAGATTGAAGTGAGGTTCAATAATGATCCGATCGTGGATATTGAGATTCAAGGTGATCCCTGCGAAGGAGAAGTAACGCTTTTAGCTAACGTGTCGAATGGGAGTGGCTCCTATGTGTTTAGCTGGAGCAATGGAACGCTTTCCGGTGCGAATACCGTCACTACATCGGGTACTTATTTCGTAACTGTGACTGATCAATTGACTGGTTGTGATTTGACTTCCAGTGATGTAGTGATCACTGTGGAAGAGGAGTTTGAAGTGGAGTTGACCTTAGATGCCGATTGCGATAATAATGGGCAAGTTTTTGTGATTGCCACCACCACCTACTTCGATCCGTCTATCACTTACCAGTGGCAGGATGGTGCCGGCAACATTCTCAGCGATGTGGATTCAATTCTGACCGTCACAGCCTCAGATACCTACACGGTCACAGCAACGAATGAAACAGGAACTTGTGTGGTCACTGATGTGATTGATGTTGCCGTTGTTCCAATAAATCCTGAAGATTTGCTGCTTAGAGATAGGGAAACGTTTTGTCGTGCCGATTTAAACAATCCAACGGTTGTTCTTGATCCAGGTATCTTCAATACCTATGAATGGAGGTTGCTACCTGATACTACAGTAATATCGAGAGATCCTACACTGGAAGTTGCTGATGCTGGTACTTATGAGGTTACCCTTTATAACGGCTTCACGTGCATCATTGATCAAGTGGAGGTAGATGAAGACTGTCGACCAGTAATCTTCGCTCCAAATGCATTTACGCCGGGAGATGGAAATGGCAGAAATGATGAATTCTTTGTCTTTCCGAATGACTTTGTGGACGATTTTGAGATCCTGATTTACACAAGATGGGGTGAGCCAGTGTTTAGATCCGAAAATCAAGACTTTCGGTGGAATGGAGTCTATCGAGGACAGTTACTTCCTCCTGGGACATACGCTTACATCTTGAAGTTCTCAAGTTCGTTAGCTCCCGAACTAGGAACTATTGAACAATATGGAGCCGTGACGCTTATTAGGTAATGAGCTTCTTCGACGAGATATTTGCTAAGATTTTCGGTAAGGAAAAAAGTGCTTCCTCACCTGTCGTCATTGATGGACTTATCAAACGTACTCAGGGATTCATTGATGAATATGAGCAATGGAAAGGATCCACAGCTTGCAAGGACCTCCTGTCGGAAGTCAGTAAGTCTTACTTCCTGAGCAAAGAACGGATTGAAAATGATCCGGAGGTCATTTTACATGCGGGTTCAAATAGCTATGGCTTTGCCCTGACTTTCAGTTCAAGGTTTGAGAAGACTTCCTTCCATTACTTTTTTGATTACTTGGCAGAACAGGTGAAAAAACTTGATTACAAAGTTTCCGTGAGCAAGCAAACGCTCAAGGAACATGGTGAAGAAGTGGTAAAGAAGGAGATGCACTATCTGAAACCAAAGAATCAATTTGTGAAACCCATCGATCAGAAATATGGGAACGTACAGATAGAATACATCGAGCATAACAATGAGCCATCGAGGATAAAATTTGTTGCAAATTCTTATCCTGACAGGAACTATACGGAAGCTTTAAGCTTTGAATCTTTAGCAGAAATTATTTTTGAGTTTGAACCTAAATCTTAAGATCAATATGAGAGTCTTATCCTTAGTGAGCGTGTTATTTGTTGCTTCATTTTTACATACTGCTGAAGCTCAACTATTGCCAACAAAATTGCGAGTCACAGTTCTGGACGGGTTGGGAAACTTTGTTGAGGGTGCCTCTGTAAGCATCTATGATAACGAGAAAGACTATCTGGCAAGTGAAAATGCTGTTGCAATGTTGAAAACAGATAAAAAGGGCAGAGTGACTTTCAAAGAGATGCGACCTATCGCTTATTTCATCGAAGCAAAAAAGGGAGAAAAGAACAACAATGGTGAGGGAGTCCAGACCGGGGAGCTTTCGGAAGGAAGGATCAACAAGGTCAATACAGTGATTGAGTAGATTGAGGCATTTCAAATTCGTTTTAGTTTTCCTTTTTGCTGGGCTGTCCCAGCAAGACACACCAGTTTATTTCATCCATATTGAAGAGGACAGCTCAGAGATCGTTGGGCGAGAGGACTTGATGGGAAGGCTGGAATATGAGCGACTGATCTACGCAGACCCAAAAACTGGTCAAATTCCAACGGGTATTCGCAATGCGGAACTAGCATTCAGCAGTAACCTTTTAAGAAACACTAAAAACCTTAGGACTACTTCCTTAGATGTGCAAGCGGCAGGCCCCTTCAATGTTGGAGGCAGGACAAGAGCCGTAGCATTTGACGTTCGTGATGAAAATACGATCCTGGCTGGGGGAGTTTCCGGTGGCGTTTGGAAGACCACAGATGGTGGACAAACCTGGATCAGAAAATCTGATCCTCTGAATCGAAACAGTGTTACGTGCATCGTTCAGGACACACGTGCCGGCATGGAAGATGTGTGGTATCATGGCACAGGAGAAATAGTGGGAAATTCGGCCAACATCGGCGGAGATACTTTTAGAGGAACCGGCATATACAAGTCGGTCGACAATGGGGAGAATTGGTTTCTTTTAGCATCGACCTCCAATTCTCAGCCAAACAGATTTAGCAACCAATTTCAGTTCGTTTATAGAATCATAGTCAACAAGCTTAATCAGAATGAGGACGAAGTATTTGCAGCCACCTTCGGTGGTATCCTCCGCTCGCTTGATGGGGGTCAAAGCTGGGAGCCTACCTTAGGACCTAAGCAGTTTGATTTACCAGATTCCGTAAACTTAGGAGAAGAACCTTCTGCAGTTTTTTCAGAGATCACGCAAGCAAGTAATGGGATATATTATGCTGCTCTTTCTACAACTACGCTTTCTTCTTCCAAGTTGGATATTTCCCCAGACGCGGGGATCTACGTCTCTCAGGACGGACTTACCTGGGAAGACATCACTCCCTTTACGGACGACTCGGAATTCAGAAGAATTGTCATCGGCAATAGTGAGTCTAATCCTAATGTCTCCTACGTTTTGGTCGACTCCAGCCCAATTTTTCTTCTTCGGCTGTTCGTCCGCTTTGAGGGAAATAGGATAGTAAGGAATTGGGATCTGCGAGAAACGCCAAACTTCGGGGGTGATCTAGGAAACTTTGATACACAAGGCTCTTATAACATGATGATAAGGGTGCATCCAGAAGATCCTGATATTGTGTTTGCAGGTGGAACCAATTTATATCGAAGCACGGATGGTTTTGAATCAATGGATAATTCAAAGTGGATTGGTGGATACACCCCAGAGGGGGGTGCTAGTGTTTACCCAAATCACCACCCCGACCAGCATGATTTGCTGTTCTACCCCTCAAACCCCGACCGACTACTTTCTGCAAGTGACGGAGGAGTACGTGTAAGTGATGACGGAACCGCTGACTCGGTAATGTGGGAAAGCCTGAATAATGGCTTTATTACATCGCAGTTTTTTACCATCGCACAGTCGAAGGTATCCGGCGACCCTGCACTGATTGGTGGAATGCAGGACAATGGAACCGATCTGTCGACTACCACCGGTTTATCGGATTGGCAGGCAGTAATAGGAGGAGATGGAGGATACGCAGCAACTACCTTAAACAATGAGCTGTGGTTTGCTTCTTTCCAGCGGGGGCAAACGCTCAGATTAACTTACGATGAAGATTTCAATCGTACTTCTTTTGCTAGGGTGGATCCTGCGGGATTAGTTGCGGAGGCAGGTTCGGCTTACCTCTTTGTTAATCCATTTACCTTGGATGCTTCTAACCCAAATCGGATGTTTATTGCCGGGGGAAATCATCTGTACTTCAACGCGAATATCTC
>CAYYNA010000039.1:19530-21262 GCA_964472815.1 uncultured Roseivirgaceae bacterium
TCTTCCACTACCTTGACCAATGGATCTTCCACGGTCTGGGTCAAGGAGTCTGAGGAGCTTATTGGCAATGCCGTGATCCCGATGATGGACTACAGACCTGAAGATGGGAGGTTAGCAATTGCTACGCATGGGAACGGTGTGTTTACCACCACCATTGAAGATTTTAGAAGTGTAGGGCTTGAAGAGGAGGGGGATACCGGTTTTGGAATCTCATTTGCTTCGCCGAACCCCTTTAATGAGATAACAAAAATTCAGTATACTATACCAGAGGCAGGGACCGTACGGATCGACTTACTTACGCTAAGCGGCGAGCTGGTAAATAACCTCCTTTGGGCACCACAATTTGCTGGGAGTAATGAAATTGTCTGGGATGGTACGAATGCTTCAGGAGTTTCTCTGGTAAATGGAGTATACCTCTATCGCATTCAGTATGCCGGTCAATCGCGAACTGGGAAGTTGATTCTTAGGCGCTAGCGACTTGCCAGGATAATCATAAAATAAGCAATCACCATTACCCAAAAATGTGGTGTTACCCAATTTGGAATAATCCCCAACTCCATTAAGATTACCGATATAGCTAGAACTATAGAGATAACCTTTAAGATGTTTTTCGTCTTCTTAGTCATAGTTGTTGATTTGAAACTAAAGTAACAATATGTGCCACAGATTTCAAAGGAATTGGTAGATCAGCTAAACTTGCGGCTGTTTTATGGCCATTGTAGGAACAGACATAGTGCAAGCCAGTGAGCTCCTAAGATCAGATCAGGTTGTTGCAGTGCCAACTGAAACCGTATATGGTCTTGCAGGGAATGCATTGAGCGAGGAGGCAATTTTGAAAATTTATGAGGTGAAGAATCGCCCTAAATTTGATCCTCTCATTGCGCATACAAACTCCATTGAAAAAGTCGAATCTTTGGTCAAGGCAATTCCCAAAACTGCAACTTTACTTGCCAATACTTTCTGGCCTGGCCCATTGACTTTGCTGCTCGAAAAAAAAGAGCTTGTGCCAGATTTACTCACATCAGGCCATTCCAGGGTGGCAGTTCGAATTCCCAGCCATCCGATTACTTTAGCTTTACTCTCTGATTTAGATTTTCCGTTGGCGGCACCAAGCGCTAACCCATTTGGGTACGTCTCGCCAACTTCTGCGCAACACGTTGTTGACCAATTGGGGGACAAAATAAAGTATGTGTTAGATGGTGGACCTTGTTCGGTGGGTGTGGAATCAACGATCGTAGGTTTTGATAATGACAAAGCAGTTGTTCATCGCCTGGGGGGAATTGCTGTTGAGGCCATCGAAGAAGTAGTTGGAGAAGTGGATGTTCAAGTCAATACGAGTTCAAACCCTGCTGCGCCAGGCATGTTGAAGTCTCATTATTCTCCAGGCAGAAGGCTTGTTATTGGGAACATAGCAGAGCTTTTGAGGTCTGCAAATCCCAAAACAACGGGTGTGATTTCATTTCACCAAGCCTATGAAGTACCAAAGAAAAATAGTTTTGTTCTTTCGCCAAGCAAAGATCTTGGTGAAGCTGCAATGAATATTTTCAAAGCCTTAAGAAGAATGGATGCTCCTCATATTGACACCATTCTTGCAGAGTACCTTCCTGAGCAAGGGTTAGGACGTGCCGTTAATGACCGCCTAAAGAGAGCGGCAGTCTAAGATCTTCTTGTATACTTTTGCGCAGCAAAATTGAAAATATAAAAGATGAAAGCGAAAATAAACGACAAGGTA
>CAYYNA010000040.1:0-21163 GCA_964472815.1 uncultured Roseivirgaceae bacterium
GGCAGTATTCTGGGCATTGTCAATGTTCGGGCTGGAAAGGATATCTTCTTCCTGTGCAGGCTGCACAAAGTTCGTAGAGATGGAAAGTGCTAGTAGTGCTATAGCAAAACCCCATGTAAGTTTCTCCAACAAATCACCAGTTTTCTTCACACCCATTAACTGGGTAGTCCCTGATCCACCGAATTGGCTCGAAAGTCCACCACCTTTTGGGTTTTGTGCTAACACAACCAAAATCAATAATACCGCTACAACAAGAATTATGGTTACAACTACTCCGTACATCTACTTGATCTTTGAAATTAAGTCCGCAAAGTAAGATTTTTTTTCTGGATATTTCAAGGCCAATGCCTCATAGATTTCAACTGTGCGTTTTTTGTTGCCTTGCTTCAAGTAGATTTCTGCCAAATACTCCGAGGCGAGGTTCTTATCCCAAGAGGTACTGTTTTCAGCTAAATCTGCAGTGGAGGGCTCAGCTTCTTTTGAGTATTTGATGCTAGGAGATTCTTTTATGAACTTCTCGATGATGTCCTTCTGCTTTTCACGATCACCTTTTCCGTCATCATCGTCTTTGCTCTTCGGCAGTTTTGGAGCCGCCGATTTTCCAGCTCCTCCACTTTGACGTGTGGACCGTTTCCTTTTGACCAGCTTAGCTTTCTTCACAATGGTCGTCTTAGGCATGGCGCTTTCAGCACTGTCTGCCTTACTCACTTCCTTCTTTTTCGCGGCTGTTTTGGCTGGTTTTTCTTCCTCTTTTTCCTTCTTAGCTTCTTTGCTTTTTTCTTCTTTTGGAGCTTTGGTCTTGGCTTCTTCTTTTTCCTCTACTTTAGGGATATCAGTCTCTTCCTTTTTAGCTTCTTCTGCTTTGCTTTCAGGGGTATCTTCTGCAACTACCTGTTTCTCCTCCTCGTCATCATCAGATCCAAAATCAATGAAATCGTCATCCGGAACTTCCAACGTTCTCAAATAACTCCTAGTGGAATCTCTTGAAAACCTAGGTTCCCTGATTGATTTCTCTGCCCGCTCTTCGGAATCAGCTTCTTTTTTATCTTCAGCTTCTTTCTTCTCAGCTGACTTTTTGGCCTTAGCAGTTTCTTCTTTTTTGGCTTTTGCGACCTTGATTTTCGCAGGAGCTTTTTCTTTTTTCTCTTCTTTGGTCTTCTCTTTTTTGTCTGCTGCTGCCTTTTCCTCTTTTGCTTTCTCCTTCGCTAGTTCTTCTTTCTTTGCTTTATTCTCTTTCTCTTGCTTTATTTCCTTGTCTACTTTCGCAGCGATCTCCTCTTGCTGTTTTGCCAGCTCTGCAAGCTTTTTATTTACTACCTCGTCCTCATCAACCTCGGTCTCTTTCTTTTTGCTGACCTTTTTCCTCGAGACTCTTTTTACTTTCCTGGCTTTTATCGGCTTAGACTCCTCGAATGCAGTGACTTCTTTTTCAATATCTTTCTTTAAGTCTTCTATTTCTATATCCTTGGCCTCTGCGACTTCCTTCTTCTCTGCAGGAGCCTCTGCTATCTCAGGTGCGGCTTCTTCTTTAATATCTTTTGGTGGTTCAGCCTCTGTCTCTTTAGCATCAGCCTTATTACCCTCTTCTTCAATCTTATCTTGCACCTCTACAAAATGCGCTCTTGAAGATTTGAGGTTTTGCATGTCTTGCTTCAGTTCCTCTAGGATCTCGTCCAGGTCTCCTGCAGGGACGCTGGGAACAGAAGGTGTGGGTTTCTTTGGACTCTCTTTTAAAGCGCTAGGCCGCTTGTCTCTTCTTTCTGGCTTTTCCTCGGGTTTCTTAGTTTCAGAGACCCTGGTCTCAGGAGGTGCGCTTGAATCACTCTTTGTTACAACTTTCTTCCTCTCTACTTTTTCTGTGGAAGGCGGTTGACTTAGGAAGAACAAATCACCACTTAAGTATTTTTTAAGCAGCACTCGATCCGTTGAATATACTGCTGCTGACGCAATGCGCTTTTTTGTCTCAGGAAGTTTCAATTCCTTGCTGCCCTTAGCCAGCAGAAGACGTGCGCTAAGGAAGTAGGGGCTTTCATCTACCAGCTCTACTATCTCATCCAGGTTAGCTGAAGAAATAGCGTTTGGATCTCGTAGAAGTGTGATTAACTCGGTTTTATTCACAGGGTTAGGAAGAGGGTGTTCAAGCTAAAATTAACTATTTTCACCAATTTGCCACGGAAGCATTGAAGATATCTAGGATTATTTGATCGAAAATCTCTTCCACAAACCGCTCTTCATTAGATGCTAAATCCGTATCGGTATCATAATCCACAAAAAAGGAAAAGTTTTTATCAAAATCGAAGGTTGGATCTTTGATATTCGTGTAGGTAGCTGAGATCGTGATGGTGATTCTTGAAAGTGCAGAGAAGTCTGCTTGGTCTTGGCTTCCGGTATTGGCGGCTACTGGAGTAATGGTATAATTCGAGATGTAGCCATCAATTTGCAAATCCGCATTGTTATCTACCAGCTCCAGGCTCGTATTTTGTTGATAGTAGTCCTTGATACTTTCCGTGAAGGTCACACTCATAGTGGATGGACCCAACGGTGCATTGTTGTAGAAGGTCTCTATGGAAATGGTTTTGATACTTGGATCAATTGTTCCCCCAGTAAAGGAGTAAACGCCACAGCCTGACAGACACAAAGAGGTTACTAAGGCAAGTAGAAGATTAGAGCTTTTCAATTTCATATTGCTTTATCTTCCTGTACAAAGTTCGTTCCGAGATTCCCAGATCGTCCGCAGCGTACTTTCTTTTGTTGTTATTCTTCTTCAGTGCTTTGATGATCAGCTCTTTCTCTTTCTTTTCTATCGAAAGGGAATCCTCCATTTCAGTGGTATGGGTGATGTCTTCAAAGTCCGATTCGTATTCATCTTGTGGCGCAATGATGAGTTGGGGTTCCTCTTCAACATCCTTTTGGGAATTGAATTGCTCCAGCTGCGTTCCAGTCGCCTCAATATTTTGGAAAAGCTGCTTGTGATCTTCTAGTATTTCCGTATCGTTATCGGATCCATCTAACATTCTGAATACCAGTTTCTTTAGCTCTGCCATGTCTGCTTTCATATCGAAAAGCACTTTGTACAAGATGTCTCTTTCACTAAAGCTCTCCTCGGAATTCTGGCCTTTCACGAGCGCTGGTAAATTATTTCCGGTTCTAGGTAAATACTGTTCGAGGGTAGGCCCGTTCACTTCTCTCTCTAAACTAAGGATGCTTATTTGCTCGACTAGGTTCTTAAGTTGTCGGATGTTTCCAGGAAATCTGTGGGATTTCAAATACACTTCGGCATCCGACGTAAGTTTGATAGGGTCCGTCTTGTAGTTCTCAGAAAAATCGTAAGCAAACTTCTTAAATAACAGTACAACATCATCAGCTCGCTCTCTCAGGGCCGGCACATAAATAGGAACAGTGCTTAGCCGATAAAAGAGGTCTTCTCTGAACTTACCTTTTGAGACGGCATCATTTAAGTTGACATTGGTGGCGGCAATGACTCTGACATTGGTTTTCTGAACTTTGGAGGAGCCTACTTTAATGAATTCACCATTTTCCAGGACCCTCAAAAGCCTTGCCTGTGTGCTCTGGGGCATCTCTCCAATTTCGTCTAGGAAGATCGTGCCACCATCAGTAACCTCAAAGTACCCTTTTCGATCACCTGTAGCTCCGGTGAAAGACCCTTTTTCATGCCCAAATAATTCCGAATCGATCGTACCTTCCGGGATGGCTCCACAGTTGATTGCTATGAACTGACCATGCTTTCGATGCGAAAGGCTGTGAATGATTTTTGAAAATGATTCTTTACCAGCACCACTTTCTCCGGTGATGAGCACGCTCATGTCCGTGGGGGCAACTTGCATGGCAACCCGAATCGCATTGTCAAGTTTGGCAGAAGTACCAACTATTTCAAAGCGTTGCTTAATTGCCTGGACTTCAGAATCAATTTTGTAATTCATATCACTTCTCCAAATAGGGTTGCTGCGCTGCAATCGGTCACCTTGACATTTACATAGGTTCCTTTTGGGTGAGAGCCTTCAAAAACTATCACCTTATTAGCGGAATTTCGTCCCTGCACTTTTTCTTCAGATCGTTTGCTCACTCCTTCCACTAACACCTCAAAGGTCTTGCCAACATCCAATTGGTTTCTTTTAATTGAGATTTCTCTCTGCTTATCTATGATCTCCTGAAGTCTTTTCTTTTTAACCGCAATCGGAATGTCATCTTCATATTTCTTTTCTGCGAGTGTTCCTGGTCGTTCAGAGTAGAAAAACATGTAGGAAAAGTCATATTGAACATAGTCCATCAAGGATAAAGAATCCTGGTGTTCTTCGTCTGTCTCGCTGCAGAATCCTGCAATCATGTCAGAGCTAATGCCACATTCTTCCCCCAAAACCTCCCTAATAGCATCCACACGATTGAGGTACCACTCTCGGTCGTACGTCCTATTCATTAATTCTAACACTCTTGAATTCCCGCTTTGTGCAGGGAGGTGAATGTACTTGCAGATGTTGTGGTACTTTTTCATAGTGTACAGTACTTCATCTGTAATGTCTTTCGGATGGGAAGTGGAAAACCTGACTCTCAACAAAGGATCAACCTTGGCCACCATCTCCAAAAGATTGGCAAAATTGACTATAGGCACATCTTCCTTCTTATTCAATCTGGCCTTATTGTTTTCTACTGCGGACCATTTGTAGGAATCTACATTTTGACCGAGCAAAGTCACCTCCCGATAACCTTTCTCAAAAAGCTCTTTTGCCTCATTGACAATAGAATAGGGGTCCCTGCTTCTCTCTCGGCCTCTTGTAAATGGAACCACACAGAAGGAGCACATATTATCGCACCCTCTCATGATAGAGATAAATGCGGTCACTCCATTAGAATTGAGTCTGATAGGAGAGATGTCAGCATAGGTCTCTTCCCTCGATAGGAAGGTGTTTATTCCGCGTTCTCCCTCGTCCGCTTGTTTTATCAGTTTAGGTAGATCTCGGTAAGCATCTGGGCCTAAAACCAGATCTACAATTTTCTCCTCTTCCAGCAGCTTAGACTTAAGTCGCTCCGCCATGCAGCCAAGTACTCCCACAGTGACTTCCCGATTCTTCTTTTTGATTCCCCGGAAAAAATTCAGGCGATTTCGGACGGTCTGCTCTGCTTTTTCACGAATGGAGCAAGTATTGATGAGAATTACTTCCGCATCCTCGGGGGAAGAGGTGGTTCCAAAGCCCTCTTTTTTCAAGATAGAAGTCACTATTTCACTATCAGAGAAATTCATCTGACAGCCATAGCTTTCGATGTATAACTTTCTCTTACTGCTGACGCTATCGTCCTCCGTTGTTTTGAAATCACAGCTTTCTGCCTGATTGCTCTCTTCTTCCAGTAAATCTATATCTGCTATCAATCCTTGCATGGGGCAAAGATAGACACATGGATGACATTTTGTCAGCACATTTTTAGACGGATTTCCATAGATTTAGCGAAAAAGTTCAATGGCTTACATTCAAGAGGTGAGAGGTTTTGCACCAAAGTATGGAGATGGGTGCTGGTTTGCTCATAATAGTACTATTGTCGGTGATGTTGAAATGGGTAATAGTTGCACCGTTTGGTTTAGCGCCGTGGTAAGAGGAGATGTGAATTACATCCGTATAGGTGACAATACAAACATTCAGGACAATGTTACCATTCACGGCACCTACGAGACAGCTGGAACAACTATCGGAAACAATGTGTCCATTGGCCATAATGCGGTAATTCACGGATGCACTATCGAGGACAATGTTTTGATTGGTATTGGTGCCATTGTACTGGATAATGCTGTCATTAAATCCGGATCAATAATAGGAGCAGGGGCCGTGGTGAAGGCTGGAACAATTGTTGACGGTAATTCTGTTTACGGTGGGATACCAGCCAAGAAGTTGAAGGAGATGGATCATGCAAATAAAGAGATGCTGGGTAGAATTGCTGGAAACTACAAAATGTATGCTAGCTGGTTTGACACACAGAAGCTTTAAAGACAAATAATTACGTATCAATGAACTTGTTAACTCGATTACTCCTCTCATCCGTTGCAGTCATTATTGCAACTTATCTTCTTCCAGGTATCGCCATTACGGGAAGCAGTTTGGATGCCTTTATTACCTCCTTCATTGTGGCAGTGATTATTTCCATACTAAATGCCACCGTAAAGCCTCTTTTGGTGATCTTGACGATTCCACTGACGGTCGTTACGTTGGGCTTGTTCTTACTAGTGATCAACGCCATCGTCATTATGCTGGCAGGATCTATCGTTCCTGGATTCATCGTTGATAGCTTCTGGTGGGCATTAATATTCAGCATTTTACTGACGATTATTAATTCCCTACTGACCGATCTGAGTAAAAAGGATTAGAAATATACGGGGCATTGAGGATCTTTGCCCAAGTTCAGTTTGATCCTATAGTTAAGTAAAATCTCGTGCGTTCCTCGAGAAGATTCGTTTAGCGCATTGACGGTCGTGTCATACGCGTAACCCAATCTGAAATTTTCATTCAAGATGAGTTGGGTTAGGAACACCAATGCGTCACCGCTACGGTAAGAAACACCTGCATAAGCCACACCGTCGAAAATGATCGTGCCATTTAAGTCCCAGCCAACCCTGCTTTGCTCTTGATAGCGAATCAGCGCTGATGGGCTCAATTTAATGTTAGGGCTGATGTTCAAGATGACACCACCTGTTGCATAGTAGTAACGGCTTTCTCTGGCATCCGAAATAGTACCCTCCACATTCACATCATAAAGCGTGTTTTCCAGAATGTAAGGGACAGAGACGCCTGCATACATGACAGGGTTAGCGAAGTAGATTCCTGCTCCAAAGTTTGGTGTGAATCTGGTAGGAATACCACTCAAAAGCTGATCATCCTCATCGAGAATATTCAACTCATTGAAGTCAGATCTTCGGTTGTCAAAACCGCCTGAAAGACCCATAGCCAGAATTCCTGCACTGGTTCGTATTTTGTACGCTCCACTGAAATACATGGCTGTTTCTTGGTGTACCCCGACTTCATCTCGGGATACCTGCAAACCTACGCCTATTTGATTGCCATGCAGCGCGGTATTGGCCGTGAATATGTTTGAGGTAGGAGCACCATCTACATTAATCCACTGCTTCCTATGAACGAAACTTGCACTGAAGATATTAAGGCTACCAGCATAAGCGGGATTCAAGGCCAATCCATTGAACATATAGGTGGATATGACAGGCCTTTGCTGGCTTATCGCAAAAGATGCCATGCATATCATACTTAACCCAATGACGAATTTTCTCATTCCCGCTAAAGTTATCTAACTAATTCCAAATATCCCTGAATTGGATCATCTCCTGTACCTAAATCAACCAAATAGAAGTAGGTTCCCGAAGGTAAAACGAGTCCACCTCCACCAACATTGCTTACTCCTTCAAATCGAACATCTCTGTTGTCATACCCATCTACTTCGTAGATTCTTTGGCCGGCTCTGTTGAATATTTTCACATTGTTGCCAGGGAAGTAGTCTATACAGTCTATCAAAAAGAAATCATTTTTACCATCTCCATTGGAGGAAACACCATTGTAGATATTCAAGGTTACATCAATGCTGAATTCTCTGAAGTATTCGCAACCATTATCTGCTACAACCCTTACTCGGTAATTTCCTGGGAACGCATCAATCAACCTGGCATCAGTACTAACCACTTCATTGGTCTCAAGGAATGTCCATTCGAATTCTACAGGCAAATTGAATTCAGAGAACTGAAGGAAAGCAGATCCGGTGAATTGGTTGGTTGCCCCGTCTTCTGTTCTGAGACAGATGGAATTATCTACGACCACCACGAATTCAGGCACGACTTCCTCAAACCCGATATCAACTTGCGTGAATGGTGACTCACACCCGGTAGTAATATCCGTGGCTCTCACCAGGTAGGTGATGGAATCCAAGTTAGAAACCGCTGCTCCTGTCGCATATGGAGTATTTAGATCCAATGGATCAAACCATTCAAATAGGAAGTTATTTGTGACTCCATCTACATTTGCAATTGCGCTTCCGTTCGTGAGTGAGCAATTATTTCGTACGTTATTGACTAAAACAAACGGAGCATTCGGGATCACCGCATTGTTGAAGATCTCCACAACCATTTCATTCGAACATTGGCTGATGTTGTCCACTACCTCTACTGAGTATAGTCCAGCATCCAAAGAATCTATGAAGAAGGTCGATCCAATAGAATCGTTCATATCATCTCTCCAAGTGATCGTCACAGTGGATAGATCATCGATGATCACTTCTGCAAAACCATTCTTGTCTTCGAAACACACCGTGACATCTTGAGAAGCTATATCAAATGCTGGAGGAGTAAGAAAATCTAAGACTTCTACACGTTCAACCACGGAGTTACAGAAAGGATCAGTAGCATCTAGTGCCAATACATAGTAATTTCCCTGAGGAAGTCCTTCAATGGATGATCCGGAGAAATTAAAGATATTATTCAAAGCATTATCTGCTGTTGCTTGATCAGGATCGAAGTACCAAAAGAAGTTGTAATCTCTGAACTCACCTGTGTCTTCGTCTCTTACCGGGTTGAGTACGGAGGCAGCTACTCTTCCGTTAGGCTCGCTACAGCTAGTATTTGGAGAAACTGAGGTAGAGAGAGCGAACTCATCAGGCGTGTCGCTTACCATTTCGAAAGTCTCTGTGGTAGTACATCCTGTATTATTATTTAGCACCTCGACTGTATAGAATCCAGGGCCAAGGCCTCTTACCGCATTGGTACCTTCTCCAGTAAGATTCTGTCCACCTCTGTAATCATCAGTGGTTAGTGAGTCGGTTGTATTGGATCCAAAATACCATTGGAAATTATATGTAGCATTTTCCGGCTGTCCGTCTGCAAGCACTGTTAGTGTTCCATTTGGATTATCTGGATCACAATTGCTTTGTCTGTCAAAATCCGTAAGGTCAATTACTGGACGTTCAATATTTTCCGGTACCTCCGTTTGGAATACAGATGTTGTACATCCGAATTCGATGTGTGTTCCCACAATAAAGTAAGTAAGATCGCCAACAGCCTCATCATAGATAGGTCCATCAGCCGGATTTGAAGTGAAGACTGGAGTAGCGCCTAGAATACCGGGATTTGTGGTATAGAACGCAAACGTGTAGTTCGCTAAATTGTCTGATACACCATTCTTCTGAACTTCGGTGATTTCAATCACGCCATTACCCAAACAATCTGTAGAGCTTACCACATCCACGGAAATGATCTCAACTTCTGCTGGCACATTTGGTATTGCAATTTCCTGTCGAACTACACAACCGTTAGAAGCTTGAGAAACTTCAACGCTATATGTACCTGTTGCCAATCCAGAAATCGTAGATTCATCAAATCCAACTGGAACCGAACCGTTTGCTAAGGCAGTACCATCAAGTTGTATTGCAGTTCCTCCAATATCGTCTACTGCTCCAAAATACCACTGGAAGGTGAAATCTGCATCAGTATCATCTAAGCCATTTGCTAGAGCCGTAACGGTACCGTTCGGACTAAATCCTGTTTGGCATGTAGAATCAGCCTCGTTTAGCGTAAGCACCACTTCCGGCAGGTTTGGCAGATCTTCAATGGTAAAGTCTATTTGTTCCGAAGTACAGCTAGTCGCAATGTGTCTAACGAGCGCGAAATAATCTGCAGCTGCTAAAGTATCCACCAGATAAGGAGAAGAATTCACTATCTCCACGGATCCATTATCCGAACTTCTAAACACCTCTAGCTCAAATATTCCGTTCAAGTCATTAGCGCCTCCATCTGTGTATGTCACATCATCGTAGATGACTTCCACAAGTTCAAAAGAACCAATACTAGGAGTACAGTTGGTGTTCGCATTAATCTGAGTTTCAGAAATGATGGGTACGATGGATATATTCGGTACGGTGTAAGTACGTACAATATCACATCCCGTGTTTGTGTTAGTCACAGTCACCTGATAATCACCTTCAGGTACTCCTATTAGAGATGCTTGATTAGTAACAACACCAACTGGTATTACAGCTCCTCCGCCAGCTGCTGACCAAGCAAAGGTGATGAAGGCAGGTGGAGTGGTCCTTCCATCCACTCGGACTTCTATTTCCCCTGCATTTGTTGCACCAGCTCCGCAGTTTTGGTCAGATTCTAATCTCTCCAAAGTCACTAACGGGTCACGCTCCGTATTGCCTATGTTGACAAGTCCAGTAGCAATCTCACAGTTTGTGGTGCGGTTTACAGCGTCAATGTTGTAATCACCAGAAGCGAGCTGCTCAATAATGATTGGATCTGTAGAAGTAACAGTTGCTCCGGAGGTGATCGCTCCTCCATCTATTTCTGCTACGATAGTCCCTCCACTTACTTCGGTGATGGTGAAATCAAATGCGGATAGGTCATTTCCAGAAATATCTGCTGCATTGATGGTGATGGTTCCGCTGTTGCCAGTACATAGCGAATCAGGTTCTGCGTTACCTTGAACCGCGAACACATCCAAAGTCGGGATATCTAGATCTTCATCCACAAAGTAAGTACCTGTCACTGTACAACCGGATGCAGTTTCTGTAGCAACAACCGTGTAGAATCCACCGTCCAGATTGGAGGCTGTGGATACAGGGCTAGCCGTCACAATGTCTGTAGTTATTGCGGTACCCGATGTGCTTTCACCTTGGAACCAAGCAAAGGTGTAGGTACCCGTTCCTGGAGCCGCGGTTACCTCCAGCGATCCAGTTAGTACCGTTGCTCCGTCACAATTAACATTTGTATTACTTGCTGTCAAGCTTTGCGTAGGAATCGTAATGTCTTCTAGCACTGGGATTGGGATCACTTCTGAGGAGCAATCTCTAGTGTCATTGGTGATTGTCACCTCATAGATACCTGCAGGTACTGCACCTAGTGTCGCGGTGGTAGCTCCCGTTGCGCCTGCAGGAAGGGCGGCTCCATTTTCTCCCGTCCATACAAAAGAGTAGCCTGCAATACCTCCAACTTTCGACCCACCTTCGGTAATGTCAGTGATGTCGATGGAACCAGTGTAGGCTCCACCAGCAGCTAATGCAGGATCACAAACCGTATTTGGTGCTCGCGTGAAGTCGACATCCGTCTCTAACGTAATTTCTTCTTCCTCACCTGATAGCGTGATTTCTGCTGTTGCCACGCAGCTCAAGGCTGGGGTAGTGGCACCTGCTCCATTCTTAGTCACTCTAACTGTGTAATCCCCATCAGGGATGTTATTCACAGTCAAGTCATTGTTGGCGAAGCTAGATCCTGGAATTGAAGTAGCATTCAATGATGTTCCAGTCCCGCTTCCGACAAACCACTCAATGGTGTAGTGGGTTTCGTCCTCGGCAGTTCCATCAATGTCAATCGCTAAGGAGATCTGACCGTTTCCTTCATTTACTGGATTACAGAAGTTATCCGGTGCATCTTCAGTCAAAGTCAACGTAATAGGAGGGACATCATCAGGAACAATCACCTCTTTTCTGCTAGGCATATTACAGCCCGTAGTGGACCAATCAGACACTATTACATAGTAGGTTTCGTCATCAAGTCCAAGCGACTCATAACGTTCGTCATTGTCTTGGGCAATTCCTCCAGTAGGATCGTCGTACCACTCAAAACTTAGGTTAGCCCACTCTGGATCTGACGAATCAATAAAATAAGACCCACCATCTACCGAGGTGACCGTTACTCTTGTGACTTCTGCAGCGCCACCTTGATCTGGTGAACAGTTTTCATTTGGTGTAACCGTAATATCCGCGTCGGCAATGCTGATCACAGGTGTAAACTGATCGATGGTGATCGAAGCTGTTGTCGAACAATTATCTCCTGTAGTTCCCCCTGCATTGTTGGTTACTACTACTTCATAGGTTCCTGCAGGTAGGTTGTCTACTTGTTCACCATCAGGGGCTGTTATCGTATAGCCAGTAGCGGTTACTGAAACTCCTACTGGTGCGTTTAGTAGAAAATCTGCATCCCCGGCATTTCCTGCACCTTGATACCATGCATAAGAATATTCATCTGCGTCATCAGTGGTCGGAGGAGTTCCTTCCAGGGTTACGCTAGCTAGTATGCTACCACTTCCATTGTTAGGAGCACACAAGGAGTCTCTTCGTACTTGCGTTACTTGAACTGCAGGGAAGGCCTCTTCATTCAGGATTTCAAACGCTACTAAGTCTGATACACAGTCTGTGTCCTCATTATAGACATCTACAAAGTAATTTCCTGAAGGAAGATTAGTAACCTGACTGTTATTTGTGCCTCCTTGGGTACCTACAGAAAGTGCAGTTCCAACATTATCATCAAACCATCTAAATTCGACATTTGCGGTCGTTGCATCCGTCAAAATACCATCTAGGAGCACATTGGCTATAGTTGCAGTTCCATTCTCGTCAGGATTACAGAAGATCTGAGGTGTGGTAGCGACCGCTTCAATGGTGATGTCAGCCAAGTCATCAGCGATGACAAAATCTTCAGCAGCAGAACAATCAATGCTGATTCCATCGGTATCGAGTACCTCCAGAGTGTAGGTTCCTGCCGCTAAGCCCGAAATGGTAAGCGTTCCATCATCTAAAGCAATAGTGCCTGCTCCCGTAGGGGAGGAGCCGTTTCCAGGGTCCACACCGTCTTCTAATCTTGGAGCGGTAGAAGCATTATACGCCGCTAGGTCCCCTAAGTACCATCTGTAAGCATAAGTACCCCCGTCATCATTTGTTATTTGTGCGTCAATACCCCCGTTGGGATTTAGTCCCAATGGACCACCAGAACATCTTGTGTTGTCCGTGATACCACCATTTAAGGTAATGATCGGATCTACAGTAGTATTCTCAACAGTAAAATCTAGCCGTTCCGAGCAACCGTTATCTGTATTGGTCACGATCACATAATAATCGCCTTCTGTAGTGTAATCCAACTTGCTAGCAACAGCTGATGCTGCTAGTAAACTAGTTCCATCGAAAAACTCAAATTCATACGTTCCTGCTGGATTGAATGTATCGACCGTAAATCCTCCAGTTGCTCCTGGAGTACAGGCTGTAATAGGGGATTCTGTGCCTGAGACGATGATTGGGGTCGGATCATCAAAAAGATCTATATGAAGTGTATCAGCGCACCCTGTTCCCGTATGTGTCGCAATTACTGCGTATCTCAATCCGCCGCTAAGTTCACCTAGACCTTCGATCAACGAATTGTCCGGATTATTAGTAATGGATACCTCAGCATCAGGATCACCATTTACTGAAGTGGCAAGATCCAAGATCGGAGTGTATGTATCAGGATCAGTAGACTCGTCTACTGTATACCAATCAAAAGTGAATACCGCAGGAGCCACGCTGTGTGTGACCGATACTGCTATAGACCCATCGTATTCAGCTCCGCCATCAGCACCATCTCCGCAATTTGGATTATTTACTACGGTTGGTGGAGTGGACAAATCTGGACGGTCCGGTTCATTGAGCGTAAATACCTCTGAGAATACCGGACATTCATCTCCGGAGTTGATGATGATCAACGTATAGGTGCCAGGATCCAGTCCACCAATATTTACAGTTTCTTGCCCAGCCCCTGAATCATCATCAGGAATGGTAGTCCGATCTACTTCTGTATTTACATTAACGAAAGCAGGGTCGTACGGACTTGAACCGTCTCCATCGTTGGGGACATTTACGACATCTCGATACAAGACATATTCGTAATCCGCTTCTACGTCTCCACCGAAGAAGGTGATGTCAAATGCTATTTCTCCGTCAGATGGCGAAGAGCACAGCTCGGGATCTTGAACTTTTTCAGCATCAACTGAGGGGGCCAGATCTTGAGGAATATTGATAAATAATGTATCGGTACATCCGTTATCTAGAGTTAATAGAGCAGCGTAATTTACAGCTGGTACATCCTGAATTCTGTAATTGGTTAGTGTACCTCCTGGAATCGTTATTGGTCCAGGTACTATACCAGTAATCAAATCATCATCATCAGCTAGAGTTTCCGTATCAGTAATCAGAATTGCACTTCCGCCTATATCAAATCCCTCATACCAACTTACAGTAATATTACCAGTTCCGTTTATTACACTTACAAGTCCTGTTAAGTCAATTTCTCCAGAATTGACAAAACAGTCAGTTGGATTAACAATACCAGGAGAAAGATCTATTGCAGGGTCAATTTCTGGTCCATTGTAAGTTACTGTTATCGGAACAGTGGTTTCAACCTCACAGCTGGTATTATTATCAATCACTCGGACCATGTAATCTCCATCCTCTAGTTCCGTAAATGTGGCGTCACCATCGTTTTCATTGATAGTGGCAAAAGGTGTCTCACCAATATTGATCGAACTACCCGTGTATAATTCAAATGTGTAGCCGTTGGCACCATCAAGGGGTTCCACACTCCCATTGTCATCAGCTGTTACGGTAATCTCACCCGTAAATGGTGCAGTACATGTTGTGTTTGGACTTGATTCTGCAGCACTTGTTATCTGAGGAAGAGTAGGCATGCTTTGAATGGTTTCTTGCATCGTTTCGGTGCAACCGGTTGTCGTATTTTCCGCAAGTACGGTGTACAAACCAGCCGGTAGTCCATCTGCTTGGTTGCCTGAAACAGAAGCGGTCGGAATGTTTGCCATTGGATTGGTTACTTCTGCATCTGCATTGGTCGTGGATCCTTTAAAGAAAGTGAATGTAAAGACCGGAGCAGGGCTGGCAAGGGTATTCGTCGCACCAGCAATTAACCTTCCATTCGGATTGTTTCCATCACAAGAAGTTTGCTCATTATCCACCGTCAGGGTAGGAGTAACCACATCCAGAACTTCACCCACAAAAACAGTCTCTCCATCACTTTCGCAACCAGATTCACCAGCATCGTTCTTGGTTATCGTAACTGTGTAAGTACCTGTTCCCAAGTTATCAAATACGTTGCTTGCTTGTGTAGTTGTGGGAGTTCCCACCGCATCAGGTCCACTATATAAAGAATACAATGGGTCTGTTCCAAGATTGCTTCCCACCACAGTAATGGTTCCATTATCCCCATCGCAGAAATTATCTGCAGTAGGAGTAGCACTGTCCACGGTTGGTTGATCTAAAACTTCGTCCACAAAAACGGGCTCAATAGCGGAACAACCTGTGGTATTATTGATGAACCTAACATAATAGGTTTGAGAGGTAAGGTTTGCCGTAGAGCTAACTGGAAAGCTGTTAATTGCAGTTCCTATGACTTCTTGACTTGCAGTGGCTCCCGGATTGGTGAATATTTCAATTTCGAACCCATCCGCAGGAACAGAAGCAGTAAAGCTGATATCAATAGATCCGTTTTCCGCATTACAGAAGACATCTGGATTACCGGTAAGGTCAAAGTCTGGTAGCGTCAAATCATTTCCAACAACCACTGCGGCAGAAGTACTTGAGCAACCAGCGCCACCGTTTACATTTCCTGCCACATCTTCGATAGTGGCTACCACTGTGTAGTTTCCTGGCGCCACATTCGTGAAGGTGGTGGAGGAGGTTCCTTGAGAAACATTGGAAGCATCAAATAGCTCAAACACATAGGTGGTCCCTGGTAGAGGCGGATCAACTGCATTGGTTGGGTCGATTATGCCATCATATACGCCGGAGCTAGCTAATCCAGGATCGCAAATAGTATTATTCGTAACATCGATATCGACAGAAGTGAGGGTAGGGATGACTTGATTGTTTTCCACATCGTATTCAAACGTGTCATCGCACTGCGTATCATTATTTGTGATTCGGACAGTATAGGTGCCATCTTCAAGACCGCTTGCAGTAGCTTGGTCAGTACCTGACGTAGAGGTTGAAAATCCAGATCCATTAACTAAATCAGAAGCGTCAAGCGGTTCGCTTACACCGCTTCCAAAGAACCACTCGAAGGTATAGCCTCCCGGTTCGTCTCCTGCTGCCATGGAAGCAGTCACCTGAATACTTCCGTTAGGAGTACCACAGTCGGTAAGATGCTGGATAACATCCGCTGCATTGATATCAATCAACGATTCCTCTATTTCGACAGTCCTTGTAGCGGAAGTACATCCCGTTACGTCATTGACTGCTCTTACAGTGTATTGGCCAACACCCCGATTAGAGATAGTTGCTGAGCTTTCTCCTGCAATTGGAGTACCTGTTCCTGCTCCTACAAACCACTCGAATGAATAGTTTAAGAACTCAGGATCTGTCGGTCCAAATCCATCTACTTCATTCACCGTGACAGTTCCATTTGGAAATACGGTACCGCCAGTACAGACAGAAACATCAGTAGGAACAACGTTTGCCAACAACAATGTTGGATCGTTACGAGTATCAGGAATATTTTCAGAAAGCGACACCACACATCCGTTAATGTCATCTGTGACCTCTACGGTGTATGAGCCATGAATCACTGTTGAGAGTGTAGCGTTAGTTTCTCCGACTAACAAGCCATCTAATGCAGAAGACCATTGGTAGGAGTAAGTACCCGAGCCGCCGGTCACTGATGCGGTAATTTCACCGTTGTAATCATTGGAGGAGTCATCAGCAAGGGAAGGATCACAGACGCTATTACCAATTATACCTGTAAACGCTATTACCGGCTCATCATGATCTTCTAAGACCTCTACGGTAATTGGAGTAGATGGGCAAAGTGTAGAAGAGTTTCTTACAATGACCGTGTAAAAACCTTCCTGTCTATTGGATAGCGTAGGACCATTTTCTCCACTGATTTCTGGATCGGAAGTATCATCACCATCGTACCAGGTGTAAGTAGCATTAGGATCATTTGTAAAGTCACTACCGTCAAAGGTGGATGTGACAGTTACCGAGCCTGTATACTCCGCTGCTGGGTTGGTGTCGTCACAGACCGTATTTGGCGTTCTGCTAGCAAAAGCAACAACGGGATTAATCTGCGCAGCAGAAAGTGTGAAAGATTCAGTTGCAGGACAATCCGTGTTATCGTGAATGACAACTAGTGTGTACTCATCTGCGGCAAGGCCGGATACCGTGCTAGTTTCTGCTCCTGAAGGAATAGATCCATTTGCCGCAGCAACCCCATCTTCTAAGTCAACTCCATCCAACTGCCATTGGAAGGAATACCCGTCCGTGTCCTGAGTACCTGCGGGTAAGTCAGGATTGTTATCAACGTACGCGCTTAAGATTCCATTTCCAGTTCCACAGTCGGTTTGCGGAGCATCTTCTTGGATTACAATATTTGGTATGTAAGGATCATTTCCAACCGTTAGTGTTAATTCTACTGTGGTACATCCGGTTGCATTATCAACCGCAATGACCGTGTAGTCGCCAGCTGCAACATCCTCCAGGGAATTCAAGCCCACTGTTGGTCCAAAATCTTCAGGAACGGAAGTATCTGTTCCTTCCCACCAGCTAAACGTGTAGTCGTTTGCGTCGAAACTAGCAACATCGATACTGACCGAAACAAATCCGTTTGGATTCAGCGCGTCGCAGGAAGTGTTGTCATTGATTATTCTCGTTGCTGAAAAAGTCGGGTTGACAGACACATCCCCCACAACCACGTCTTCAAAAGAATCACAACCTAAATTGTCGTTGGTGACCCTGATACGGTAGTTTCCATCTTCTAAGGACGTGAAGGTGTGTCCTGCTGATCCGTCACTAACACTAATGTCTGAGATCGCAGTAATCTCATTACTAAAGCTAAATCCATCAAAAATCTCGTAGGTGTAAGATCCTGGTTCAGCATTGGAGCTACTCGTCACAGCGATTTGGCCATCACCATCGGTACAGAAAGAATCTGGGGATGGGGTTGCCACGATTACAGGGTTGTCTAACTCATTTCCAACGAAGACCGTGATAGGATCGGCCGGACATTCGTTGGTTATATCCATCGCGGAGATGGTGTAGGAATTTGAAGCAAGGCCTGTAAATATGCCAGTACTATTGTTATCCTCTAAATTGCCAGCGTCTACAACAAACCCGGTGTAAAGACTAAAAGTGTAACTTGACGCAGGGCTAATAGCTCCACTAGCATCAATACTTCCATTAGATGAGTTACAACTTGTATTGGGAACGATATCAACGTCACCGATCGTGAAAGTCGGATCCACGATATCATCGACCACCGTCACTGTGGTTGTGTCTGTACAATTAGTTGCAGTTTCCTCAACGATTATCGTGTAAACTCCCGCACTAAGGTTGGCCATTTCCCATTCACCTACTCCAAAAGCGGCGGTATTATTACCAGGGTCTGGAATTTCATTCTCGGCCAATGTATTAGCACCATCAAACCAGGTGTACTCAAAGCCAGATTGACCTACTAAGCCATTGACAACTGCTTCAGCGATACCCGTTGGATTTGGTCCGCAAGTGGTATTTGCTTGAGTGGCGTTGGCAGTCAGGATCGGAGCATTCGCCTCATCTACAACTAAAATGGAGTCGATTGGAGTTTGGCAACCCGTTGTATTATCTGTGGCTATGACTGTATAGTAACCAGGAGCATTGACGGTGTAGTCAGGACCTGTAAAATCTACAGCAGGCTTTAACCCAGCTCCATCGTACCATTCGAACGTGTAGTCCGAAGTATTTCCGTTCACAGTAGCCGATACTTCACCTGTTCCACCACATGTCATGATGTTGGTGGCACTCATGTTTAATCCAGTGACTTCTTCGGCAATTGAGTTGATCAATTGGGTGCTATCACCAACACAACCAGTGAATTGATCCAGTATCGTGTACCTGTAGGTAAAAGGCCCTTGCCTGTCTTCTAACAAGTTACCTGTAGCCAATACGGTGTTAAAAAGGTCTCCATCTAGCGTCCAAGTAACTTCATACCCATCGGCTTCTAGCAAGGTATCTCCAGGGGGGTTAGAAAGCGTCGCTGGTGGTGGACTACCGTCCTCTGTTTGTGTATATGCGAAAGCAAATGCAGCTCCATCAGGATTGATACATCTGGTTTGCTGAGAGACTTCATAAGACCACACATAAACTTCTGGCCTCACTCGATCAATAGTTATTGTGTCCAGCGCGGAGAAACAAAGTGTTGGTCCATAAAATCCTTCCACTATGTAATCACCCTCAGCTAACTGCGGGAAAGTGCTGCCAGTGTAGATAACATTTGTAGTGTCACCTAAATCGTACCAGTTAAACACAAAACCGTCTGCCTCAGTCTGTATCGTCGGTACGGGTACAGGAGTCCCTTGTACAGACACATTATCTATATAATGAAATTCTGAAGTACTGGTGTTGTGGATGATGACTGTGATGGTAAGCAAAGAGTCATTTTGTCCTGCATTGTTAATTCCGGTCAGCAGGGCCTGGGCATAATCAAAGTTTCCAAACTTCCGACCATTAGTCAATTCACCAGTAGCGGTTACTGCATTGTTATTATCCCTTAATTCATACGAGGCAATGATAAAATCTCGCCATTTCCCAGAGCTCTCTTGTTTGCCACTCTCAAAAAGATCGAGGGTAAGTGTTACATCTGTGAAATCAGAAATGTCGATAGCTTCAGAGGTCCAGGTAACTTCACCATTATCATTCGCATTACCTGTTCGGACACCACTGAACATCTTGGAACCGTTGAAATCGTTAACACCGAAAAAGCTTGGATTAACTGAGCCCTGGACAGATGTCCATCCAGTTTCATCCATGTCGCTTTTATCACTGTTGGTTCTGTCTTCAAAATTCTCCACCCAGATGCTTCCATTCTCGGCAGGAACAACGCCGAAATAGTAAGCACGCGCACTGCCATTATCTGGAAGAGCATCATCGCATTTACGATTATCATTCAGCTTCTCGGCAATCAGATCAAAGCGGGTAAACCCAACATTTGTGCTCTGAATGTTATTTTCCGTATTACACTCAGGGATGGTTGCGGTTGGCAATGGAACCGTGATGGGAGGGGTACTTCCGTTATCATTAATTACAACGAAAAGCTCGAACTCGCCACCAATTCCAGTAATCGTCTGGGTGATTTCGAGGGTCGTTTCAGGTTCAAAGTTGACTAATGTAGTTACCTCCGTGTCAAGTAGTGTAGAGCCTGTGGCTTCTCTAGGATCTCCGGCATAATAGCTTACTGGCAGATTTCCTGAAATGGCAATATCCCCAATATTTCTTACCTCATACGTTACATCAATCGTGGCGTCTGGACATGCTGCATCTGTTGCATTGAGTATACCAACAAACTCAATATCTGGAGAGGCAAACTCTACGCATCCATCTTCATTCAGAATAGGAGCTTGGTTGATGAAAGTATTAAGTGGTCTACTGGGGAAAGGTACAAGTGTTCCGTCAGCAAATTCACAGAGACCATCGGAAAAAACTCTGGTATGATCCTGAACCTCGATAGGTATAGTTAAATCGTCATTGACGTTCACATTATAATAGGCATGCTGATTCCAGACGCCACGAGCTGGCATCCAGGATTCTCCATCCGATTCATACACTCGGACCTGCGCGAATTCGGTGTTGCTGTAAGGGTTAAATGGGGTGTTGTTATTTGTGTAACACGCCAAGCATATTTCACTGGAGCCATCACCGTCTACATCTGCAATAACTGGGTATTCTTCCTGCGTTCTCGATACACAAGCTATCTCTCTTCTGATATTGGTTGTGTTATCCCCGTTTCCAATTCCGTCGATGATTAGCAGCGATTCCTCACTTCGATAGGTCACTTCTACAGCTCCATCTCCATCAAAATCAAAGAGAGAACAACCTGTAAAACCTGAAGAACCTTCTTTAATGGGTCTGATCCAGTGAATGTTAAAGTTTTCATCCAATGAATAGAGTTTCTGGTTCATGACAAAGTTGGCATTCAGCTGACCATCTCCGTCTACGTCACCAATATTAACCCGACCAGGTCCTCTCACAAAGTTGTTTGATGGATCGTGGAAGGTAATCACATTTCCATTGGCTACATCCCAAAGAAATATGGTGGTCTCTCCAGTGTAAGTTTCGCTTGATGTTCCTAACGCACCAGTTATGATGAGGTCCATAGACCCATCCAAATTGTAGTCTGCTGCTGAGACGGCAGACCACTGGTCATTCCAGTTAGGATAATATTTTGGATAGTAGTTTAGATTGGGATCAATGTTGGCGTGGATATCATCATCCATGTCTCGGATCAGAGTTCTGGTAGCACTACTTTCGTTGATAGCCCAGATTTCATTACCGGAAACCAATTCTAACCCAGCGCAATCAGCGCATGCTGCATCATCTA
>CAYYNA010000041.1:0-2575 GCA_964472815.1 uncultured Roseivirgaceae bacterium
TACTCGTAAAGTTTCTCTATTGGTTAGTTGGTGACAAAGCTAAACAGCTAGTGAAAAGAAAGTCCGGAGTGGTTACCGGACTTTCGCTTTTTATGTCCTAACCTTTTTACTGACGAATTTATTGTCTCTAATAACAAACCTCCAAGGTCTCAGGGCATCTTCCTCGGCGTATTCCACTCCAATTCTTGCATCACTTTGAATTTCTATCACTTCTTCCCTTGCTCCTTGGCAAATCCATATCATATTACTTTGCAAATCCGTACCAGTCATATTCACATGGATTCCCATTGCCTGAGAGAGAGTGCCTGGTCCTGATGCCAGCTTCGCTTTTGGGTGCCCTCTTCTTTCTGCCATCACCTCCATTCCTTCCAATGGTTCTAGCGCTCGGATAAGCACTGCATCTGCTTGCCCTTCTACATTCGTCACAACATTGATCAAATGATGGATGCCATAACAGAGATATACATAGGCTCTACCTCCTTCCTGATACATTACCTCAGTCCGAGGCGTTCTCTTCCCATTTGCGTGACAGGCCTTATCTCCTCTGCCGCAATACGCCTCGGTTTCCACAATTTTTCCTGCGGTCAACAACCCGTCAATTTGGGTTACTAGTACCTTCCCTAGCAGGTTTTTTGCCACTTGTACAACATCTGTATTGAGATAGAACGATCTGTCCAGTTTTTCGTAAAGGGATGTATTAATTTCGAAAGCCATAAACCTTAAACTCTATGAACTCTAAAAGAATTACAAATCTAATCGCGCTAAGCCTGTTATTGGTGTTTGGTGCGACAGCTCAGATTAACACCCCACAGCCTAGCCCAGCAGGTTCAGTCAGCTCCACGGTGGGATTGACAGATATTAGCATTGACTATTTCAGACCAGGTGTAAAGGGAAGACAAATCTTCGGAACAGGTGACGAGTACCTGGAGCAGTACGATAAAGTTTGGAGGACTGGTGCAAATGCCGGATCTATTCTTACCATCAGCACCGATGTAAAAATCGGTGATACTAACGTAGAAGCCGGTAAATACCAGATCGTCTCAAAGCCAGGTGCCTCTTCTTGGGATGTCATGTTTCTCACCAAGATGATCGGAGGAAATATGGCAAATTACAGTGAAGACGTAGTGGCAGCAAAGGTGACAGTGAAGCCTATGAAGACTGCTAGCTCTGTAGAGAGACTGTCTTTTCAAATTGCTAACATTAGCGCAGACAACACCACTGCTGAGATTCAATTTGCTTGGGCAGACGTGACTTGGAGTATTCCTGTATCAGTGTCTTTTCACGAAGCTGTGATGAAGGATATCGCGGCAAATACACAGGTAAACCCGCAAAACTATGTGGCTGCAGCAAACTATTACTTGAACTCAGGAGAGAACTTAGAGCAAGCGCTTGAGTGGATGAACATGTACCTGGCTGTAGGAGAAAACTCAGGTCAATTCTGGAATGTGCATACCAAAGCGCAGATCCTTGCTAAACTTGGAAAGAAAAAGGAGGCAATAGCTACCGCTGAAGATTCCTTGGAAAAAGCAAAAAATTGGGCAAACGGAGATTTTGGTTATATCAAAAGAAACCAAGACTTGATTGCTTCACTGAAATAAGAAATACTTTAATGACTATTAAAAGCGTGGGCGAAAGCTTACGCTTTTTTTGTTGGCATCAAAAACTGCAGTACCATACTCAGGATGAATGTACCTCCGCAACCAACAACATTGTACCACAGGTAGCTAAGCTTGAAGTAATCCGCCTCGGTAAGGAAATGGATGACAATCACGCAGGACTGAGCAATTAATGCGGCAACAAAAACTGCATTCCCTTGTACCCATTTCAGGAAGAATGCCACTAAAAATATTCCCAGAATGGTACCGTAAAAGATGGAGCCAGCAATATTGACTGCCTCAATCAAATTCTCTGAGTTCTTGGCTAAGATGGCAAACAGTATCGCCAGAACGCCCCAGACAAACGTGAGCAACTTCGACGTATTTACGTAATGCTGATCTGAACCATCCTTCTTGATAGCCCTTTTGTAAAAATCAACAGAAGTAGTGGACGCCAGGGCATTTAGCTCTGAGGAAGTAGAAGACATAGCTGCCGAGAAAATGACCGCAATTAGCAGTCCCACCAACCCGTGTGGTAGGTAGTTGATAATGAACGTCAGAAAGACATAGTCTGAATCTTTTGTTTCAATGGATTCATCTGCCTTCAAAAGCACATCCTTCGCATCACTTCGCAACTGCACGATTCTGTCATCAGAGCTTTGAAAGTCGCTTAGGTATTGCTCCTGATCCTGAGAATTAACAGCTGCTGCATAATTCTTTGCTGCGGTTTCTCGCAGCACTAATTCCTCTTGATAAGCATCATTGATCGCTTGGTATTCTGATTCAAACTCAGAACTCTCTACTACCGCAACAGAAGCTTCCTTGAAATGCAAGGGAGGCTGGTAAAAGATATAAAAGACATAGACCAGCACACCTGTCAAAAGAATGAAGAACTGCATCGGAATCTTCAAAATAGCATTGAACATAAGTCCCATTCTACTCTCAGAAGCACTTGAGCCTCCAATGTATCGCTGTACCTG
>CAYYNA010000041.1:2675-3801 GCA_964472815.1 uncultured Roseivirgaceae bacterium
GTATTCATTCTAGTAGGAGATACTGAATAGGTAGAAAAGAAGGACTAAAAATGCTAACCAGCCTACCACAAAAATGTAGAGGTACTTCCATTTCTTGAAGAATGGTGGTTTATCTATGTTCTTCTCGGAAATCAGCTCAGTCATTTCCTAAGGAGATAAGATTCACAAATATTCTATATGCGCCTGGAATTCCAGCAGGCAACTCTCTAAACCAACTATATCCCGAATAGATGTAATACCCTTCCCCGTACTGCGCTACCAACAATCCCCCATTTTTTTGGGTTTCTCCTGGATCATTGCTCCCTAAAATGGGCTTAAAGTCGTCTGACCATTTATCTGGAAAATAGAGTCCTCGCTCCTGAACCCACCCTTCAAAATCATCCTCCGTTATTTTATTCGGACCAGTCATGACTTCATGATCAGGCAGTAAAACTTGGACTGGCGCCTGCTCGACCGTTACACGGTCTCTGGAAATTTCCAGATCATACGGAGCGATCTTTTGAGTGACCAACCTTCGATTGGTATTGTACTGGACAACCAAAGTACCTCCATTCTCTACATAGTCGAAGAGCTGCTCATTTTTATAGGCTAACCAGTCAACGGTATTGAATGCCCGTACACCCAAGACGATGGCATCAAACCTGCTCAGGTTAGAGGAGATTACATCATCCTTTTGCAATCTTTCAACGGTATACCCTACTTGCTCAAGGTTTTCGGGAATGGCGTCACCAGCTCCATCGATGTATCCAATGAGGTTCCCTTTTTTCTCCAGATCAAGCTTCACCAATTTCACCTCAGAGTCAGGGTAAACCACTTGCCGAGGAATATGATCATACTCAATAAGTATTCTTCCTTTGCTATAAGTTTTTCCTGCTATTTCTGCCTCTACGTTCAGTTTTCCAATAGAGGACTTCTTTGGAGGAACCACTTCAAACAAAAAGACTTGCTCCTCCCCTTTTCTTTCGAGGCTAAATGCGATTTGCTCTGGCTGAGCTTTCCACTTAGCTGGTAGATTAAGTTTCAGTTCACCATTCAAATCATTATCTCCAGCGATCACCCGGACCTCCACCGGTTTTGGCTGGTCATCCCCAAACACCAATACGTTTGAATTCACATTCATCATGAT
>CAYYNA010000041.1:3901-20448 GCA_964472815.1 uncultured Roseivirgaceae bacterium
GGAGGAACTTGAAAGTTCATTTCGGTAACCAAAGGCTTGTTCTTTAACAGCTTTGTATTGAGCTCCACAGGGTTGACCCAGGTTTTGAATGCCACCTTATCTACTGAGATGTCAACTGGACTTCTATTGACTGCTTCCAGACTGATTTTTATGGAATCTCCCGGAGTATAAAAATCGGCATTGCTACTAAAAGAAACGTACAGTCCAGTGATAGCCACAATCAGCTCTTCGAGTTCCTTATTCTTAACCTCTTTCCAGAAGTCATCTTTCAGATTATCCAATGATTTTCGCGCCAACACCAATGACTCTGCAATTTGCCATGGTTTCTCTGGATCAAATTCCTCTATCGCTTTATTGATGTAAAACTGAACTTCTTCGGAATTTTCCACCCTTTCCCAGGAGGTGTCAATATTGTCGAAAGGGCGTTTGGTTCTTGAGCCACCCCATTGCTCGAGAAATTCCATCTGATCTCCTCTGGAACCAGATGATCCAAATCCCTGACTTTTGTGCATACTTCTACTCCTAGCGGCAATCTCCCCGTAAGAAGCTCCTACCAGGGGATTGTATTCACCCATATTGATTTGCGTCATTCCAGTAGTATCCGCTCCCGAGCTTCGGAACCACCACCAGCCGGTATTCCAAAATATCTTTTCTGGTTGCCACGTATCAACATAGCTGAGCTGATCTGGGTATGCAGTGGAATCTCCCGCCAACTCAAACGCTTCTCTTGCCAAAATAGCACTGGCGGTATGATGTCCGTGATTTCTACCTTCGGTACCAAATCGAGTAATCACCACGTCAGGCTTGAAGTTTCGAAAGACCCAAACAAAATCGGCTAGCACGTCATCCCTATCCCAAATCGTGAACGTTTCCTCTGGGTTTTTGGAGTAGCCAAAATCATTTGCTCTGGAGAAGAACTGCTGTCCACCATCCGTCCTGCGGGCGGCCAGAAGCTCCTGGGTCCGAATGACCCCAAGACTCTCTCTGATTTCCGGCCCAATCAGGTTTTGACCACCGTCTCCCCGAGTAGCGGACAAATATGCTGTCCTCATCAGTTTCTCATTAGCATAGTACGTGATTAAGCGTGTATTCTCATCATCAGGGTGCGCAGCTACGTAAAGAACAGTTCCTAGAACATTGAGCTTGTTGAGTTTTTGCTTGATTTCTCCTGGAGTATAAGAAAAGGTCTGCCCGTATGAGTTGAGTAGTAAAGAGACCAAAAGGGTCCCTAGCAAGAAATAATTCTTCATGGGTTGGTTTTCGTTGCTGATGTTACGTGAGAAAGGCGCAAAAGTTATTTGGTTTACTTAAGCGGTCAAACACAGACAAAAAGACTATTGAGAAACTAAAATTGTTTGCTTCTAGCCGAGGTTGGAAAAATCCTTGACATCAGCATCAGTGGTAAGAATCCGCTGGAACGTAGCATTCAGGCCTTCAAAATCCCAGGGTTTTGTAACGAAATCATGGATACCAAAATCGCCAATTGTCTCCAGTAGATCATCTTTTTTGATAAAACCACTTAGGATCATTCGCTTAATCTTGGGATTATAAGCAAATACTTTTTTTAGCAACTGCACTCCGCTCATATGAGGCATCCTGTGGTCAGAAACGATTAGATCGACTTTCTGATTTAGAATGATCTGGAAGGCTTCTTCCGGTCCGATAGCAGTTAGCACATTATAGAGTCTTCTGAAGGTAGATTTAAAGCCACGGAGATTAGGCATTTCATCATCTACGTACAGAATAGTAAATTCCTTATTTGACTTTCTGGCTTGTCGCTCTGCTCGCCTCGCTGCTCTTCTTGCTGCTCGCTCTTCCGGTGTAAGTGTTTCCATTCAAAGGATTTATCTGAAGCAAAACTAATGGAAATAGGGCGGGATCTACTATACGATCTGGTGTTGATTAGGAAGACTCTGGCGCTTTCTTTACTGAGAACATAATGGTAGAACCCTCACCTTCTTTAGTGGACTCAATCCAAATCATTCCTTTATTTCTAAGAACCAAATCCTTGCACATAAATAGACCAATACCTGTACCTTTTTCGTCGTTCGTTCCCATGCGTCTATTATCCTTCCCCATCTCGAAAATCGTATCATGCATTTTTTCAGGAATACCCATTCCATTATCTACTATGCTCACATGAAGGTAGTTCTTCTTTTCCTCGATCAAGATCTTTACCTCTCCTCCTTCGGGAGTAAAATGAATAGCATTAACTACCAAGTTTTTGGTGATCATCTTCAAGGCACTCCGATCAAAATAGACCTCTGACAAATCCTGCTTTTCAAAAACCAAGGTTTGCTTTTTGTTCTCCGCTTTTTCCTTGACAAAATCAATAACCTCTTCTACAACCTCATTGATATTCAGGACTTCTTGCCTTACCTTTTTTACCTCCGATGAGGCATGGCTCCACTCCAATAAATCATCTAACAACTTAAGCGAACGATCCACTCCCTGCTCGATATGGACCATGAACATTTGGGCCTGATCCATCTGAATCTCACCGATTCTAAATAAGTCCGCCACGTTCTTCATGTTACCCAACGGGCCTCTCAAATCGTGACTTATTATTTTAACCAAAGGTCCTAGTTCCATCCTTGCAATATAAATATATCAGCCAAATCTATTTCGACTATTTATCCGTAGCGCCAAAGAAAAGAAGGGTTACTTCTTAGAAATTTATATATTTAGGTTGAAGAATAACCTCTCAATCATGTATTGTATAGCCTGGAAATACACAGTCAGTTCCAACCATTCAGAATTCGAAGAAACTTATGGCAGAAACGGCGTTTGGTTCAAATTCTTCGAGCCTTGCGAGGATTATTTGGGTCACGAACTCATGAAAAGTGAAGACGGGAAATCTTATCTCTTGACAGATAAATGGATGTCAAAAGAAGACTATGAGAAATTCGTGTCCAGCAATCAGACAGAGTACCAAGCATTAGAAGTCAAAAGTCGAGAGTTGTACGATGAAGAGGTTTCTCTAGGCACCTATCACATCATACAGTAAAACCCTTTCCTCCTAATCGAATCCAATATCTGACCAGACATTGGATGCTGCAAAGCTTAGTGTTCCTTTATCTATCAGGATAGGAGACTTGATATTATTGTGATACAGATTTCCAGTCCCAAGGCCGTGAAAAGTCGTTGATTGAAATCTGCTGACAAACTGCGCAATTGCATTCAATCCAATGTTTGATTCTAAGTAGGAAGTGACCCACCAGCCTATGCCATGCATCTCTGCAAGATCTATCCATTCCTTTACCGAATTAAAACCACCATGAAGTGTTGGCTTAAGCACTAAATGCTGTGGCTTTAGCTCCTGAAGTAAGGATAGCTTACTCTCTGAGTCAAAAACATGAATAAGCTCTTCGTCCAGCGCGATAGGGATCTCACTCTTTTTACAGACCATCTCCATAGCTTCCGGCTGCATGGGAAGAATCGGTTGCTCTATGGATTCAATCCCATACTTACTTAGCGCTTTCAGTTTGGCCAATACTTCATTTGTCTGGAATGCCCCATTTGCATCCAACCTGATGATAAGCTCATCAGATACTCCTCTAAGGTTTTTGATCACTTCCAACTCGCTTTCAAAATCCAACGCACCCACCTTAAGCTTGATACAGGTGAACCCCGAGTCAAGCTTTTCTCTGATTTGTGATTTCATGAAATCGATATCACCCATCCAGACCAGTCCATTTATCGGAATTGATATCTCACTAAGATCATTAGCAAAGATTTTTTTCTCACCACCATTTATTAAATCCAAGAAACACATCTCCAGACCGAACCTAATACTGGGATACTCTTTAGAAACCAGCTTTGGAACTAATTCGAAAATTTCTTCTTCAGACTTTGGCTGCTTGATACTGGATAGCTTCTCCGAAATGGAATGCAGCTCTGACGGTATATCTAGAGGATCTTCCGGACTCAATCGATTGATGGGAGCAATCTCCCCTAGACCAGTTTGACCAAGCTCATTGGTAATGCGGATAAACCATACCTTTCTTTCCGTCATTGATCCTCTGCTTGTCTTGGCAGAAAATTTAAATTCAAGCGTGTAGGGTTTAACTTCGAGCTTCAGCATGGACCTAAAATTAGCCGATTTTTTATATGATCTTCCGGAGGATAGAATTGCAAAACATCCACCCGCTCAACGGGGTAGTTCAAAGCTCCTAGTGTACAACAAGGGTTCTATTTCGCATCATGTTTTTCAAAAAATAGACACTCTGATACCTAGCGACTCACTGATGGTCTTCAACGATACCAGAGTTATTCCCGCCAGGATCATCATGCATAAGGAGACTGGAGCCAAGATTGAAATATTTCTACTAGACCCTTTAGCTCCATCAAAAGTCCACGAGGAGGTCATGGATTCGAAAAGCGAATGCGAATGGAAATGCATGATTGGCAATGCCAAGAAGTGGAAGATTGATTCCGAGTTATCCATTGCAAAGCTATCGCTCCGAGCTGTGCGTGTCTCTGATGATCGTGTGAAGTTTCAGTGGACCTCAAGTCTCACCTTTTCGGAGCTTCTATTGGAGATCGGAAAAATACCATTGCCTCCCTACATCGATCGCGAAGTGGAGGAAGAGGACACTGAGAGATACCAGACTGTCTATTCCAAAATGAAAGGAGCGGTAGCTGCTCCCACCGCAGGACTGCATTTTACTGATGAAGTTTTGGACAAGCTTTCTAGGAATGGAGTCAAGAAAGATTTTGTGACTTTACATGTTTCGGCTGGCACATTCCAGCCTATAAAATCGGATAGTATCGAGAGCCACCCGATGCACAACGAGCAGATTTGGATTTCACGGGAAAATATCAAAAACCTGCTGGATGCTGAGAAAAACATTGCAGTCGGAACGACCTCCATGCGAACAATGGAAAGCTTATATTGGTTTGGTGTGAACATCATAAACGGATCCACAGACTTTTTTATTAAGCAAACAGATCCTTATCAGCTTACTCCTGTCTCAAAGGAAGTCGCACTGCAATCCGTCCTAAACCTGATGCAAGAAAAGAACATAGAGGTCATTGGTGGTCACACAGAAATCTTTCTTTACCCAGGATATGAATTCAAAATATGTGATGGACTAGTCACTAACTATCATTTGCCGGGATCTACACTCATTCTGTTGGTAGCTGCCTTCATTGGCAAAGACTGGAGGAAAGTTTATCAAGAGGCACTCAATAGTGGATACCAATTCTTGAGCTACGGAGACAGTTCGCTTTTGCTTAGATAAATCCAAAACCTAGACATAAAAAATCCCGCTCGATGGAGCGGGTTTTTTAAGTCTATCCAAAATCTCTTACTCAAATGGAGGAATAGGGAATTCGGTATGTACCAAATCACCAGGTCTGTCAATTGGTAAGAAAGATGCGTTCAGCAACCCAAGTCTTCGCAAATCGAACATTGCATGTCCTTCTGCCCACAATGAATATGTTCTGTGGTACAAGAGTTCATCTGTCAATTCAGTAGCGTTTTGAGCTCCTGCGTATGGAGCTAGTCCATATGCAGCATTCAAAATATTCAGCGCATCCTCTGCATCTTGGAACGCATTCGTGTTGATGCTTGCTTCTGCATAAATCAAGATTAGCTCTTCATTTCTGATGTGATCAATAGGATCACTAGTACTTGCATACAAAGAAATTTCATGTGTTCCATTCAAGCCATCTCTTGGAGTCGCATCATTACGCACGGTAAATTTAGAACCTCGGGTATCTCCAGCTCTCAAACCTGATATCATTCTGTTATGAACAACATACTGATCGGTGCTCTGCTGAGGAGTCTTGAAAATCGGATTCAGTGTTTCTGGAGCCAATCCGTAGAATCTTTTAGGGCCTACATTCAAGTTAGACCCATCCAGGGTAAAGAACGAATCATTCAGGAGCGTGAGCGCTCCACCATCATTACCATTGTACAAAGCCACTCTTGCAGCCACTGCTCTATTGAATTCACCAAAAGTTTCAGGAGAATCGAATCCTGCAAAACCACTCGAAAGCGCAAAACTGAATTCAGCGCCGTTTAGCTCTGCAAAACCATCATTCAACAATTGTGTGATCGCAGTGAAACCCTCTGACCTGGAAACAAATGGTCCCAAGTTGTTTGGATCATCAATATCTAGCCTTACTCCATTGTTGTTCAATAACATCAGCACATCAAGCAAAGCATATCCTCTCATGGTTAGAGCGAACGCTCGATATCCTCTTCTTTGAGCATCAGTGATTGGCGCGTTATCAGCAGCCTCCAGAATAAAATCCGCGCTTTTTGCTACTTGATATCTCGCAAAAATGGTCCCTGTCAACTGAGGTTCTGAACCATTTAATTGCTCCCCATCTTTTCCTAACAAGGCTACTGTGGAAGTAGGGTCAGAAGAGTTAAAGTCATATAACTCTCGAGCAATCGTACCTGTAGCGGTTATGAATGCTCCTCTTCCATTTCTAATCTCTGCTTCCAAGCCAGATACCAGGAAGTTTAGGGTTTCTTGATTCGGATTACCAAGTGTTCCAGTCAAACTTGGACCATTTGGATCCTGAACCTCATCCAACGAACATGCCGAGAACAACAAGGCGATCAACGGCAGGTATAATTTTTTAGTTGAAAATTTCATATTTCTAATTCTTTAAAATCTTAAACCAAGGTGAAAATAGTACTGCTTAGAACTAGGGAAAGGCGTAACCTCAATACCCTGTGAAAGACCTGACGGCCCGAATGCAGATGTTTCAGGATCGTAACTTGAGTAGTCCGTAATGGTAATTAAGTTTTTACCAGAAAGACCAACTCTTACTCTCTCAAAAATCTTGCTTTCAATTGGCAGATTGTAGAACAAACCAACTTCTCTAAGTCGGATGTAGGTACCATCCTCTATGTATCCTGCTGCTCCTTGCTCACCAAAACTTCTGGTCAAGTCAGGATCATTTAGATCAGCAGTAGTTCCACCAAAATCACTCAAAAGCTTGGTCAAGTTCAAAATATCACCGCCTTCTTTGTAGTGCCATAGAAAGGTCAGGTCAAAATCACTTAAGAAAGTGATTTGATTAAACCAGCTCATCTCAAAGTCAGGAGCAGCATCACCAATGATGGTAGGAGTACCATCTATATTTGCGGCAATAGCTGTAGCATTTTCTCCTTCTCTGATGTAAGAGCTACCAAATGTCAGACTAAATCCCTCACCTGACGGTTGGAATTCTCCAACTCCGAGAGATTCAACCTCCGCCACGTTTCTCCACCAGTTAACAGTGGAATTCCAAGTGATATTGTCATTGCTGATCACATTGGCGTTCAAGGAAAGTTCAACTCCTTTATTAACTAAATCAAAATCGTTTCGGATCGCAGTACCAAATCCAGACGATAATGGTATAGAAGAAAATGGATAGATCAGGTTGAGAACCTTACGATTATACACCGTGGCTTCTAGTCCAACCTTTCCGTCTAAGAACGCAAAGTCAGCCCCAAACTCAATTTCTTGAGAAGTCTCCGGCTCAATGTCCGCAGCTCCTAGCTGCTGTGAACCACTAGTTAAAGCAAGTCCAGTTCTACCACCAATCACCGTGGTTCCTAAAGAGGTATACTTAGACCCGAATGCCGCGCTACTTCCTGTCTCTCCATAAGCTGCCCTTAGCTTGAAAAGGTTGACGGCACTAGCATTCCAGAAATCAAAGTTTGCGATGTTAATAGCCAATGAAGTCCTAGGGAACGCGTAGTATTCATTCACATCTCCATTCAAATTTGATTTATCCAATCTAACACCTGCAGTGAAGATCACTCTGTCAGCCCAGTTGACTGTACTTTGACCAATAATCCCGAATTCCTCTTCATCTGTAATTCTTTGTCCAGCGGCGAAAGAGCCTCCGTCACCTGCATTAACCAGACCTGGAATTAGCTGAGTCGTTTGAGTAGATACTCTGTCACTCTCAAAATTCAGGTACGATACACCAACTTGAGTAGATATGCTGATATCATTATTCGTGAAGTAGTCAAAAACAGCAAATGCGTTATAGTTGTACTGGAATGACCTGTTCGCGCTAGTGGCAACAAATCCCTGAGTAGTACCACGCTGTATCTCGTGATTTTCTGGTATGTATACAAGTGTTTTTGCATTAAAGAAATCCAGACCTCCATTTAATTGGAACTTCAATTGGTAGTTGCTTTCCTGCAATGCCAGATACTCAAGATTAGCACCCTGAATTAAACGATCCACATCTTCCGAATTGATAATGAAGTCTCTGTTAAAAATCACATTAACTCCACCAAATCCCCCTGACGCGTAAACGCCGTTTTCATCTGGGAAGAAATTTTCCCAGTCTTTAGCAAAGGCTAAATTATAGCCAACGCTATACCCACCATTGTTTTCGTTACCAACTGGTCCTCTATCAGCATGACTTTGAATATAGTTGGTTGAGGTTCCAATCTTTAACTTGTCAGTGATAGTGTGATCCAGGTTTAAACGGAAAGAAGTTCGATCGTATCCAGTATTCAACATGATACCATCTTCGTCTCTCCTGCTGGCATTAAAGTAAAACTTCGTTTTGTTGCCACCACCAGATACAGATAGTCTACTGTCAGTAATGAATCCTCTTTCTCCATAGAGTTCTTCCTCATAGTTGAAGAGTCCTCCATTCTGTGCAACAACTGCATCGTATTGAGCACCTGCTCCGAAAGCCGATTCTGCAAGTTCTCTAGTAAAGGATCTCCTACCGGCATAGTTTTGGATTTCATTGAATCCAAAATCTTGTTCGAAGTTGATGGTAGTCTTTCCTGCTTGTCCTCTTTTTGTTGTGATGATTACTACGCCTGCATTTGCACGAGTACCATAGATTGCTGCTGCTGAAGCACCTTTCAAGACCTCAATGCTTTCAATATCCTCAGGGTTAATATCAGAAACTCGGTTCGAACCACCTTCTTCTCTACCAGCGTTTGCACCGGAAGCTATCGAAGATCCAGAAGTAAGCTGTACGTTACTGATGTAAACTCCATCTACGATGAAAAGAGGTTGATTATTTCCAGAAAGTGAAGAAATACCTCTTAAGCGAAGTGCCGTCTGTCCACCTGGCGCACCTCCAGCAGCGTTGATGTTCACGCCTGTCAGCTTACCATACAATGCTCCGTCAAGTGTAGATCCAGTGGTCGTTCCTGTTAAAGCTTCAGAGCTGATTGTGGATATGTTGTTTGCCAAATTGGACCGCTTAATGGAAGTCGCCAAACCTGTCACAACCACTTCGTCAAGATTGGTAACATCTGTTTGAAGGGCAATATCTCCAGCGCTCGATGCTTGAACCTCTTGACTGGAATAACCAACAGATGAGAAAACAAGAATTGCATCCGAAGGAACGGACAACTCATATTCTCCTTCAATCCCAGTGATAGCTCCGTTTGTAGTCCCTTTTACCAACACAGTAACGCCCGGGATAGGCTCGCCATTTGAGGCGTCTGTGACGGTACCACTTACTTGGATGTTCTGTGCCAGAACACCGCTAACAGATAGCATAAATGCTATTGTTAATAGTTTCAATTTCAAGTAGTTGTTTTTCATAAATAATAGAGTTTTTAACGTTTTAAGAAAAATTAACAATTCGATAAAAGTTACCAAATACTGGATCAATAACAAATAGTATTCGTCTTAACCTAATAAAGCCAACTTTTAATTTGGAGAAAGGTTGTCCTTAAGACACAATTGAACAAGCTCCAAAAAATATATGTAACTACATTAATTGTATTAACGTATATTTTTGCATGAACGACTTTAAAATTCCTGCGGGGACGTCTATTGGGCATATCCATCTTAAAGTATCTGACCTCCAAAGAGCATTGGACTTTTATTGTGGTCTTCTAGGTTTTGAACTGATGACCACCTATGGAAGTGAAGCCGCATTTATTTCAGCAGGAGGTTATCACCATCACATAGGTCTAAATACCTGGAACAGTAAAAATGGAAATCCACCACCGAGTAACTCTACTGGCTTATTTCATACGGCAATACTGCTTCCTACCAGAAAAGACTTGGCTTTTATGCTAAAACGATTGACAGAGGCTAAATATCCATTTACAGGAGCTGCGGATCATGGCGTTTCGGAAGCTCTTTATCTCAATGACCCGGATGAAAATGGAGTAGAGCTTTATTGGGATAAGCCAAGGGAAGATTGGCCGCTCAAGCAAGATGGCTCGTTGGATATGTACACCAAGCCCCTCGACCTCAAGCAGCTCTTGGCAGCAGCTGATTAAACCTCTACCAGAACTTTGCCTTTCACATTTCTCTCCTGAAGTTTCTTAATAGCACTGGCTGTTTCATGAAGCGGAAATATTTCATCCACGATGGGTACAAGTTGGCCCTCCCTAACCCAATTCATCAACTCCTCAATGTTCTTTTGATTTTCGGTAGGATAGTTTCTGAAGAATGATCCCCAAAAAACACCTACAATTGAGGCAGACTTCAAAAGCGGGAGATTCCATGGAATGCCGGGTACTTTACCCGCCGCAAAACCAATCACCAAATGCCTCCCCATTGTGCCAATGCCTCTGAAAGCTTGCTCAGAATAGTCACCTCCAATCGGGTCAAAAATGACATCAGCGCCTTTTCCATTGGTAATGGTTTTGAGTTTCTCCTTTAAGTTTCCCAAATCATAGGTATATGCCTCGTCAGCTCCTGCAGAAATGCAGTAGTTTGCCTTTTCTTCATTAGAGGTCATCGCAATCACCTTAGCTCCAAGAATCTTCCCAATCTGTATCGTGGCTGTTCCCACACCACCAGAGGCTCCTAGTACGACCAATGTCTCACCTTCTTTAATTTGCGCACGATCTTTCAAAGCGTGAATTACCGTTCCATGTGTCATCAAGATGGAAGCTGCATCCTTCAGCAATATATCATCAGGTAGCAGAAATGTGTTCTGTGCAAAACCGAGCGCCTCTTCGGCAAACCCTCCCCAAGTAGTTCCTGCGACCACTCGATCGCCAGCTTGATAATTGCTTACACCCTCACCCACTTCTTTGATCACTCCCGCAACTTCACCTCCTGGAGAAAATGGCAAATCAGGCTGGAACTGGTACATTCCTTTGGTCATCAGTAAATCCGGATAATTAACCCCAGCATATTTCACTTCAATTAAGACTCTGCCTTTACCTGGCTTTTCTAACTCATGATCTGCATAAACAAGATCTTGAGGTCCGGTCAGTGACTTGACTAAAACTGCCTTCATAAAACTTCCAAAACGTTTTCAGGCGGACGACCAAGAATTGCTTTTTTATCCGTTATGACAATGGGTCGCTCGATTAACTTAGGGTATTTGGTCATGGCTTCAATCCATTCTTCGTCTGTCAGATCTTGACCTTTGAAGTGGTCTTTGAACTCTGCTTCATTTTTTCTTATTAGCTGCAAGGGCTTAATGTCCAAGAGATCAATTACTTGACGCAATTCCTCTTTGGTAGGTGGCTCCTTCAAGTACTCCTTGATAACAATATCCTGACCTTTATCATTTAGAAGTGCTAATGCTTGCCTGCTCTTTTGGCATCTTGGGTTATGATAGATTGTGATCATTAATTCAACACTTCTTTATTGATGGACATAGTAACTAACATATGAGGAACATCCACTACCTCGGCAATCTTCAAATCTCCTGCTAGTGAGCAAAGCATGTACGCATCATTTTCACTTAGGCTGTAGTTAGAGGTTAGATGGTCAATCATGTAGCGTGTGGCCTTTTTAGCCGCCTCATCGATGGTTGTGGCATAAGCTGTAACCGCATAAACATCATCATTTTCGTATTGGGGCTCTGGGAGATCTCTGTCCTTAATCAACTCAATTTCTACCAAAAATTTCATTGGCGCCTCAATGGCTGTACCACACACTTCCCCAAGACCTTGAGCCGCATGAGCATCGCCGATCGAAAACAAGGCACCTTCAACAAATACGGGCATATAAACCGTGGTACCCTCCACAATATTTGGGTCATCCATATTGCCCCCATTTGCTCGTGGAGGAATAGTAGACAGCAGTGAGTCTGTGTTTGGAGCCACCCCGAGGACACCAGGAAATGGCTTCAAAGGAATATTGATTCCATCTGCAAACTGGATATTATTCTTACCGGCCAGCTTGAAGGTTCTCAAGTGAGGCTCAGTAAACTCATCGGCTAGGAAGCCAAAACCTGGAAGTATAGCCGTCCAGCCCCATTCTCCAATTTCAATCTTGTGAATGGTAACAGCCAGCACATCACCAGGCTGAGCTCCGCTTACGAACACTGGCCCAGTTAAGGGATGAATGGGATCGAAACTTAGGCTCATTAAATCAGCAGTATCAGAATCTACTGACAGCTGTCCATCTGTTGCCTCCTCTGTACTAAACTCAATGACGTCTCCTGACTCAATGGTTAAAACAGGTGGGATTGCCCGGCTAAATTTATTGTGTGTCTGCTGAGAAGTGAGGTAATGATCGGGCTCAGGAAGCACCTTGCCCTGCTGCGCAGTTTCTGAAGTATCAGGTACTGAACAACCCACAATCACCACTAATAATAAGAGTAGATTCTTGCTCATAATTCTGGTTGGTTTAACAAACATTAAAGATTATACTTACTCTCCTATAAAAAAAATCTTACCTATGAAGAGCCTTCTGTTGACCCTAGTTTTTCTATCCTCTTTTCTAAGTTTTTCGCAACGAAAGAAAAAGTCTCCGGCAGTGCCTCCAGCTACTTCAGCCGAAGCTAGATGGCAAGGTTATCAGACCCGGCTCGAGCTTCAGAAAAACTCGTTGGTAAAGAATGTCCCATTTAGAAATGTGGGGCCAACAGTGATGAGCGGAAGAGTAGTAGATCTTGCTGTTGACCCTGCAGATCCGATGCATTTTTATGTGGCTTATGCTTCAGGATCGCTATGGGAGACCAAAAACAACGGCACTTCTTTTGAGCCCATCTTCGATAATGAAATAGTGATGACCATCGGGGATATAGCAGTAGACTGGGAGAACGAAATATTATATGTGGGGTCAGGTGAGAACAATTCAAGCCGTTCTTCTTATTCGGGATATGGCGTATTCAAATCCACAGATAATGGGGAAAGTTGGGAGCATATTGGCCTTGAAGAAACTCATCATACAGGAAGAATCCTCCTTCACCCCACCAATCCGGATATTATCTGGGTAGCTGCCCTTGGCCATCTTTATTCAGAAAATCCTGAGCGTGGTGTGTTTAAATCTACTGACGGAGGCAAATCATGGAACAAGACCCTCTTTGTGAACAATAGAACTGGGATTGTGGACTTAATAATGCAGCCTAATAACCCAGATTTGATCATTGCAGCAGCTTGGGAAAAAGACAGGAAAGCTTGGAACTTTACCGAAGCTGGATCTGGAACGGCAATCTACCGCTCTGAAGATGGTGGAGAAACTTGGAACGAAATCTCTGACGACAGTGGATTTCCAGATACCAATGGTACCGGAAGGATCGGATTAACATTTGCCCCATCGGATCCTTCGATTGTTTATGCTATTCTTGACAACCAAGATCGAAGGGAAAAAGAAGAAGATGAGACAATGGAAGGCATAACCAAAGATGTACTTCGATCCATGTCACAAGAGGAGTTCTTATCTCTGGAAAACAAAGAAATTAATACTTTCTTGGATGACAATGGGTTTCCAAAGGAATACAATGCGGTTGATATCAAGAAAGATGTTGAAGCCGGAAAAGTAGCACCTGTAGACCTTGTCGTTTACACGGAGGATGCAAACTCATTGCTATTTGACACTCCCGTCAAAGGAGGAGAAATGTATCGGTCCGAGGATGCAGGAAAGACCTGGAGTAAAACGCACGAAGGATACATCGAAAGCATGATCTACTCTTACGGATATTACTTTGGGCAAGTGCGCGTAGATCCGCAAGATCCCGATGTTGTTTATACCATGGGCGTCCCGATTGTGAGATCTACCGATGGTGGTAAGACTTTCAAGAGCATCAATGAGGCAAATGTTCATGTTGACCATCATGCCCTATGGGTAAATCCTTCAAACTCCAAACATCTCATTTTGGGTAACGACGGAGGAGTTTATGTGAGTTTTGATTCAGGAGAGAGCTGGACAAATTGCAATTCACCCTCCGTAGGTCAATTTTACTCGATCTCCGTGGATATGGCTAAGCCCTACAACGTGTATGGAGGTCTTCAAGACAATGGTGTTTGGAAGGGTCCAAGCACTTACGAATACTCAAGAAGATGGTATCAGAATGGAAAATATCCGTACGAGAGACTAATGGGCGGTGATGGGATGCAAGTGGCTGTGGATACTAGAGACAATGAAGTCGTTTATACTGGCTACCAGTTCGGAAATTATTTCAGAGTCAATACAAAAACCGGTGATCGGAAGTACATCACTCCGAAGCACAAACTAGGAGACGCACCCTACCGATGGAATTGGGAAGCACCCATAACTCTTTCGGTGCACAATCAAGACATTGTCTACTTCGGAAGCAATCGTTTTCATCGTTCCATGAACATGGGAGATGATTTTGAAACACTCTCCGGGGATTTGACAAAGGGCGGAAAGAAAGGAGATGTCAGCTACGGCACCTTAACAACCATTGCAGAATCACCGCTTCGGTTCGGTTTGATTTACGTGGGTAGTGATGATGGCTTAATCCACCTATCTAAAAATGCGGGAGCTAGCTGGGATAAGGTTTCACAGAATCTACCCCAAGACTTCTGGGTGAGTACAGTTGTTGCTTCTACTCATCAAGAAGGAAGAGTTTATGCATCCTTGAATGGCTATCGCTGGGACAATTTCGAGGCAATGGTTTATGCAAGCGAAGACTATGGGAAAACCTGGAAAAACATCTCGTCCAATCTCCCAAAAGAACCTGTCAATGTCATCAAGGAAGATCCAGAAAATCCAAATATCATCTATGTAGGAACAGATCATGGGGTTTACGTTTCATTAGACCGTGGCAATACTTATCAGGCATTTATGGAAGGGCTGCCAAATACACCTGTGCATGACTTAGCAATTCACGAAAGGGAAAAGGATATTGTTCTCGGCACTCACGGTCGGGGAATCTACATAGGTAATGTTTCAGAAGTGCAAGCACTTAAGAATGACATTCTGACAAAGGCTTTGCACGTTTTTCCACAGGAAAGCATCACGTATTCATCACGATGGGGTGATAGACGCAGTGTCTGGTCGGAATACTACGAACCTGAGATTTCGGTAAACTACTACTCTGAGAAATCGACGGACGGAAAAGTGGAAGTATGGTTTAATGACAAGGTAGTTGTATCTCAGGAAATTGAGGCTGATAGGGGTCTTAACTATGCGGCGGTTATTCTGGAAACCGACGAAGGGTTTTCCGAGCTAACAGAGGTAGAAGATTACGAAGTTTCCGAAAACGGGAAGTACTATCTAGCTACAGGAGACTATAAGATTGTAGTCACTATTGGTCAAGTTTCCGAAGAGATAGACTTCAAAATAAAAGCTCCCCGAGAACGACCTGGAAGGAAGGAATAATGACTAAATTGAAGAGAGTGTAATTGTTGTAAACATGCCTTCTCCTCAAAGAATTAAAAAGTATTTACTCCTCCTATTCACTGAGTTGATTCCAATCATCATTGGTATCTTGATTGCAATCCAAATCAATTCCTTTTATCAAATCAGAAACGATAGAAGACAAGCTATTGACGCTTTAGACAGAATCAAGAAAGAAATTCAGCAAGATGTGAAATATTATAGCAATTTGGATTCGCTATACAGCATTCGAATAAAGGCTGGAGAGAAAGCATTTGAAATATTTTACGAAGCAACAAGGTTCAAAGAACTGAAGCAGATACGAATACCTGAATTTGTATTTTGGACTCACTTAAAGGTAAATGACAACACTTACCTAGAATTGCTTAACACCGGTCGCTTCTATCAAATAGGAAATGAAGATTTACGAAAACAGATCAAAGACTACTATTCAGAAACCGAAACAATTAAGAGCATTTTTCGAGAAATAAATTTGCAGGAAAGCGAGCGACAATCAACGCTTGAGCTGGATAATTTCATTTTCATGCTTGAGGGTGAGAATAGCAGCAAATTCAATTACGACACTAGTTGGATGCAAGACCCGTCACACAGCACCTTCAGGGAAATCAATCGATATCTAAGATCAAATCAATCATTGAGTAATGTTATTCGTAGAGCTATCATCAACCAGCTTAGGGAACAGGCTGATACTCTACTGAGAAATCTAGAGGAGGAAGTACAAAAGAACTGAGGCCTACCCCACTTCTTCCACTACTAAGTTGTGATTGGTATAAATACAAATGTCCGCTGCGATGGTGAGGCCTTCCCGAACCATCTCTTCAGCGGAAAGCTGAGGAGCGTGTTTCTTTAGTGCAAAAGCCGCTGAACGCGCATACTCACTCCCAGAGCCGATAGCTGAAATATCATTGTCTGGCTCTATGACATCACCTGTTCCCGATATGACCAAAATCTCACTCTTATCTGCTACAATCATCATGGCCTCAAGCCTTCTGAGGTACCGATCAGTTCTCCAGTCCTTGGCCAGCTCGACGGCAGCCCTTTTTAAATTACCTG